>NZ_JACRSE010000006.1 GCF_014281055.1 Fluviispira vulneris | reverse complement strand
TCGGCATAGCCTTATCTTTAACTCGAGTGCTTATAAGCGGTGCTAATGAAGGAGCCGTATGCCTTAATTGGGCAAGTACGGTTCTAATGGGGTTGCACAGTGGTAACACTGTGCTTCTACCTACTCACTTTTTTATTTCACCATTTCTTAAAAGACCAATATTGACTGCCGCTTTATCTTCTTTGGGTTCCATCGGAGATATTATGAAAAAGATTACAGAAGACGAAAATCTAAAGTTCTCTAAAAATAAATAATTATTTATCTATATCTACTATTTATTTTTTTAATTTCACCACTCTTGCGCATGCTAGCAATAATATCATTCAGTTTTTTAATAATAGAGTCATCTGTATTTTTATTAAATGCAGCATACATTTCAACCTTTTTAAAGGTAAATACAGGTGTTATTTTTCCAGCATTTTCTTTTTTAGAAATCCATGGCGCAAGATCAGATCCAGAGGCCCATAAATCTATTTTGTCAGTTTGTAACTTTATAGCATTTTGTGTTTCATTACTAGCAAGCAATAGGTTTTTTCCTTCGACAAAACCTTCTTTTAATAGAAAGAGAACTTTCGCATCACCAGTGTAGCCACCAACTGTATGCTTTTTTGCATCCTCTAAACTCGATATTTTAATTTTCGAACCACTTTTAGCAAAAAATACCCAACTATTTTGAGCTATAGGGCCTACCCATTTAAATAATGCCTCTCTTTCTGGTATTCTTGAAGTGGAATATACAGCTGTGTTTTTTTCGTCTAAACCCATTTGATAAGCCTTTATCCAAGGCATTAAGGCAAGAGTAAATTCTATATTAGCTTTTTTCAGTGCTGTTGTTATAATATCTGTGCTAGATCCTATTATTTTCCCCCCTTCTTCCATGTTAAAAGGAGGATAATCTTCTGTGACTAAAGCTATTTTGTCAGCAGCTATCGCATTGAGCGATAAAATAAATAATTTGATAATAGTAATATATTTTATAATACTTTTTAAAAAAAGCATTAGTCCTCCAAAGGGCGGGTTAGTATCTTATTCAAATTAGATTTTAAAAAAAATAATAAGATTATAAAAGTTAAATTCGTACAAAATAATGACGTTAGGTATTATCTAAAAAAATATGCTAACTTTTTACATCTTCAATGATTATTTAATTTATTATTTCTTTGAAAATCTAATTTCTTTGTTAAATTTAAAGTTTTTTCTATCTCTAATGAAGAATTTAACTTTCGATAACTTTTGTTAATTTAGCTAAATTTCCCACTTCTTCTGCAAATACTGGAAATCAATTTTCGCCCCTCAGCTCCTGCTGCATTACATGAAATCAATTCAGGTTTGGAAATAATTTCATTAATAAAAACCGAATTTCAAGTTGACACTTTTTCACCATTTATTAAAAGACCAATATTGTCTGCTGTTTTTTCTAATTTCTCGCTTTGCATGACGAGATCTGAAGAGGATTCTGAAGTGGAATTTACAGCATTTTGACTTTTTTGTGTGGCTTTATCAATATTAGACATTGCTAATGATATTTGCCTTACGCCAATTTCTTGTTCCCTTGTCGCATCGGATATCTGCTGGATAACGTTTGCCATCGTTGCGATGTCGCTCGATATCGCATGAAAAGATTCTGTAGCTTCAGCAGTAACTTTTTTCCCTTCACTCACTCTTTCTTTAGTAAGTCCAAGTATTTTATTCACTTGTTCTTGACTAGAGGTAATCAGAGCTTGTATCTCCTGCGCGGATTTTCCACTGATTTTAGCTAAGTTTCCAACTTCTTCTGCAACGACGGCAAACCCTTTACCATATTCCCCTGCTCGTGCAGATTCAATGGAGGCGTTTAAAGAAAGCAGTTCAGTTTTTGAAACGATATCATTTATGACAGCAGTTTTAGTATTTATTTGATTTATAATATCTGCAATATTCTGTAATTCATTGTTTGAATCTTGAATCGTATCCATAGCAGATACAAGCATTTGCATGGTCTTCTGCCCAGACTCTGTTTTAATTGATGCTCCTGAAGCAACATTTGTCGATTCTTTTGCATTTTCAGCTGTCCTATTAACCATGCTTGTAATTTCATTGATAGCAGCACTGGTTTCATGTATAGAAGCTGCTTGTTCACTTACGGATTCGGATAATATATTCGCTCCGCTTTTCAGAGAAGAAGCTATTTCTGCTGTTACAACGCTTTGGTTTTTTAGATTTTCGTAAGCAATATGCAATGATCCAGTTGTATTTCTAATAATAATAAAAATAAATAGAGAAATTAAAACCGAAGAGATAATAATGCTTGTCATAGCTATATTTGTGATTGTTGTTAAGTATGCTCCTTTTTCTGTTGATTTAACTCCACCATTATAATTATAAACAGCAAGTTTTTTTACTGCTGCTTCTAATTCAGCAGCCGCTTTTCTTGCAACAGAGAGAACATATTTGATTGCTTCTACCTTTTTACCTTCTTTATTGATTTCGATTGCTTTCCTGCAAGCATCGTCATATGCTTTCCATTTCACGATAATATCATCTAGAAGTGCTTTATCTTCTGGGGTGCTGACAAGTTTTTTATATTTTTCAAGAGCGCTGTCAATATTATGACCATATTTATCTAGAGCTTTTATATCTTCTTCTTTAACTTTTTTCTCTTCTTCGCCAGAATTTATCAATGAAGTGCTTAATAAACCAATAATTCTTCTTGCATATTTACCTATTCCCTCACTCATTTCACTAGTGGATAAAACACTTGGAAGCCAGCTTTCACCTGTTTCATGAGCGTAGGATTGGGTTTTATTTATCATTAAAATTGTATATAATCCACTTACAATAATGAGTATAAGTAAAGTAAAAATGGAAGAATTTAATTTGAAAGACAAACTTTTTTTTGCCATAGTCTTTCCTTCGTTTTTTTTGCAAAATATTGATTTCATTATACTATTAATATTAAATAGATAACAAAAAGCAATTTTAAAGAAAACTTTCACACACATAAAATGGTAACAGTTTTTATTTGAACATAAAAGGGACTTCAAATGGACCTCAAATGGACTTCAAAGAGATAAGTTGACTTTAAGCTTCTATGGAGTTTGCTAAAGGAATTTAAATGGAAGGGATATCTTTTGTATGACTGTAAAGTAATAAATCTATTTATCATGAATTTTGAAGTGAGATCATATATTATGTAAAAATTAATTGTATTAGATTGAATAAGTTTGTTAAAATTGAACGCATTTTTGGATTTAAAAATTAATTCTTTTATCGATGAATTATATTAAAATCAAAAAATTATATTTTTAAATATCACTTACCATATATTTCATCGGGAAAAAATCTCTGTGAGCTTTACTCTATGAGACCAGCTTAAATATGAAATAGTTAAAATACAAATTGCGATGATAGGTGCTAGAATTATAAAAAATGGGTCTTTTGCGTTTATATGTGAGACAATGGCTGCGATATAATCAAAACAAAATCCTGCATAAGCATGTTCTTTTAGGCGAGGATATTTTTTTTGAATAAGAGCAATGCTGCCAATAAATTTAAATCCACCTAACATATGAGCAAAATATGCCTCATAACCTAAACGGCGGAGTGTATCAAGCATCGGTGGGGCACCAAATATTAATAAAATAGAAAAAATAAACATAGGCAGAGCTAGAGAAAAAGTGCTGATATTATGCAGGTAATTAATCTTATTATTTTTCATTCTAGTCTTCAAAATATTAAGTTTAAGCTTTTGATCCCATAATAAGAACTTCAATATCTTTTGCAGTTTGGTCGAGTTTATTACTTTGTTCTATAAGGTGCAGAGAAGACTCCCGTGTTGTATTTACCGCACTCAAACAACTTTGTGTAGCACGGTCAATCTGATCCATCGCAGTGGAAATTTGTCTGACCCCAATTTCTTGCTCGTGAGTGGCATCGGAAATCTGTTGTATTACAGAAGTCATATTAATAATATCTTCCGAAATTTTGATAAATGAATCCTGAGCTTCGGTTGTAACCTTTTTCCCGTCTGTAACTCTTGAAATTGTCAATTCGAGAATATTGTTAACTTCACCCTGACTTTTGCGAATAAGTTGTTGAATCTCTTTTGCCGATTTTCCACTTACTTTTGCAAGTTTTCCAACTTCATCAGCAACCACTGCAAAGCCTTTTCCGTGTTCCCCTGCCCGCGCTGACTCAATGGAGGCGTTGAGGGATAAGAGTTCTGTCTTATTAACGATGTCGTTGATAACTTTTGTTTTTGTATTAATTTCTGCAATCACATCGGCTATATTTTGCAATTGACTGCTTGACTCCTGAATGGTGTCCATGGCGGTGACAAGACGTTGCATGGTTATTTGTGCTTCTTCTGCTTTAGCTGCAGCTCCTTTTGCGACTTCATTGGAGTGTCTCGCATTTTCGGACGTGCGATTGACCATACTGGTGATTTCGTTGACAGCTGCGGTGGTTTCATGGACAGCAGCTGCCTGACCATTGGCTGCATCGGAAAGCGAAGCAGAACCATTTTTAAGTTCAGAAGCAATTGTGCCAGTTGAAATACTCTGATCTTTTAATTTTAATACAGCTGTCGATATAGCTCGTGTCGATTTTTGAATGAGGCGGAAAATGACAAATGAAATAAGTAAACAAAGGACAATTATAATTGTCATGGTAAGTGTTGTTATAAAAGTTAAATTCGCTCCTCTTTTTGTTGACTCGATTGCTAAATCATAATCATTAGCTATCACGTCCGCAAAACCATCAGTCAATTTTTTCAGAAGAGCATCACCTTCATCGAACATTAATTTTAGAGCTTCTCTATTATTGCCTGCATTGCTGAGCTCAATATATTTTTCTGAAACTTCTTTGTATTTTATGTAATCTACTTCAAATTGTGCAAGTTGCTTTTTTTCGTTTTCATCGAAAACATATTTTTTGTAAATAGATAAAAGTTCTTTAATTCTTTCATGGTTTTTAATGAGTGTTTTCCTATTTGCTTCTTTAAATTTAGGTTCTTCTGAAGCAAGGGTACGCAATTCATTTCTTCTTATTAACCCAAGTCCTGTTTGAATTTCATAGGCAAAGTGAAAGCTAGGCAATTCATCATCACCCGTGTCATTGGCAAACTCTTGTGTTTTATCGATCATAAAAATAGAAAATGAAGCAGATCCTAATATGATGAGCACAAGCAATATAACGGAAATATAGAGTTTAAATGCTAGGCTTTTGTGAGCCATATTATCACCCTTTACGTAACAGCGCCTTTAACCAATAGCTCGATATCTTTTGCCGTAATATCTAGGCTATCGCTTTGTTCAACCAGTTTATTTGACGACTCTGCAGCTCCTGTACTTGCTGCTTGACTGTTCTGAGTTGCTTTATCAATCTGAGTCATAGCAGTTGCAATTTGTCTTACACCAATTTCTTGTTCGCGTGTTGCTTCGGAAATTTGATGAATTACATTGGTCATGTTTGTAATGTCGTCTGAAATTTGGAGGAAAGACTCCTTGGCTTCGGTTGTGACTTTTTTTCCTTCGGATACGCGTCCTTTAGTCACTTCAAGGATCTGATTGACCTGCTCAAGGCTTTTATTAATTAGGTCTTGTATTTCGCTGGCGGATTGACCACTCATTTTTGCGAGTGTCCCAACTTCTTCAGCCACCACGGCAAAGCCTTTGCCATATTCACCAGCTCGCGCTGACTCAATTGAAGCGTTGAGGGAAAGAAGCTCAGTTTTTGCGACAATGTCGTTGATAACCGCTGTTTTTGTATGAATTTGTCCAATAATTCCTGTAATGTTTTGTAATTGAACATTAGATTCTTGAATGGTATCCATTGCTTTGACAAGTCTTTTCATTGTGGCTTGTCCTTCTTCTGCTTTTTCTGAAGCAGCCTTAGCTACTATTGTGGATTGGGTGGCATTTTCAGTGGTGCGATTGACCATACTCGTGATTTCATTGATCGCAGCGCTAGTCTCATGGATAGATGCCGCTTGTTCCGTTATGGATGAAGAGAGTGAATTGGAACTCTTTTTTAACGTAACAGCTATTTTATTAGTTGCTACACTTTGTACTTTTAAATTTTCAATGGCTTTTGAAACTGAGCCCATTGAAGTTTTTATGATAATAAATATGATTAGTGCAATCAAACCAGTTGCACTTATAATAGCTATCATAGTTACCGTTGTAATACTTGTTAAGTTAGCCCCTAATTTCGTCGATTGTACAGCGCCTTTATAATTAATATCTATCAGTTTTTCGAGAGATGTTTCCATTCTCTCGATGAGAGCATCTGTGGTTTCACGTATGAGATTGAGAGCTTCTTTTGCTCTCCCTTGTTTGCCAAGTTCCACAATTTTTACATTCAAACTTTTGTATTTTTTCCAATCTTCTTGCAGTTTAGCAAAAGATTCTCGCTCGGTTTCTGAAGTAATATATTCTTGATATTGTTTGCCAAGTTCTTCAATATGATCGGTTTCTTTTTTCCATTTTTCTATAAATAATTTTCTATTCTGTTCATTTTGCGCAACCATGATCCGCAATGTGCTTTGCCTCAAAAGGGTGAGATTGTCTAAATATTCGTGGGCAATCCGGATACTGGGTAACCAAAAGTTTTTTGTTTCTGCAGCATAACTTTGGGTTTTATTGATCATAAGAACAGTGTAAATAGCCGAGAGCAATACTATAATCAGTATAATAATAACAGAGGTATACAATTTATAGGCTAGGCTTTTTCTATTCATCACTCATCCTTAAGTAAATAGAATCTTTTTATTATCCGTGTGAATCTTCCATAACTTTACCTTTAATCAGAATTTCAATATCTTTTGCGGTCGTATCGAGTTTGTTACTTTGTTCAACCAGATTGTTTGACGACTCGGAAGTTGTATTTACTGCTACCTGACTGTTTTGAGTCGCTTTGTCTATCTGTGACATGGCTGTGGAAATCTGTCTGACCCCGATTTCTTGTTCACGAGTTGCTTCTGAAATCTGTTGAATCACGTTTGACATATTCGAGATATCTTCTGAAATATGCAAGAATGACTCTTGCGCTTCGGTCGTAACTTTTTTTCCGTCAGCAACACGTTCTTTTGTGATGTTCAGGATCTGATTGACTTGCTCTTGACTTGTTGTAATCAGTTCTTGGATTTCATGAGCTGACTTACCACTTATTTTAGCAAGGTTACCCACTTCTTCAGCCACCACAGCAAAGCCTTTGCCATATTCACCAGCACGGGCAGACTCGATGGACGCATTGAGTGACAAAAGTTCCGTTTTTGAAACGATGTCGTTGATGACAGCTGTTTTGGTATTTATTTGATTGATTATCACAGCTATGTTTTGCAATTGACCACTGGATTCCTGAATGGTTTCCATTGCCTGAACAAGTCTGAGCATGGTTTTTTGCCCTTCTTCTGCTTTGTCCGAAGCACTTTTAGCGACGTTTGTGGATTCCTTAGCATTCTCAGCGGTGCGGTTGACCATGCTGGTGATTTCGTTGATGGCAGCACTGGTTTCGTGAATAGAAGCGGCTTGCTCCGCCACGGAATCGGAAAGGGACTGGGAGCTTGATTTTAACTCTCCAGCTATCTTACTTGTTGTAACACTCTGTTTTTTTAAGTTTGTCACAGCAGTGGAAATCGAGTTGGTTGAAACTCGGATAATTTGGAAGATAATAAGTGATACAATAATGGATGAAATCACAATTGCAGCCATGGTAAAGTTTGTGATTGCAGTTAAATTGTTCCCTTTAGTGGATGTTTTTACTCCGTTGTCATAATTGTATTTTGCCAGTCTATCAATTTCTTTTGTTACAAGAATTGCTTGACCTTTTGTGTTTGCTTGATAGTGCTCTAAACCAAGAATAGGTTTTTGCTTTGCGAGTTCAAGATCTTTTTCTGTAAATTCAATATACTTTTTCCATTCTTTATCTAGAGCTTCTACGATTGCTTGTTCTTCAGGCCCAGAAGATAACGTTTTTTTGTGAGTTTCGAGCTGGGTCTCAAAATTCTTTTTCCAAGTCGCTAAATCATCCAAATTAGCTTTTAGATTCTGCAATCTATCGCCCAAGTAAGTGGCAATGACAAGAACTTCTCGACGTGAGAACTTAGTCATTTCATTGCCCATTATTGCGGTTGAGTTAACGCTTGGGAACCAATTGTTAGCCACATCGTCGGCATAACTTTGGGTCTTGTTGTTCATTAGGATACTATAAATCGCAGATGTGAGAATAAAGGCTAACAAGATAAGGAACGAGGTATTGAGTTTAAAGGCTAAACTTTTATTGTTCATAATGCTGAACTCCACTTTCGAGCTTCATGAGACCGATGCACAATTATAAATCGGATGTGGATTTAAAAACTAAAGTTTCAAAATGAATTATTTGTCAATTTTTATTTAGAATTAACACTATGCAGTCTTTAGCTCTTATATATATCTTAGCATTCCGCATGCATTATGTTTGGCGAGGGAAGAATAGAGTTTTGCCAGAGCTTTGACTATTTAAGCAGAATATTATCCTTAAGAAGCTCCCATCACTTTTCCTTTTATTAAGATTTCAATATCTCTTGCTGTGGAATCGAGTCTGTTACTTTGTTCGACGAGGTTATTCGAGGAATCAGAAGTTGTGTTTACAGCCACTTGGCTACTTTGCGTGGCCTTATCTATTTGTGTCATGGCAGTGGAAATCTGTCTGACCCCAATTTCCTGTTCACGGGTTGCATCAGAAATCTGTTGAATGACGTTAGACATATTAGAAATGTCATCGGAGATTTGAAGAAAGGACTGCTGCGCTTCTGTCGTCACTTGTTTTCCTTCTGTTACCCTATCTTTGGTTAAATTTAATATACTATTGACTTGTTCTTGGCTTTTAGTGATCAGTTCCTGAATTTCATGCGCAGATTTCCCACTTACTTTAGCAAGGTTACCCACTTCTTCTGCCACGACCGCAAAGCCTTTGCCATGCTCTCCTGCTCGTGCAGACTCAATTGAAGCATTCAAAGATAAGAGCTCGGTTTTCGAAACAATATCGTTTATGACTGCGGTTTTACTGTTAATTTGGTTAATAATCACAGCAATATTCTGTAATTGTCCACTGGACTCCTGAATTGTTTCCATGGCTTGAACAAGCCTGAGCATGGTTTTTTGTCCTTCTACTGCTTTGTCGGAAGCACTTTTAGCAACGTTTGTGGATTCCTTAGCATTCTCTGCCGTGCGATTGACCATGCTGGTGATTTCGTTGATCGCAGCACTGGTTTCGTGAATAGAAGCAGCTTGTTCTGTCACAGAGTCAGAGAGAGATTGTGAACTTGACTTTAACTCACTCGCTATTTTACTGGTTGACACGCTTTGTTTTTTTAGATTCGTCACGGCCTGAGAAATAGAGTTTGTCGATTTTAGAATGATTTGCAGGATAAGCAAGGAAATGATAATTGAGGCAATAACAATAGATGTCATTGTGAAGTTTGTGATTGCTGTTAGGGAATTGCCTTTTGTGGATGAATTGACTCCGCCATCGTAGTTGAACTTCCCAAGATCTGCGAGAGCTTTGGACATAGTAACAGCAATTTTTAAGGTTTCCGATTGATATCTTTCAAATGCTGCTGCAGGATTTTTAGTCAGTAAACTTCTATCTTCGTCAGAAGAGTCAATATATTGCACCCAAATTTTATCGACAAGATCGATTAATTTCAGTTCTTCTGGACTCGAAACCAGTTGCTTTTTGTGCTTTTCTATGAGAGATGTCATTTCATTTTTCCAGCTTTCATGTTGATCGAGAAATTCCTTTTTTAATTTATTTTGCTGATTAAAGGCATAATAAGTTAAAATAGCCAGATTCCTACGAGAATAATTGGCAAAAGTATTGCTTAATTTTGCAACAGAGTCGACGCTTGGGAACCAATTGTTTGCTACGTCGTCTGCATAGCTTTGGGTTTTGTTATTCATAAGTATACTATAAATTGCGGAACTTAAAATAAATAACAAAAGGATTAGGAAAGAAGAAATAAGCTTAAATGCAAGACTTTTATTTTTCATGAGTTTTAACTCCACTTACATTGATTCTCTTTTTTATAAAATTATTATTAAAATTTACAAATAAAAATTAACTAATTTGAATTACATCAAATTTTTTAATATTTACTATTAAAATAGATCTTAACAATTTCTTTGCGAAATTATTTAAAATTCAGGTTCTGAAATTTTGACGGATATTTCCTATCTTTTCGGAAATGTTCGAAGACAGACTTTTTTTAAATCTGATAAGGCGGATAAAGTTGGGATTTGTTGTGCTTTTTTTAAGACAGGTGTATTAAAAGTATGAGTATCAGAAATTTTATGATCTAAACATAACCAGGAGTGTGGGAATGAAACAAGTTGGTCTCTTGCCTTTAACCGTCCTCAATGACGAAGAAACACTTTTTTTTAGTTCCGTTCAGGATTTTGCCAAAAAAGAAATATACCCACATATTACTGAAATGGATGAAAGTGAAACTCTCAATCCAAAAATAATTGAAAAGATCTTTTCCATGGGGCTGATGGCAATCGAAGTGCCAGAAAAATACGGCGGATCGGGCGGTTCTTTTTTTCAAGCGATTTTAGCAATTCAAGCAATTGCTCAAGTTGACCCGAGTGTGAGTGTGTTTGTTGATGTGCAGAATACTTTAGTGGAAAACGCACTTATGAAATGGGGTTCGGAGCATATAAAATCAAAGTATTTTCCTCAGATGGCTCAAAAGAAAGTTGGATCTTATTGTTTAACGGAACCGCACAGTGGCTCCGATGCCTTTGCTTTGAAAACCCGTGCAGTTGATAAGGGGAGTTATTATGAATTAAATGGTAAGAAAGTCTTTATTACCAATGCAAAAGAAGCAAGTTTATTTCTTGTTTTCGCCAACGTGAATCCGGAATTAGGATATAAAGGTATCACGGCATTTTTTGTTGAAAAAGAAATGCCAGGTGTTTCGTTAGGGCGTAAAGAAACAAAACTTGGAATTCGTGCAAGCAGTACCTGTGAAGTTATATTTGAAAATGTTAAGGTACCAAAAGAAAATATCGTCGGCGAAATTGGGAAAGGATATAAAATATCCATTGAAACATTAAACGAAGGACGGATTGGCATAGCTGCACAAATGTTGGGTTTGGCTGAAGGAGCACTTGCTGGTGCGATGTCTTATGCTAAGCAGCGCGAACAATTTGGCAAACCTCTGTCCGCATATCAAGGGATACAATTTCAAATAGCAGAAATGGCGACACGGATTGAAGCAGCTCGTCTTCTGGTTTATAATGCAGCTCGGTTAAAGGACGCTGGAAAAAGCTTTGTCAAAGAAGCTGCCATGGCTAAGCACTTCACAAGTTCTGTTGCTGAATTTGTTTCAAGTCTATCGCTTGAAATTTATGGAGGTTATGGTTTTGTTAAAGATTTCCCCGCCGAAAAATTTTATCGAGATGCCAAAATTGGTAAAATCTACGAAGGGACTACGAACATGCAGTTGCAAACTATTTCAAAGATGATACTAGATTAAACGTGTTGTTTTTTTAGTTTTAATTGGAGTGCATCTAACAATGAATATAAAATCTCTTTCAATGTCTTTAAGCTCAATCATTGCGACCACTTTAGGAGCAGGTCAAGCACTTGCCCAAGACGCAACCAGTGCAACAGCCCCCATACAAGTTCCCGCAGGAGCAGCTGCGGGTGCAGCTCCTGCAGGCGCAGGTTGGCTCAATTTTGCTCTCATCGGTGGGATGATCCTCTTTATGTGGCTCTTTGTATTCCGTCCACAAGCAAAAAGAGCAAAAGAGCAAAAAGCTTTCTTGGCATCTTTAACAGCTGGTTCCGAAGTGATCACCGCAGGTGGAATCATTGGTACTGTTGTTGAAGTGAAAGAAAATATTGTTTCTCTAAATGTCGGCAACTCCACAGTGCGCGTTCTGAAAAGTTCCATTTCAGGAAGACTTGATTCTGCCTCTACAGCTGTTCCAGCAAAGTAAGAGTCGGTTTTGCTTCTTAAATAGAAAAACCGCCCGCTCGCATAGGGTGGGCGGTTTTTTCTTTTTTGCAAAGATTTTTTAAATTGATAGACATTGGGTGAACTTATGCAGAACAAAAGCTCCATGCCACCAATGTGGTGGATTAAGAGTGTCATTATTCTTTGTGCACTTGTATTTGGTATAATTTATACACTTCCATCTTTTTTCGGTAGTCCTTCTGAATGGCAAAGAGATGCAAATGGCGTGCCCACAAAATGGTATGAAAGATGGTCTGAAAATCTTTTACCAGCGGCTCGAATCAATTTAGGGCTCGATTTAAAGGGCGGATTGTCTCTTACTCTCAATGTTGAAGTTGAAAAAGCTATTCAAGACTCTATTCATCGCTCCATTTCTCTTGCGAAAGACTCTGTTGCTTCTGAAGGAGTGAAAATCACTTCCTATAAAGTCAATCCTGACCTGTCCACAGTTGTAGAACTCGACAACATCGCAAAAGCACAACTCGTACAAAAAAGAATACAAGAGCAAACTCTGCTGGTTTTATTCGATAAAATTGAAGGTAAGACCCTTTATTTTCAAGCAAATCGCAGTTATATAGGCGATTATGAAAAACAACTTATGCAGCAAGCCATCAACACCATACGCAATCGTATTGACCAATTTGGTGTGGCTGAACCCAATATTTTCCAAGCTGGTAACACCCGCATTATGGTTGAACTGCCAGGTATGTCGGACACCGAAAGGGCTAAGCAACTTTTAGGTAACACGGCACAGTTGGACTTTAGGTTAGTGCTCAACAGCATACCACAAGGGCAATTGCCACAGTTGCTTGAGGAAGCACGGAAAGAACTGAAAATCCCGGAAGATGCCAATCAGCCTGAAACGATTGAAACACTTTCACAGTGGTTACGTGACAAAAATAAACTCCCGAAAAATTCAACAATTATTTTGCATAGGGTGACATCACCTTCTGCACAATCGATCAAAACGATCTCAACTCTTCCCTATTTAGTGGAAGCGCATGCGAAATTAACTGGTGATCTTATTGAAGATGCACAAGCTCAACAATCAACTGAGAATTATATTCCACAATATGTTGTTTCGTTAAAGTTTAAACCACAAGGCGCAAAACTTTTTGGGGATATTACGACCGAAGCTTTTAAACCGAACAATGCACCGCATCAAGTTGCAATTATTCTTGATGGCAATGTGCAGAGTGCTCCGGTTGTAAACTCACCAATCACCACAGGCAGTGCGCAAATCACCATGGGTAGCAGTACCAATATGGTTGACCAGATGAAACAAGCGCAGGATTTATCTTTGGTATTACGTGCGGGCGCTCTTCCTGCATCTGTAAAAGTTGTCGAAGAAAGACAAATTGGTCCAAGTGAAGGTGCGCAAAATATTCATTCCGGTATTATTTCCACAATCATTGCTGGCATATTAGTGATCGTTATTATGCTTGTTATTTATGGAATTTCTGGATTGGTTGCAAATATTGCCATGCTCTTTAATGTTCTGCTTATTTTAGCATTCATGGCCTTATTTGGCGCTACTTTAACTTTACCTGGTATTGCCGGAATTGTGCTGACAATGGCGATAGCAGTGGATGGCAACGTAGTTATCAATGAGCGTATTCGTGAAGAAATTCGTTCTGGATTTTCACAAAAACAAGCGTTCTACAAAGGATACCATACGAGTTTTCGTACATTAATTGATGCTCACTTTACTTCTGCTGTTGCAGGGATTGTGCTTATTATTTATGGCAATCCAACTGTAAAAGGCTTCGCTGTTACATTGTTAGCTGGTATTATTTGTACTTTATTTACTTCTTATTATGTAACTGAAGTCATTGGCCAGTGGTTGGTTGAAAAAACGAAATTAAAAAGATTTGGTTAAAAAAGAGGAAAACGATTATGGCTTTTAAAATTGGAAATATTCAAGTTTTCCCACACAATTATTTTTTTGATTTTATGAAATGGCGTAAAGTAACAGTCGGAATATCTGTTTTTCTTGTAGCTGTTTCTTTATTAATCATTGGAATAAAAGGTTTGAATTACAGTATCGACTTCTTAGGTGGTGCTGAAATTCAAGTCAATGTCCTTAACAAGTCAATAACCCGTGAACAATTGCATGAAGCTGTTACTAAAGCCGGAATTAATCATGCAGAAATCACTACGTATGGCTCACTTGCTGCCCGTAAAGACAATTCAGAGTCTTATATTGTCCGAATGCAACGTGAGAAAGGGCAAGATGAAAGTGCTACGACAAACCGCGCAGACAAATTGGTAAGCGCATTAAAAGCTGAATTTGGTGCTGAAAAAATCCAGATAGCCTCGATTACTAATATCTCTGGGAAAGTTGGAAAAGAAGACGAGTACAAAGGTTATATGGCTTTGTTACTTTCTTGCATAGGTATTCTTATTTATATTGCGTTTCGTTTTGACTCGCGTTTTGCTCCAGGTGCAGTTCTCTGCCTTGTGCACAACGTTGTGATAGCTCTTGGAGTGATGACCTTATTTGGTCGTCCATTTACCACAGTTTCTATCGCTGCATTTTTAACAATTGTTGGATATTCCATTAATGACACTGTGATTGTTTATGACCGAATTCGTGAAACACGCACACTGCAACCCAAAATGCCCATGATTGATGTGGTAAATCGCAGTATCAGTCAAACCATGAACCGCACTATTTTAACATCAACCACAGGTATATTAGCTCTTCTTGTGCTTTCTATTTTAGGGGGCGGATCTATTGAAGACTTTGCTATCACAATGCTTGTGGGTATAGTGGTCGGTACGTACTCATCTATTTATGTTGCTGCACCTTTAACTCTTATGATGGATGGTTACCTTAATAAATTAGGCTGGAAGAAAAAAGATGCGAAAGAATTAGCAAAAGAAGTACGGCCAAAAGACTATGCACCACCTATAAATGTTAGAAAAAAAGTTCCGCAGGATAAAAAATAAATGGAATTAGCAGTTCTTTCTCAAAGTAAATTGACTTCACAAAATTTTATTTTAAATAAAGAAAATTTATGTATAACAAGTCGGTTTACTTGGAAATTAAGAAAGATTTTTGCAGAAAATGGTAAAGAAATTGACCAATATATTTCGCAAAAAAAAGTTTCTTTGCTTGATGGAAAAACAATGAAAGAGGATGCATCACCTCTTTCTCTGTTACCAGAACCTTGGTCATTAAAAGATATTCGTAAAGCTGCAGAGCGCATTGTTTCTGCGATGCAGAAAAAAGAAAAAATAACTATTTTTGGTGATTATGATGTAGATGGCACAACATCTTGTGCCATGCTTAAGCATTTTTTTACTGATATAAACTATCCAGTTGATGTATATATTCCTGATCGTCTCGTTGAAGGATATGGCTTAAATAAAATTGGCTTGCAAAAAATAGCTGACAAGGGAACAACCCTTGTCATTACTGTAGATAATGGGATTGCTGCGGTCGATGCATGCGAACATGCTTTGTCTTTAAATCTCGATGTTATTATTACGGATCATCATGATATTCCTCCTACTCTCCCAAATGCTTTTGCAATATTAAATCCTAAGCAAAAAGATTGTTTGTTTCCTTATCGCATGCTTGCTGGTGTCGGCGTTGCTTTTTATCTCATGATTGCTTTGCGTGCGCTTTTGCGTGAGCAGGGGATGGCCTGCCCCATTAACCTAAAAAATTATTTAGACTATGTTGCTCTTGGCACAATTGCAGATATGGCACCTTTAACTGGAGTCAATCATACGTTGTGTAAAGTTGGCCTTGAAGTCTTAAGCCAAAATATCCAAAACGGTAACCGCTTGGGTTTATTTCATCTGCTTAAACTTGCAGGTTGGAACGAAAACTCCAAAATCGATTCTGTCGATGTTGGCTTTAAAATTGGCCCACGTCTCAATGCAGCTGGTCGTTTGGGCAATGCATTGCGTAGTGTAGACATCCTTTATACTAATGAAGATCAAAATATTTTAGAAATGGCGCAATTTTTACATGCGGAAAACTCAGAGCGGCAACAGCTTGAAAAAGCTTTCACCCAAGAAGCTCTTGCACAAGTGGCTGCTCTAGCAGAACTTCCTGAAGCTTTGGTCTTGCACAAAGAAGACTGGCACCCTGGGGTTGTGGGGCTTGTTGCCACCCGTGTGCTCGATAAATTTTATCGTCCAGTTTTGGTTTTTGGGACACTTGATGGCAAACTAAAAGGGAGTGGAAGATCGACACATTCTTTCGATCTCTTTTCTGTTCTCAATGAAGTGAGGCATGAGTTCATCTCGTTTGGTGGTCATTTCCATGCAGTGGGATTGACACTTGCGCCAGAAAAGCTTCCTTGGTTAAGAGAATATCTTGCAAAAAAAGCTGGTGAGATCATACTAGCTCAAGACAAAATTCCTCTTTTGCATGTCGATGGTATTTTGTCACTCAATGATATGAGCCCGCATTTTTTGCGAAAATTAGAGCAGTTCGAACCCTATGGTGTTGAAAATCCAAGGACACGTTGGCTTGTTGGACCTGCGCAGGTGAAACACGTTAAACGTATGGGTAAGGACTTGTCCCAGGGACATGCAAAAGTTTTGCTCTTAGAAAATGCTCGAGATGTCTGGGTGACCGCTTTTGGCATGGCCGATATTTTCGAAGAGTTTTTAGCAACTGGCGTTGATATACAACTGGTGGTCGAAGCCAAACTTGGAAACTGGAATGGTAAGATCTCTCCCGAAATTAAGGTTATTGATTACGCTCCCGTCATTTATTCGAGCTGATCTATTTCCTCATTTTCTTTTTATTTGATAAGGGTAAAGTTGTATAAAACATTTCTTTTTTCTAATTAAATTGAGTGGACCCGCTTATGCTCCAGTCGCAACGAAATGATCCAGAACCTTGGTATGTTCGCAAAAAAAAAGCAAATACAGCTCAGCAGACAAGTCGTGTGCAAAAAAACACACCTGAAAATATTATTGATAAAGCTATACATGTAAAACAAGGTGTGTCATTGGTTGCTCCATTTTTCTTTTCTCTCCTTTTTGCAGTAGCTGCTGGTGTCTTTTTTTCTTATTGTTTTTTAAGTGAATCGCATGGACTCAAACTTTTTATTTATGCGGGGGGTGGGGTTCTTTCACTTATATTCTCTATTTTTTTCTTATTTTATAAAATTGGTGCTATCTGTTCATATTTATCACCCAAGAATGAAGATATGAATTTAGTTGCGCTTGGTATCAAATACTTTCAAGGAAATGTGCATCCAGAAGAGCCAAGAAAAGGGATACCTGCTCCAGAAATGGCGCTCTATCAGTTTATTCAACAGGTACGCGCATATGCGATGGAAAAATCTTTTTTAAAACAAAAGCAAGAGCGATCCCCGGATCCCTTTTCCTCGATAAGCGGAGCCGATCCCAATTCTTTATTAAAAAGACGTTGGAATGATGTTGTAGACAGTTTGAATGAGTTTGAAATATATTTAGCCAATGATCCTAAAGGGATTATTGAAAAACTTATCGTAAAATCTCCTCCACAAAATATGGATGTGTCGCAAATATTCAGAGATGTCGCAGAAACCTTCGACACAACTTGGCGGCGCAAAGGCATAAATATTGAGCAAGCTATTGTGACACCTCTGAAGGCAAGCACGAATGAGGCTGTGTTACGCAGATTGCTTGTAGGTCCTTGGCGCAGTTCCGTCTATTTTGCCCGACGTGGGAACGGAGTAGTATTTTCAGCTAAAAGTGTGGATGGAAAGATCAGTGCCCGCTGGGAGTGTGAAGGAATGGCGTTCCCAGAAGAATTTTTCGATCTTATGCGCAATTCAGAGCTGAGTGTAAATGAACGAATTGAACAAGGAATGCTCTTGATTGCTCCCGATCCCAACAGTCCAAACACTTTATTTGCCCTTATCAGTTTTGTGACTTGGATAGACCTCGCAACTGCAGCGGGTTGCGATTATGTCATTAAGCAGGGTACAGAGGGTATGGTGATTGAGCTTCGCCTTTAGGTTTTAACTAGAAAAGTCTCTCTTCATATAAATGAAAATTATTATTAAAAATAGAGGGTATAAACCCTCTATTTTGTTCTTCCTTAAAGAAAGAATATAACTTCCTTTAATTAATTTTTAATTAAAAGATGCTTTTGTGAGTCCCTCAATAATGTGTGTTTTTCCCAATTTCTTTGGTTCTCTCTCTTAATGTATAAAGTTTCAGGAATATTATAATTTGTCGTGATAACTATTTTGATGTTTTCCAGAACACTTTGTCCTTTATTATTGAGAATAACTTGATTGCTCTTAATATCTTTTAGTTCAAATGCTTTTTTATACTGATGAATTTTATATGCCACTGCGGAACCTGCATATTTCTCAATACCAAGTTTATTACAAATGGGATCAAAAAGACAAATTGTCTGTGGTAAAGAAACAGATATTTTATTTTCTTCCGAAACAGTCACTTGATAAGAATAGTTTTCAGTTTTGCGTGCATAATAATTCCCTTGAGTGATTTGCTCAGAGTGTTTTGCAAAGTTCTTCGCTTCTGCAATAGTTCTTATTTCCAGTATTTGAGTGGTTCTATCGGGAGATTTTAAAATAAGCTCTGAAGGAGTATTGTAACTTGCTTTAAGCTCAAATTTAAAGTTTTTTACTTGTTTTTTATTTTCATCAGAGAGAGGTCTTAGGTTTCTTTTTTCATGTACAAGTTTAAAAAATGCATAATAGCCTTCAATATTTTGAATTTTTGCTTTAGTTGTAAAGCTTGCTAATGAAGAAAAGCTACAGATTTCATAAATTAGGCAATCAAGTGATTGAGGCAAATCAATTTTAATTGTATTATTTTCTGCGACTCGAATTTTAAAGAAATAATTTCCGTTAAACGCAACAAATTGACCTGGCATTAATTTTGTGCGGATATCATAGGGGTTAACGGATAAAGAAATATTTTCTTTTTCTGCAGGGAAAATAATTCGGGAATTGTCGTTTGGATATATGACGCTATCAGCAAAAGCATGAGTGGATTTGAAGAATGATAATATTGCTAAAGATAAAAGTATAAAATTAGGCAAAAGAAACTTTTTCACGTATATAACTCCTTAGAAAAATAACAATTATTATTTTAGAAATGCTAGGAACTAAAATAGGAAATAGGATATATAGCTTAGCAATTGAGCGAGCTATCAGAAAGTTCTATATTTTATTTTTTTATATGTCAATTTTTTATTTGATTTGTACAGATATTTTATAGATAAATATAAATATTAATAAATTAAAATGTGAGTCGCTACTTCCTTAATTTAAACTCATCTTCCGATTTTGCAATAATGACCGTACCAACCGTATTCCCTACAATATTTGTGACAACGCGTGCGTCGGACATAAAACGATCAATTCCTAATAACAATGCTAATCCTTCGATAGGTATAATATGATTTGGCATTGCTGCTAATATCGCAGATAAAGTAACAAAACCTGCGCCCGTAATTCCAGCCGCACCTTTAGAAACGATAAGTATAGTTAAAAATAATCCGAGATATTCCGGAAAACCAAAGGGAATATTATAAGCTTGCTGAATAAAAATAGCACCTGCGGTTACATAAATAGCTGTCCCATCTAAATTAAAAGCATATCCAGTCGGAAGAACAAAGCTCACAACTTTTTTAGAACATCCAAAAGTTTCAAGTTTATTCATTAACTGAGGAAAGACGGATTCGGAAGAAGACGTACCAAAAGCAATAGACATTTCTTCTTTTATATGTCTCATTAGTTTTATTGCGCTAAAACCGTAAAATTTACCTACGATATAAACGATAACCCAAAATGTTACCATGCTAATGCCCATGACTAATATAAAATAACCAAGCATTGTGAGGGCACCAATTCCTTGGGATCCCACAGTTGCTGAAATTGCGGCAAAAGCTGCGATTGGAGAAACTCGAGAAATAAGAGCAATCATTTTAAAAAAGACATCGTTTGCATGCTTAAAGAACGTAACAACTTTTGTCGTTTCTTCTATTTGCAAAATAGCAACAGAAAAAATAACTGCTAGAACGATAACTGCAAGTAAATTGTCTCCGGCTAAAGTACCAAACACACTTTCAGGTACCATGTGGGTAATAAATTCCATAAACCCACCAGTCGATCCTTCTTTCGGTTTAAATTTTGACACATCGATGCCATTGAATAAACCAATATTAAAACCACTTCCAGGTTGCAATAAAAACATATAACCAAAGGTAATAAGCACGGCTACTATAGACATAATTTCAAAATATATCAAAGTTTTAAAAGCAAGTTTTCCTATACTTCGATGCTCTTTGTTTGCACACACTCCGAGTACAATGGAAACAAAAACAACGGGAGTGATAACCATTTTTATCAAGCGAATAAATAAAACAGCAATGATTTTTAAATCTATAGCATGACTTGGTAGAGTTACACCAACGATTATACCAAGTATGACTGCTATAACGACTTGTAAGAAAAGCTGTTTTTGAAAAAAGTGAGAAAGTCGAGACTGAATTTTAGCTGAAAGCATAGAGACCTCACGAAATATATTTAATACAAGATTAACTATATTCAAAAGTGAGAGACTTGTGAAGTGAGGAAAATTTTTACATCTGACGAAGATTGGCAGAGGATGAAAATAAACTGGGTTTTTCTTGCATGAGTTCAGATAAAAACCAATTTTCAGCTAAGTGTGTTCCTGTCGAAGATCCTAATTTTAATTTTCGTGAAAGGAGAGCACCTATTTTTTCTGAAATAGAACGATATGTTGTGTATTTCCCACCATAAATTGTAATTAATCCTGGCAGAACTTCGTCGAGAACTGTTTCTCTCGATAAACCGGATATATTTTTATCAAGTTGTCTTACATAAAAGGGTGAATTAAAAGGTTCATTATTCCAAGTAGAGTTAAAATTTTTAATATTTGCTTTTACATGCAGAGGCATACAACGGACACCACAGAAAATTTCAGAAATATTTTTTTCAGCATCGTGCAAATTGAGTGTTTCTTTAGCGGTGTGCATAAGATAAGCTTTATCTTCTTCCGGATAACGAACATGGGACGGTTCACCGACAAGAATAGATTCTGTGGTGCCATAGAGCCATTTACCAAACCATGGTATAAAAAATACGATTCTTCCATCAGGTTCTTGAATAAGTGTCGCAGAATTTTTTGTAATATCACCGTTGGGCACAGCTTCGGGGTTAAAGACTATGTGCGTGCCTAGATTCAATAGACATGTGATATTTGGGATAATATTCCAATTTAATAGATTTGCATTGCACCAAGCGCCAGAGGCATTCACAATTGTTCTGGTAGTTAAAGTTTTGGTAGAATCTTTGCTGACAATTGTTACTTTATATCCATCCTGGATAGGAATGACTTCAGTTACTTTAGCATTTTCTTCATAACTCGCTCCGAGTTTTACAGCAGCTTCAGCAACAATCCTTGTAATTACATCATCAAGCATTTGTGCATCGTAATATTGAAATGCACTTATCATTTCTTTTTCAACTTTTTCAGGATTTAAATAAGGTGCGTAGCTAAGAATATTTTTTTTATTTATTGTACTAGCAGATGGCAACCCGCCATCTCCTGCCAAAAGATCATAAAAGAAGAGCCCCATGCGAATTAACCAAGGTGGTCTTTTGTCACCTTTAAAATTAGGTAGAACAAAGGGCAGAGGTTTAACTATATCTCTAAGTAAACGTAATAAAATAGCTCTTTCTTTAAGAGCTTCATGCACAAGTCCCCATTGATTGAGGTGTTCAAGATATCTAAGCCCCCCATGCACAAGCTTTGTGCTTTTGCTTGATGTTCCTGAAGAAAGTAAACTTTTTTCAACTAAGTGCACGCCCGGTACATTGCGAGTCGCAAGATCGTGCAAAAGCCCTGTTCCGTGTATTCCTCCGCCGACGATTAGAACATTCAAATCCATAGCACTTCATAATCCTTATAAAAGAGTTGCAGATTTTTCTCTTAATTGATGAGCTGTTTGTGCAAGTAATTTTGCCGCTTCTCTTACCTCTTGTTCAGAGTTTGTTAAACCAAAACTCACTCGAAAACTCGCTAAAGTATTTTCAAGCTCTACACCCATAGCCACAAGTACATGACTCGCAGTTGCTTGGAGGGTTTTACATGCACTGCCGACACTGGCGCAGACAGTTTTTGTTTCTTCTAAAAGTTTCATAGCATTTACGCCCTGAAAAGAGATTGTCAATATCCCGGCAATCTTTTGCATTTTGTTTGCATAAAAATTAACTTGTATGTGTTTATTTAATTCATCGCAAAAAGCATTTTCTAGAAACTCGTAATACTTGATTCGTTCTCTAGTTTCTTGTTGTTGATAAAGACACGCATACGTAAAGCCCATGATTGCAGCAATATTTGGCGTGCTTGAACGCAGATCAAATTCATGGCCTCCTCCAGTTAATTGCGCTTGTAATTTTATTTTAGGTTTTCTTCTTTTTAAAATAAGGGCTGCAGCTCCTTTTGGCCCATATATTTTTGCCGATGATATTGTTAAGGAGTCGTAATCGACACCTTCAGCAATCAATTGACTGCGGGCAAATCCTTGAGAGGCATCCACATGGAGAAGTGCTCCGCAATCTGAAGAAATTTTTCTGATTTTATCAAGTTGTAACTGTCTGACACCTGTTTCGTTATTTACATCCATAACACAGACACATAATGTATTTTCATCGATAATGCGTTCAGCAATTTCAATAATTATTTGTCCATATTCATCGACAGGTAATTCAGCAATTTGAATGTTATTAGAAAGAGCTTTTAAAGTATTTGCTGTTACAATAATACTAGAATGCTCAGTTGCACAATAAACAATTTTATTTCTCTTTCTATGGGGGTTCTCGACAAGCCCTCTTATAAATAAGTTGTTACTTTCTGTTGCGCTTCCGGTAAAAATAACTTCATCAAATGAAACAGAAAAAACTTTTGCTAACGTTGTGCGAGCCCAACCTAAAGCATGTTCAGTTAATTCTCCCATTGGATGCAATCTATTAGCGGAATTTGCAAAATAACCAAGCATCCAAGGTGTCATTTTTTCTAAAATTCTTTTGTCAAGCGGTGTGCTTGAGGCAAAATCAAGATAAATTGTATTTTGAGGAAGTTTTATTCCACCAAAAGAAATAGATTCGATTTTTTGTGGACTTGAATTCATCCATTCTGTGGGGAGAACAAAGTTTTCTATAAATTTATTCATATTCCATTCCATATTGTTCCAATACTACAGAATTGAATCTAATTCGTGTAATATTAATTTGCAATCAAAGTTGTTTGCTTTTTTTTTTGCCAAAGGAGTAGGTGATTTTGATGAATAGAACCTCTTGCTGTTGAGTAGGATTTCTTATATGACTTACATTGAAAAAATGCGTTATTTCAGAGGAAAGTATTTTGTACATAAGTCAGCATTTTTTCAAAAACGTGATTTTTTTCTCTGCTTTTTGAGCCTAATAATCGGAATTTTTATTGGATTTCTTGCTGAAGCTTTAAAACTTGTCATAAATATTGTGACAAATTTATTTTATTTTGGAAAATTTTCTTTAACAGAAGCATCACCTGCACAACATCATTTAGGCTACTGGGCTTTTTTTATGCCAATTATAGGTGGTCTTATTATTGGATTGATTGCAAGATTTATCAACCCAGCAGTTTATGGTCATGGTATTCCAGAAACTATGGAAAAAATATTACTGAATGACAGTATTATTTCTAAAAGATTATTGATTTTAAAACCAACTGCTGCAGCAGTATCAGTTGGTTCTGGTGGTCCTTTTGGGGATGAAGGTCCAATAATAGCAACTGGTGGTATTCTTGGTTCTACAATTGGTCAATTTATTAAAACGTCATCCTATGAAAGAAAAATTTTATTGAGTGCGGGGGTTGCAGGAGCTGTTTCGTCAGCATTTGGCAGTCCATTAGGAGGCATTTTCTTAGCAGTCGAATTAATGTTATATGAATTTAAAGCAAGATCCCTAATACCAGCAGCACTTTCTGTCATAGCGGCTGAATTTATAAGAATGAAATTCATTGGAGATGATCTCGTTTTTCCAATGTCTTCTGTATCATTGCCTTCAGCTTCGAGTGAAATATTTTGTTTTTTTATTATCGGTATTATTTCGGGTATTATTGCAGTTGGAATCACTCATTGTGTGCATTATTTAGAAAATGATTATACAAAAATTCCTTTACACTGGATGTGGTGGCCTGCAATCGGTGGCATAGGTGTGGGTGCTATTGGATTATTAGAACCAAAAATACTGGGAGCGGGTTATTCAACCATTACACAGATATTAAACGGACATATTCTTGCTAATTCTATTGTTTTATTATTTATTTTAAAATTTTTAGCTTGGCTCATTGCAGTGAGTAGTAGAACAACAGCTGGTACCTTAGCACCATTATTTATGATGGGGAGTGCATTAGGTGTTACTTTATATGGTATTTTAATTTATTTTTTTCCTTTAATTAATCTTGACATAAAAACGGTTGCATTGGTCGGTATGGCAGCGCTTTTTTGCGGAGTGACCCGGGCTTTTCTTGCTTCTGTGTTTATCACTTTGGAATCAACCCATCAGTTTTGGGCAGCCGTACCCGTGCTCACAGGTTGCGTTTCTTCTTATATTGTTTCTTTATTTTTAATGCAGCATTCTATACTGACAAAAGAGCTTGAGAAAAAAGGAGTTTCTTTTTTAGATGAGGTGAATGCAAAAAAGACTGAGAATGATTTACAGCAAAAACCAAATGATGTTTATTGATTATTTTATTGTTCTATTGACCGTGCTATTCATTGGTTAAAGGATTTTTATGTTGCTGGCAATTCTTGATTACAGTGGATCTTTTGCTTTTTGTGTCAGTGGTGCATCGATTGCTGCTTCACGCAGAATGGATCTTTTTGGCATTTTTGTCATGACCGTGATTGCAGGGTTTGGTGGTGGGTGTCTGCGGGATGTCCTAATTGGCAAAACCCCCCCCACTGTATTTAACACGCCTGCTTACTGGATTATTGCTTTGTGTGCCACTTTTTTAGTCTATTTTTTCAATATACAAAATAAGTATGTCGAGAAAATTATTGTTTTATTCGATGCTCTTGGTCTTGCTTTCTTTACTGTAGTTGGGGTCAAAGTGGGAATTCAAACAGGTCTTTCGAACTATCAATGTGTTCTTATGGGCGTTATCACGGCTTGTTTTGGTGGTATCACACGTGATGTGATTATCAATCGAGTTCCTTATGTTTTTCAAAATGAAATCTATGGAGGTTTTGCTCTATTAGGAGGGATATTATATTTTGTCCTGCGCAATTATATGAATGAAGGAATTCCAGATCTCATTGTTATTCCTCTTATTTTTTCAATGCGTATGATCTCTGTGTGGAAAAATTGGCATTTGCCAAGAGCCGGCGAAGTTTCTATACGCAAACGTAAGTTTCCCATGACGAGGAAACCAACTTCAAGGCCAAATAGTTAAAAAGATTATCCAAAATCATCTGTCTTTTAGAATGGGTCTAAAAATTCCTTGCATGAAACCTGTAGTTCTTATACTCTCAGGCTGTGAAGGGGAATATAAAATGATTTTAAAACAAGGCCAAAAAACATCAAGTCCAATGACGACCGCGCAAATTGAAAAGCGGTTAAATGATGTGGGTGTTTCAGCAACTGCCCAGAGGATTGCAATTTGTAAATATATTTTATGTGAAGCAGATCACCCGACTGCAGAAGACATTAAAAACTGGACTGACCTCAACTTCCCAAAGCTCAGTCGTGCAACAGTTTATAATACCCTTGAAATATTGGTCCAAGCAGGCCTTTTAAAAGAGCTAAAATTACCACATACCGGAAAAATCGTTTATGATACCAATGTTGAAGAACATTTTCATTTTTTAGACAGCGCAACAGGAAAACTTTTCGATGTTTCTCCTGAAGAATGTCAGGTGACGTTGGCTATGCCCAAAGATATTTCTGTTCAGGGGGTAGAAGTATTTTTACGTGGGAAAATTTCTGCAAAATAAATAATCCTTATTTAATCGATGCGCATTTTCATTTAAACTATCTAAAAGATATTAAAAAATCGATTGAGCTAGCACTTGAAGCTTCTGTTAAATCAGGAATAGTCGCCGGTGTGTGGAATAATGACACACTTGAACATTTAGCTTTAAAAGATAATAATTCTATTGAAAGTTTAATATTTTTAAAAAAAGATTTACAGCAATTAAATACATTAAAAAATAATGAATTCATCTGTTTTTTAGCGCATGGATTACATCCTATGTCAGTGCATGAAAAATGGCTCAATGCGGATGGTAGCTGTCATAATGAAAATATTCAAAGCGATATTCAAAAATTCAAAGAAATTTTATATAAAAATATAAATTATATTTGGGCCATTGGTGAAACAGGCTTCGACCTTTCTAAAGATATTTTGCAAAGCGAAAAGTGTAAGAATTTAAATAAACAAGATATTATTTTTTTACAAAATATTGCATTTGAAATTTGTGTGCAAGCTGCTGTTCAATATAATTTGCCGCTTATTATGCATTTAAGAGGAAGTTGGAGTCTTTGTCTTAACAAAATTAAATGGGCAAAAAGTAAGGGCGTAAAAAAAATAATGGTTCATTGCTTCAGTGGCCCAGCTGAAGATATGAAAACTTTAGCTCGAATGTCTATATATTGTTCATTTGGTGGCGTTCCTACCTGGGAAAGAGCTGTAAAAAATCGTAATGCTTTTTTACAATGTGATCCTAATTTTCTTATGCTCGAAACCGATTCTCCCGATTTGCCTCCAGAATTACCCGACCAACCTAAATTAGAAAAAAATGAACCAAAATATTTAAAAAATATTGCAGAAATTTTGGCTATATATGCAAATTCAGATTTGGATTATTTTATAAAAAATTCTAATAAAAATATTCTAAATTTTTTAGGAGTTTTTGGTAGATAACTCTTCCCATTTTAAGTAACATAAATCAAGATCGCTTTGCTTTGTTTGGATTTCAGACGAAATTAAAGCTGTTTCGTTATATGGTAAATTATTTGCATATGCATTTTCTAATTTCTGTGCTAATTGCTCAATATTTGCTTCAAGATTTTCGATCTTTTTTTCGATTTCATCAAGTTCTCTTTGTTCCTTAAAACTGAGTTTTGCTTTTTTTGTTTGAGAATTTGCATTTTTATTTTCAACCTCAAGTGGTGCTTTCTCAGTTGGCTTTTTGTTAGGGTCTATTTCTTTGTATTTTTCCATGGACTCAAGCGCTTGATCCAGATCGGGTAACATAAGCCACTCACCGGTGCGGATGCCATTTTTATTTTTCTCACCTAAAAAGGTAAATAACCCAGTGGCAACCCGTTGAACAAAGTAACGATCATGACTCGTAAATAAAACACCACCTTGGAAATCGCACAGATTTTTTTCAAGCACTTGCAGGGTCGATATATCAAGATCATTGGTCGGTTCGTCAAGGATCAATAAATTGCCTTGTTCAAGCATAAGTTTGGCAAGCAAGAGTCGAGCTTGTTCTCCACCAGAGAGTTCTCCAACTTTTCGATTGGCGTCAAATTTAAAAAATAGAAAACGATCCAAATAGCTCATAATATGCATATATTTACCAGCAAAATGCACATATTCACCTTCCGGTGCAATGGTTGAGCGGACTGTTTCATTGGGATCGAGTTTTTGTCTTTGTTGATCGAAGTGAGATATTTTCACAAGCTCATGATAAGTGATTTCACCAAGATCTGGTTTTATTTGGTTCACGACTAAATTCATTAAGGTTGATTTGCCGCAGCCATTTGGTCCCAAAAGAGCAATGCGCATTTTAGGTTTGATTACAAATTCTAAATTTTGAAAAACAAAGTGATTGTCATCTGCCGCTGCTGGATGTTTTATGGACACATTTTTAAAGCGGACAAGTTCTTGTTCACCTAAATTTCTTACCACCGGAATAATATTATCTTCATTATTCCTTTGCTCATCTGTCATTAGGGCATCGAAATTCATTTCAGCATTTTTAGGTAAATTGGCTTTTTGATTCTTTGCATTTAATGTTTTATCCAGTGCCAGTGCTCTATCTATACGCGATTTCTGTTTCGTTGTTCTGGCTTTAGCGCCTGTGCGCAACCAAGCCAATTCTCGACGCATGAGGTTAGCCATTTTCGAGCGGGTTTTTTGCTCAACAATTTCATTTTCAAGTTTAAGTTGGCTATAAGCTTCATAATTGCCATCATATTGTTTAGATTCCCCAGCCTCAATTTCTAGAATTTTATTTACTAAGGTATCGAGAAGAGCACGGTCATGGGAAATAATCACAAAAGCAACGGGTTCGGTTGATTCATTTTTTGGTTTAAAGCCAAAGAGCCCAACTCCCTGTTCAACAACTTCAAGTAAAAACTCTTCTAGCCAATCGACAGTTTGTACATCTAAGTGGTTCGTTGGTTCGTCGAGAAGTATAAGTTGTGGGTTTTTTAAGAGAGCAGAAACGATTTGCACGCATTTTTGCTGGCCACCGGATAAATTTTTGAACCGACGATCACGTAATGAGAGGAGTTTACCAGCTTTAAGTGCACTTAATATAACATTGTCCGTGCCGACGCCTGAGATATTTATAAGTTTGTCATTTAAATCACTTAGTTTTTCACCCCATTGGAGGTCACTGGTTATGTCTGGGTTTTCTTCAGCTAGAAGGGAATGTTTATCTATTTCTTCTTCAATTTTTTTAATTTGGAGGTCGAGATCATATTCTTCTGGAAGAGAATCTCTTAGAATTTCTTCGACAGTTTTTTCAATGTCAAAGGAATATTTCTGATTGACAATTGCCACTCGAATCCCATTGCGAATGGAGATGGAACCTGTATCTGCATCTTGAGTGCCTGTTATAAGTCGGAATAAAGTTGATTTTCCTGCCCCATTGGGCCCCACAATTCCCCATCTTTCCCCAGGATGAACCGTAAAGGAAAGATTGTTGAATAATTGGGTAGATCCATAACTCGTTGATAGGTTGTAACAGCTTAAATAGGGTGCAGATGACATGAATAAACTCCAAATGTAGAAACATACGCTTTAAACAAAGCATAATTTTGTCAAAACAGAAAGAGTTTATTTTTTATGTTAATTCCCCATGCCAATCCATAATGAATTATTTTCTGTTAATTTTATTGAGTCACTTGCGATATTTAATGCTTCTTGCATAAGCAAGTCATTTTGTAAAACGATTTCATCGCCACTGTCACCTTCTTTCTCTTTCATATCTCTTGGATTTTCCCTTTCTTCTAATGACTTTGCATAATCTTTTGAAAGCAGCATGGGTTGTTTTTTTTCTTTGTTGTATTTTTCAATTTTAGCAATAATTTCTCGATATTTTGTATTTTTTAAAATTCGTTCTTGACTCGATACTTTTAATTTTCCAATCAATCCGGTTAAATTAAGTAATGGTCTAAAATTTTTAGCTGGTGGAATGCTATCAAGAGGCAATGCATAATCCAATTGATCTTCACCAATTTCATATGCATCAAGCATATCAGGAATAATTATATCAGATTGTACTCCGATTATTTGGTTACTTTTTCCGCTCGGGCGGTAAAATTTGCTCTGTGTTACTTTAAGAGCTCCATCGCTTCTTCGTCCTTGGCTTCCAGGAATTTCTTGTACAACTTGCACGCTTGCTTTACCGTAGGTGCTTTTATTTCCAACAATAATTCCACGAGAAAAGTCTTGAATAGCCCCTGCAAATATTTCTGAAGCGGATGCGCTGTATTTATTAATGAGGACAATCAGTGGTCCCTTATAAAGCCAACTTGCTTCACTGATCTGTTGTTTCTTTATGACTTGATTGCGGTCCAATGTTTGCACAGCTGTTCCACTTGGTACAAATAAGCCAGTTAGACGAATACTTTCTGGAAAATCTCCTCCTCCATTGTTGCGCAAATCGATCAGAATTCCGTCAACGCCTTTTGCAAGAAGTTTTTTTAATCCTTGTTCAACATCGTAACTTACACCATGGCATTGAGAAAATATTTTAACTTTGCATTTAAGATCTGTATAAAATGTAGATATTTTAATCACACCTATTTTTTTATTTCCATTTTCAACAACTTTTGTTTTTACTTCATCATCTTTTAAATCTATTTCATCTCGTACAAGTACAATATTTAATCTTTCATTCCCCTTTTGTGTTTTTCTTAAAACAACCAGACGAACGCTGGTCCCTTTATTTCCTCGAACTAAATTAACAGTTTGTTCAACATCTAGATCACTTAAATCTTTAAGACCCGTGCCATTGCCTGGATCAATTGCAATGATTCTATCTTTTGCTTTGAGTCTTCCATCTTTCTGTGCAACCCCTCCTTGAACAAGTGATTTCACAACAATATATCCATCTTTTTCTTGCAATTGTGCACCAATTCCTTCAAGTTTATTGCTGATATGAATTACAAATGAATCGTGATCCGCCGGTAGCATATGTGCTGAATGAGGATCCATTGCAAGTGCAATACTATTTAAAAGTAAAGAATAAATTTTATCATCATCGAAATCTTTGTATTTTTTTTCTAATTTTAAATAACTCTTTAAAAGTCTTTCCCGAATTTTAGCACCGTCATCTTCAAAATTTTCTGAAGATAAATATTGGATTTTAATTCTTTTTTTCATCCTTTCATCAGCTTCACTTGTACTTGCACTCCAATCTATTTTTCCACTTGGGATATATTCAGGTTTGGAGAAGTCGAGCGGTTTAGCTAAAAAAAACCTTGCTTTTTCAATTCGTTCACCGACTCTTTTCAAAAAAAGACTATATATTTCGAAAAGAAAATCACAATTATTATTTTCAATTTTTTTATTTATCGAGTTTTCAAGATGAGAAAAGGATTTTATATCTGATTTTGTAAAATATACTTTCGATGGGTCCATTAAATCAAATATTTTTTTAAATGTTTTCTTTGACAAATCTTCATTAAACTCAGTATAAAAAAAATGGAGATCGAGCATTGCATTCACTCGTAATTTGACTTCTCTGCATGAAAGTACAGATGCAATTATTCTTGCATTTTTCGAATTGTCTCCGTAAGCTATTTTTGGAGCAATTGACTCCCAAGCAAGGCAACAAAGTAAAAATGCGAGGAACGTTTTTGCAACTATACGCATATTTAGTTTCCTGTGTTTAAGAGACAAGTTGTATTGTTTATTGTCAATTTTTGTTAATCATTAGTCAATTTGTTTGTTTGTGAGATTTTATGACGACAGCCCGCAGTCCAAGAGATTCTTTGCCAAAGAGAGCTCATTTACATCAAGTGTTTGAGTCCTATCTCAATCAGCTCGGCTTGCGCCAAACAAGACAGCGGAGAATTATTCTCGATGCTGTTCTTGCTTCAGGTCGCCACGTCGATGCAGAAACCATCGCAAATGAAGTGAAAAAGACGGATAGTTCAATCGGACTAGCTACTGTATATCGTACTCTTAAAATGATGACCGATTCACAAATTTTGGTTGAGCGGCATTTTGGGGGGGATAGAGCGAGTTTTGAATTTGCCGATCAAGGAGATGAGCACCATGACCATCTTATCTGCAAACAGTGTGGAGAAATAGTCGAATTCTATGACGCAGATCTTGAAAAGCGACAAGAAGAGGTTGCAAAAAATTTAGGCTATAAATTAATCCATCATAAAATGGAGCTTTTTGCGGAATGTTTAGGCTTAGACAAGTGTGAACGTAAAAATTCAAAATAGTCAATTGATCTTTATCCATCCTAGTTCTATTTTCTCCGAGACCTTTTAAAGGGGGAATTAAAATGATTGCGTTTTAATTTCCCAAACTTTTTTTAGAGAAAGAAATCGGATATGAAGATAAAGTCAAAGGCGAAACTCATTTGGACAGTGACTAACAACGGTTGTGAAAAATTAGGAATTGATCACATAGCTTCCACAATTGTAAAAAATAAATTAAATGCTGTCAGGATGACATATTCTAGCCTTGCATATCCAAATATTTTCAAATTACGTGAAAAAATTACCAAATTACTTGCGAATGAAGACAAACAGCCAGCTGACGGAAAAGTTCCATTTTTATTAAGTTTTGTTGGAAGACGTGCTCTTTTGTCAGTACCTAATGGAGAAATCACTCTTGAGAACGGTGTAGAAGTCGAAATTTCATTTCTAGTTGATTTCTCGGCATGTGCTTCTATGTCAACAGAAAGCAATGCTCAATCTAAACAATTCGAAGTGCGAGTTTCCTCAGAAGATCAGCTATCAACTTTAAAAATAGGCTCAATTATAAATATTTCTTATGGTTCTGTAGAATTGCAGATAGTAGAAATCAAAAATAAATCAACAACTGAATTGACTGCGCGTTGTATAGTTGAAAATGGTGGCACTCTCATTTCTGGTGTCGATGTTCACTCACAAGATATGTCGCGCGATCTTTTTCCATTATTAACTGATGATGAAAAGACTTTAAAAGCGGGTTTTTCGTATTTAGCGGATTTTGTCATTGTTGATGGAATTAAGTCAGAACAAGAACTATTTGCAATCAAAGCAGGTATATTAGGAGAAAATGCCCCTTTCTCTGAAAGACATCCAAGCATTCCAATCAATAAAGACGTGCTTGAAACTGAAGCATTATTGCCGCCACGTTTTTTACTCAAAGTAGATTCCAAGCGTTCTTATGAACTTTTACCAATGTTACTTAAGCACGTTGATGGTGTCTTTTTAAGCCGTTCTGAGCTCGGAATTGATGAACATCCACATAATTTGCCAATTTTACAAAAAGACTTGGTGGATCGCTGCAATCGAATGTCAAAAACAATTATTATTGCTTCTGAACTTATGCACTCTATGCGGGTGAATGCGAACCCAACCCGTGCCGAAGTTTCTGACATGGCCAATGCAGCAGCAGATGGCTCCGATGCACTCGTTCTTTCCCATGAAGTGACCGAAGGACCCAATGCCGATCTCGTTGCAGAAGTTTCGTTAGAAACTCTCGTAAACTCAGAAGCATGGGTTGAAACAAAATGGCACTCATTCGAAATGGACAAAATTCCTAGCGATGATGACGCTGTGACTTATGGAGCTATTCGTATAGCCCAACAGGCAAATGTCCGTGCCATTGTCTGTTTCACTGAAGGTGGATACACCGCAATGAAGCTTTCATCTATGCGCACACCAACCGAAATCATTGCAATCACTTGTAACAAAAAAATCATGCGTCAATTGAATTTGTTACGTTCTGTCACAGGAATGGTGCTTGAGTCTCGTTCACAAGTTGAACGTATTTTAAATGAAACAAAAGATATCTTAGTCAACGCTTTTGGCTTTAAAAAAGGTGACAAATTTGTTTTTGTATCCTTAACTGCTTCCAGTGTATCCGAAAGAAATTCTAACTTATTTACGTTGCAAGAAATTGATTGATAGATGACTTTGACAGTCTTTTTTATTGTAAATCCCAATGCTAATTCAGGTAAGACTAGGTTAAATTGGGAAAAAAAAGTACTTCCACTTATTCACCTTATTTTTCAGAAAGTATCTTGGATTTATACTGAAAAAAAAGGTGATGCTTCATTTTATGCTTATTTTGTTAAGAAATGTGGTTATAAAACCGTTGTAGCTGTAGGTGGAGATGGTACTGTCAATGAAGTTGTGAATGGATTATTAGATAATCCTCTCGTGAATTTACAAGATTTTAAACATAAAATTCAAGGTGAATTTGTTGGGAATTATAATTCAGATAATTATATCCCGAGTTTAGCTTGTCTACCAATGGGAACAGGTAGTGATTTTGCTCGCACTCTCGGTATTCCTTATTGCTTAGAAACCTCGTTAAATATCATTAAAAGAAATAAATTTATTTCTTGTGATATTGGAAAAATTGAAAGCATATCTTCGCAAGAAAAAAAATTGTTTCGTTATTTTATTAATATTGGCAGTGTTGGTGCAAGTGCAGAAGTTGTTCAAAGAGTAAATCAATCACCAAAAAAATTCGGAAAAAATGGTTCCTATATATTTGCTGCAATAAAAACTTTACTTAAAGACAATCATTTCGTTGCTGAAATTGCTTATGATAATGAGCTTCCATTTCCTCTAGATCTCCGCGTTCTTTTTATTTGCAACGGTCGATATTGTGGTGGTGGTATGGAGGTTTCTCCAAACTCAAAGTTAACAAGTGGTTTTTTTCAAATTATACAAATAAAAAATATAAATAAAATAAAATCCATTTATCTATTAAGTCATCTTTACAAAGGTAATTATAAAGGTCTTGAGAAATATATTTTTTTAAGAGAAGCTAGAAAAATAACAATATCTCCTATAGATAATAATATAATACCTATAGAATGTGATGGAGAACAGCCTTTTTTGGCACCAGTGGAATTTTCATTGTTATCAAAGAAAATAAATGTGATTATAGGAGAATAATTTAATTTGATTTTGTCTTCCCCATTTCACCAGCTATGCGTTTGTCTTCAATTCGTTTCAATTTATTTTGCACAGACAATTCTAAATTTATCTTTCTTGAATTACAATAATTGAGTAAAGCGATAAAAACATCTGCAGCTTCATCAGAAAGCTTTGCCATATCTATTTCTTTTGCTGGGTCTCTCCAAATCTTTTTTTCTAGATTTGCCAATTCTCCACATTCACCACAAAGTTCTAGCGAGAAAAAACTCGGACTGCGTTCTGCAAAAGCTGCATTTTGATATTTATCAAACTCGTTTTGGATTTCATAAAGACCTTTTGCGTTTGGCTCTAAAATTCTTTTCATTCAATTTTCTCCTTTATCAAACATCGCCAATATTTTACCTCACCTGACAGAGTTTCCTACTTTGGAATTTTCTTTTTTACAAATGGATCCGATTCTAAATATGAGAAGTACTATAAAAAGTTATTGCGAAAGTTGAACGATGCAGCGATTTTCTTGGCGTTTGTCCATTAAAAATAAACTTTGGATTCTATGCATAAGCAATATATTTGTAATTTTAATATATTGTATAGCAGTTATTCTAAGAAATTCAATTCAAAATCCATATCAAATTATATTATTTTCATTAATCGGTCTCATTTCATTGATTGCAGTTTTTTTAAGTCGCGTTTTTATCAATGAATTTGTGAATGGGATGTCCGAACTTTCTCTGCGAATGGAACAATTTTCAGAGAAGGGGAAAGAAAGTCTAGAGAATATCCGCAAAGATTTAACTGACTTTATCAAAACCTCAGGCTCTCAGCTCGACAATTTGAGAGAGAGTTCGAAGTTAATGGAAAATGTTTCCACTATGCTTGTAAGTACTACGAAAGACTCTGAATCTACTAAAGATTTGTCAGATAAAGTCACTCGGGATGTGAATGAAGGCAATGAAATAATGCAAAAAATGGTATCTTCAATGCTTATTATTGAAAAAACCCGTGATGGCCTAACTGAAATATCAAGCCTCATCAATAAAATAAGCGATGACACTTCGACAATACACACAATTGTCTCTACAACAGAGCTTTTATCCTTAAATGCATCTATTGAGGCTGCGCGTGCAGGGGTGGCAGGAAAAGGATTTTCAGTCGTCGCTGAAGAAGTTGGAAATTTAGCAAAACATAGTGGAATTGAAGCCAAAGAAATAGAAAATATTGTTGCTGTTAGTCAAAAACAGATTCTAGAGATCATAGAAGCAAATCAAGCCAGAGTTGATGTCGGTAAAGTTGCGAGCAATGATGCATTAAAACTCTTTTCTGAAATAAAAACAGAAATGTTTGGAATTTCAAGTCGATCAGAGAATATTCGTGCTGCTACCTGGGAGCAAAAAGTAGGAATCGATCAAGTCAATCAAGGTTCCGAAGAAATTCGCAATATTTTAAAGAAAAATATTAAAGACACAGTGAGTCTCATTAAAATATTTAAATCAAACGAAACTAATTTTAAAAATATCTTTGAAATAGCAATGACAATAGATGACTATTGGCTTGGGAAAGCTAAAAAAATAATAAAAGAAAAAAAGGTTAAAAAAACGACTGGAGATAATCCTGAAATTGCAGTTGATCTTGAAGTGAAAAAGGAAACAAAAAATTAAGAGGAATTATGGACAAAAAGATTTTACTGGACAATCAAAATAAATCAGGTTTTAAAGATAAGATAACTTTTTTATTAGCGATAACTAATTTTATTGTTGCTTTTATTACGCTTCTTTTTGTTTATTTTTTGGGCGACAGGAGTATTTTTTATTACCATGTTGTGGCAATTATTTCATTGATACTTTTTTTTCAATTAATTTTATCGCAAAAACTCAAAAAAAATCAACAAAGATCGTTTATTGTTGGGAGTCTTTTTCAAACATATATTCAAAAAAGTCACGAAATCAGTGATGAATTTGAATATCCAAGAAAGAATATTGAAAAATCATTTGATCATCAATTTGATTTGATAAATCAAACGGCTGCAGCTATTGCAGAAATTACGCAAATGATAGGGAGAACAAATGAGCAAATAAACGACTGCAAAGCAATAACTGAAACCACTGAGCGAAGAGTTGAAGCTGGTAGCGAAATTATGAAAAAATTGAGCTCTTCTATTGAAGTTATTAAAAACGCTTCAGAAGATATGGATAAAATGGTGCAAATAATCAGCCAAATCGGATTGAAGTCAGCCGTTATAGCAGATATCGTGGCTAAAACGGAATTGTTAGCGATGAATGCTTCAATTGAAGCCGCAAGGGCAGGTGAATATGGAAAAGGGTTTTCTGTCGTGTCAGAGGAAGTGGAAAGTTTAGCGCGGACAAGTGGGAAATCTGCAAAACAAATTAAAGATCTTTTAAATGAAAGCTCTATGAAAGTAACACAAATTATTCGCACAATGAATGAAAGAATTAAAGAAGGTGAAGTTGTTAGTTTACAGGCTTTCTCAGCATATGAGCATATAAAAGAAGGTGTGGCTGTTTTAAAAGAACAAGTACAAATTATCAATGAAGGCACTGCATTGCAGCAGGGAGTGATAAAAAATGCTTCTGAAATTTTAGCACAAGTTACAGAAGCCATTCATGCGAATAATAAAATATTAGCGAAAAGTGATATTTCTATCAAGCAATTAGTTGATGTGAATTTAATGCTATTTGAGCTTTCAGAAGAAATTCAGAGAGTCGTTTCAGGCCCAATGGCTGCTTTACGTATGAAAGAAAATAGAGCAAGTGAAGTTAAAAGAATATTGCAGCAATTGGGCTATTAAATATTATTGGACGTGTTCTTTTTTTTCTTTGACTTCAGTTAGTGGAATATCATCTGCAGATTCCATGGATTCAACGATTTTAACTGTGAAGTCATCTTCCATTTCAAAGCTATCCGCCATAAGTTCAAGAATTTTCTCTGTTGCTTGTTTACTTGTTTTAGCAGCAGTCTGGTCATAGCAAGAGATAATTTCAACTTGTGAACCATCTGGAGCAACACAAAATAAAGTATATTTTTTTCTAACAACGCCAGCAAAGAATCCAGTCATATAATCTCCTTTGAATAAGTAAAATTAAAACATTTAAACACGATTTTTATCTTCTTCTAGAACCACCAGAACCTCTTGAGCCAGAAAAGAAGCTCTTCTTTTTGGGAGAATCGTTATTAGAAAAACCGTCGTTTTTCTTTCGCGAAAAAAAGCCTTTTTTATTGGCATCATTTGCTGTTTCCGTTTTCTTAGAAAAGAATCCTTTTTTAGCAGGTTTATTGTAAGTGGACTCATACTTTTTATTTAGTTCTTCGGGTGTTTTGGCTGACACACCACCCGTTACGACTCCATTTGCTCCTGCTGAGCTAGCGGGCGGTGGAAGATAATATGCAGGTGCCATGCGTGGCTGCATAGCAGATGAGATAGCATTACCAACAAGTGCTCCCATTAAAAATGGAGCCCATGAGCTTCCACCAGATCCAGAATGAGAACCATTGCCGCCTTCACCAGAGCCGTTGACAATTTTAGGAGCAGCAGCAAGTTCAATTTTAAATCCTTGTGTCATTTCTAAAATAGGTTCACAGGAGCCATTTTCCTTACTGAAAGTCAAACGAGCAAAGTCAGAAGTTTCACCTTGAGGTTTAGAAATTTGTGCCATCTGAATATTTTCAACTTGCAAGGGATTTTTAATTTTCTCGCCACCCTTTGCATAAGTGTGGAAAATTGAGTATCTTCCTTTTTCTTCATTATAAGAAACAGATTGAACTTGCATGGATTCAAGCGGACAGGAAGCAGCTGATATCTGTGGAACTTTTGGAGGTGAATTGTCTGTACAACTGATTAAGACCACAGGAGTTGCTAAAATAAATGTTATAATGCGACGCATTTGATGTTCTCTTTCATGAAAATGAATAACAGTGAAAAATGAACTTAAGCCACTTGCTCTTTTTCATTTTGCGTATTTTACATCGATTACTATCAAAATGAAATTGAAATCATGAAAAATAATTAAGCATAATTTTGAGGAGGGGTTTCAAATGGCTTATTTTGAAGATCTTAAGTTTTTTTCTTATTTTGCAAAAGTGAGAAAAAACAAAATTCTTCTTTTTATCTTTTTACTTGTGGCTTTTCTTTGTAGTTATGTCATTTACTATTATCAATTAGATTGGATTAATTTTAATTGCACCCAAGGCAGAAATTCAAATTCATGTATTTATAAAGAACAAAGGCTTTACTTATTACCATTCTTAGGGTTTATAGCTTGTATATTTTTTTTATTTATAGACAAATTATTTAAATTAATTCGAATAATAAATGAAAAATTTGAAAGTTTGTCAAGGAGAACGAGTTGGGTAATCCTTATTTTTTATTCAATCGCTCTATCTGTTTTTTTATTTAATTGTAGATTTTCTTTTAATATTTTAGATCCGACACGTATTGAATGGGTAAGAAATATCGATAAAGATGTCATTCTTAATTATTTAAGCTGGCACATGTTTAGAGATTCTCCCTGGGATTTTCCTCTTGGTTTGATTCATACTATTAATTATCCGGATGGTATTTCCATTGCATATTCCGATCCAATTATTTTATTTGCCCTCATTTTTAAGGTTTTTAGTAAATATCTACCAGGTAATTTTCAATATATAGGAATTTGGTATTTTATAAGCTATATTTTGCAGGGAATTTTTGCAGCGTTGATTTTTAAAAATATCCAATGCAAATTAAAATTTAAACTACTAGCTGTGCCTTTTTTAATATTTTCAACTGTGCTTTTAAATAGGGTTGTTCATGTCAACCTCAATGCTCATTGGTTAATTCTTGCAAGCTTTTATCTATATTTCTCAAAAAATATAAGTGTAAAGTCAAAAGTAATATGGCATTCAATCATTGTTTTTCTCACAGGATGGCTTCATCCTTATCAGACTTTTATATTGATTGCGCTTCAGTTTGCCCTATTTCTAAAAATTTATTTAGACAATAGAAAGTTTATAAAATATTTATCATTTTTATTTTTATTCACTCTATTTCTTCTAGTTCTAACTTGGTATGTAATAGGTTATTTCCAATTAGGTGGAAGTTATTCAGGAACATCTCTATATCTATCTAATCTAAATACTTTTATAAATTCCTTTGGGCATTCAGCATTGTTATTACCTTTATCAGCAGGAGGGGGGGATTATGAGGGCTCCGCTTACTTGGGACTAGGTATAATAATGATTTTAACAGTTCTACTTTTTGAAAATTGGCCGAAAAATAAGCTTATTTTCACAAAGGAAAATAAACCATTATTATGGATAATAGGGATTTTAGCGATCATAGCAACAGGTTTTAATTTTAAGTTTGGCCATATCATTCTTATATATCTGCCTAGACCCTTGTTTATTGATCATCTTTTTGCAATATTTCGTTCCGTCGGGCGATTCATATGGCCAGCCTATTATTTTATAGTTATATTTACTTTATTGGCATTGATTTATCGTGAAAGGTCAATTTATAAAAAATATTTTCTATTTATTATAGCTCTTATGATTCAACTTGTTGATCTTTACCCGTCATATAAGCGATTGCCTCTTAATTATGTCCAAGATTTTACTATTAAACGAGATTTTTCTATTTGGGAAAAATTTATGGGCAAAGATAAAAATAAACTTATTTTCTATCCAAATCGTGATTATTTATATGAAGATTTCTGGTTATTGTCTAAGAAAAATAATTATTCAACGAATATTGGTTACTTTGCTCGAACGAATTCATCTCGAAGCATCGAAAATGACAAAAATACATATAATAATATCATGAGTGGTTATATACCTAAAGACACTGTTTATGTGGTATTTAAAAATGAGATGAAAATTTTTCAAACTAGTCCAAATAAAAACAACTTTAATTGTGAGATTATTCAGGAATTTTATGCGTGTAAATTGAAAGGCTAAAACTTTTATTTAGAAGTTATTTTAATTTACTGGAATTTTATTGCGAAAGTTATTAAAAAATCTAAGAAAGGTTTTCAATGTCAGCAATATATGATGTGAAATTTTTTTCTGTACTCGCAAAAATAAGAAGTAAAAAAGCTTTACTTTTACTGTATCTACTTGCATCAATTATTATTGGTTATGCAATTTATGTGAATCAAGTGTCTTGGTTGGATTTTAATTGCAATCATGGTCGTTATTCAAATTCCTGTATTTATAAAATACAGAGGCTTTATTTAGTACCAGTTTTAGGTATTATAGGTTGTATATTTTTTCTATTTATAGATAAAGTTTTGATATTTTTAATTATGTTAAATAAAAAATTAGAGAATTTATCGTTAAAAGTACATGCAAAAATACTTATTATTTATTCTCTTGTGCTTTCTATTTTTTTATTTGGATTTCGCTTTTCCTTTTATATATTAGATCCCAGACGTATTGAATGGATTAGTCATTTTGGCAGAGATTTAAGTCTTAATTTTTTAAGCTGGCATATATTTAGGGACTCTCCTTGGAGTTTTCCACTTGGTTATATTGAATCCATAAATTATCCGGATGGTATTTCAATTGCATATTCAGATCCAACGATGTTATTTTGCGTACTTTTTAAATTATTAAATCCTTTACTTCCAAGTTATTTTCAATATCTAGGCATTTGGTATTTTTTAAATTACGCTTTACAGGGTTTATTTGCAGCTTTGATATTTAAAAATATAAAATGCTCTCTAAAATTAAAACTCTTAGCAGTTCCATTTCTCATTTTTTCGACTGTTTTGTTGGATCGTGTCTCACATTTAACACTCAATGCCCACTGGCTTATTTTAGCAAGTTTTTATCTTTATTTATCCAGTGAAATGAGCAACAAGAAAAAAATAATATGGCATTCTATTATCGTCTATATAACGGTTTGGTTACATCCGTATCTAACGTTTATGTTATTTTCGCTTTTTTCAGCTCTTATTTTGAAAATCTATTTTACAGATAAAAAGCAATTCAAATTTTTATCATTCTTGTTTACTTTCACTTTTATATCTGTCTTCATTTCATGGTATATCATTGGATATTTTCATCTCGGACATATAGTGGATGATCTCAATTTATCTTATCGCTCAAATCTTAATACCTTTATAAACTCAATGGGGAAATATGCATTATTAAACCCTTTACCTTCTACAGGAGGTGATTATGAGGGTTCGGCATATTTAGGGTTAGGCCTTCTAATGATTTTAGTTGTTTTACTCTTTGAAAAATGGCCAAAGCAGAAATATATTTTTAATAAGGAAAATAAATATCTGCTTTGGATCATAGTTATTCTTACCTTATTAGCTACAGGATTGAATTTTAAATTTGGAAATATTACAATATTAAATATTTCAAAAACATTTTTAATTGATTATATTTTTATAGTCTATCGATCAATGGGGCGATTTATTTGGCCAGTTTATTATTTTATTATTATATTTAGTTTATTGTCACTAATCTTTCGTGAAAGATCGATCTATAAAAAATATATACTATTTATTATTGCGCTCATAATTCAACTTATTGATCTTTATCCTTTATATAAACCAGTAGCACTTAATCTTGCAAATGGATTTTCAGTTAAGCGAGATTTTTCACCCTGGGTAAAATTTATGGGCGCAGATAAAAATAAACTTATTTTTTATCCAAATCAAGAATATTTTTATGAAGATTTCTGGTTATTGTCTAAGGAATATAAATATTCAACAAATATTGGTTATTTTGCAAGAATAGATTTACATAAATTTAAAGAAAATGAAAAGAATGTTTATAAAAATATTGTAGGTGGATATATTCCAAGAGATACTGTTTATGTTGTCTTAAAAAATGAGATGAAACTTTTTCCGACCGATCAGAAAAATAAGAATTTAGAGTGTGAAATAATACAGGAATTTTATGCATGTAAGAATAAAAACTAAGAATAAAAAATTCTTGTTTTAAATAAAAAAAAGCTCTAAAATAAAGAGCTTTTTTTATTTAAAACTTTATAACTAAGTTAAATACTGCTCAAAGCAATTTTTCTCACTTCCAGATAAGCAGTGTGTGCCGCTTTTAAAGCTGCTTTTTCATCGGACGAGAGGTCGATTTCAAAAACCTTTTCAGCACCTTTATTTGTTAATTTAACCGGAACACATAGGCATGCACCTTCAGAAATATCGTATTCACCTTTGAGTTCTACTGAACAAGGTAAAATGCGTCCTTGATTGAGAACGATACTTTCAACCATTGCTGTCACACCAAAACCAGGAGCTACCCATGCGGAAGTGCCAATAAGTTCAGTAAGTTCAGCTCCTCCGCGTTTGGTTCTGCTGACGACATCAGCAATTTGTTCTGCTTTTAGCAATTTATTGAGTGGTACGCCGCCCACAGTAGCTGTACTTGTGATAGGAACCATATCTTTATCAGTGTGTGCGCCTAAAACTATTGCAGAAACATCTTTTATATGAACATTTAATGCACGAGCAATATTTGAGCGAAAGCGAGAAGAATCAAGAACTCCTGACATTCCTATCACTCTTTCTCTTGGGAAACCTGTTACTTTTTGTGCCACTGTGAGCATAGCATCGAGAGGATTTGAAACAATAATTACGATGGAATTTGGAGCATATTGTTTTACATTTTCACAGACAGTTTTTACAATGCCAGCATTAATACCAACAAGCTCTTCACGAGTTTGTCCAGGTTTACGTGGAACACCTGCTGTGATGACGACTATGTCCGAGTCTTGCATATGAGAAGAGTCGTCTGTTGAAGTAAAGCTAGCATTGAAGCCCGCAAATGCTCCTCCTTGTGAAAGATCCAAAGCACGTCCTTGCGCAACATTTGGTTTTAAGTCAATGAGAACGAGATCCCCAAGCTCTTTTTGTGCACACCATTGAACAACGGATGCTCCCACATTTCCACCGGCACCCACAACTGTAATTTTTGGTCTCTTAAGCATTTTTTAGCTCCTTGTTAAAGAAACAGGCAATTCGTAAGTTAACTCGTTTGGCATAATGCTCGCTTTTTTTAATCAAAACAAGCAGCGCATAAATTTTTAACTCTTTTTAACAGCTTTGAAAAGTCGTGTTGCGCCAGTGAGCCAGCATTTTTGCTCAATTTCTATAAAACCCATTTCTTTAAGAGTATTTTTAAATTCATCTCCATCAGGCATAGTTGATACACTATTTGGCAGATATTCATAAGCAGATTTATCTGAGAAAAGACCTGCAATTTTAGGCAATATTTTTTTAAAATAAAAATCAAATAACTTAGACATAAATGTATTTTTAGATGGAAAAAATTCGAGAATAAATAAAGTACCAGATGGTTTTAAAATTCTATGAAACTCTTGCAATGCTTTTTCTCTTTGATCGACATTTCTAAAACCAAAAGAAATGGTAACAGCATCCGCAGAGTTAGAATTTACCGGAATGCTTTCAGCTGAAGCTTGGATAAAATGTATATGTGAGAATTTTGCTTTCCCTCTTGCCTTTGCCTGCTCTAGCATTCCGTTTGAAATATCAAAACCAGTAAGATTGGTATAATCATTTCTAAGAATTGCTGTGGAAAATAATACATCGCCAGTTCCGCAGGCAATATCATATAAAGTTCCTGATTTATTTTCTACTTTAGGGAGTTTTTTAATCATATAATTCCGCCACCGGATGTCTTGACCAGCGGAAAGTAGACGATTTAGAAAATCATATTTCCTAGATATTTTATCGAACATTTTTTGAACTTGAAGGGATTTATCGCTTAAAATCATGGATTGATTGTTTTCATTTTCAACTTTCATAATTAACCTCAAAAAATATTTATTTAAAATTTAATTCAGAAAAAATATATTCAGCATTTATTATGCCTAGCGGCGAAAATCCATTTTGCATTTTCATGTTAGAATTTTTTAAAAGAAGATTCTGACTGGCAATACTGAATGAAATTAATTTTGCAGCTTCGGCAAACAATTGATTTATATATCCCATAGCCTCGCGAAAAAGTCTTCCACTTTCTGAGCTTGGTACGACACCTTCTCCCACTTCGTTCGAAACTACAAGTACAGGAAGGTTTAAATTTTGTATTTCTTTTAAAAGATGGATCGACTCTGTTTCTAAATGTTTTAACAATTGAATTTGAGAATAACTTTGGAAATTTTTGCTCAATTTCCAACCCATCCAGAGGGTCAAACAATCCATTATTAATACTTCTGGATTTTCTTGTTTACAAATAGTTGCTACATCATCAATTTCCATTGGATATTCAATAGTCAACCAATGGCTTGGTCTTCTCTCTTTGTGGCGAAGAATGCGGTTTTCCCACTCAGGTGAGTTTTCAATTTGTCCACCTGTTGCATAGTAAGCAACAGATCGCCAATGGGCAGCACAGTTTTCAGCGAATTGACTTTTGCCAGAATGGGCTCCGCCTAATAGAAGAGCAATAGTTGATTGATTATTTTCCATTTTCAATCCTTTTGCTAGAAAGAAAGGATAAAAGCGATTGGCCAAAATTTGCTAAATTTTTAACTGATATTATTTCTTCTGTATCTTTCATTGTGTGCCATTCTTTTAAATTTGTCCAATCAATAATATGGAGATAAGGAATATTTAGATCTTTAAAAGGAATATGATCATCTTCCATTGAAAGCCAAGATTTTTTTATATCAATATTTTTGGCTGTTAGAATAAATTTTTCTGCATAAGTATTATCAGAACCATTGGACATAAAAAGTTTTTGATTTTTATGTCCAATCATATCAAGAACAATTGTTAAATTGATGGGCTTATTTTCAAATAACTTTATATTATTTTTTGTTTGCACATATTGTTTTACAAACTCTCTTGATCCATATAGGTTATCTTGTATTCCTAAAATATAATTTCCTTCATCCCAATTTGGTAAAAATGCTTCTTCTCCATCAAAAAAAACGAGTGTTATAGAGCAACGTCCTAGAGTTCCTGATTTAAAGTTTTCTTTTTTAAGCATGCGAGCAAACTCTAACATTAAAACGGTCGAAGAACCTCCGTCATTTGCACCAATAAATTTAAAATCTCTAAAAAATTTTGTGTCATAATGGCCACCAATTATAATAGAACAATTTTCTTTACCGTTTAATGTTGCAATAATATTATATCCATCAACAAGTTTTAATTCTTTGTCATTTTTATTTTTTCCACCGAAACGTAAAGATTCTAGATTTGGTGCGTTTACCTTAAACCTCTGTTTTGTTGTTTTCCATCCAAGTTTTTTAAGAGTGAGCTCTAAACTTTGAGCAATTTTAGTTTGATTTTCACTTCCCATAGGGTGTGGATTTAAAGTATACCAAGCAAGCGACTTACTCATATTGTCTTCTGAGAATTGAGTCGAGTTTTGATAAGTTAGGGGTTGAGCTTTGGCAATTGCTCCTCCGAACGGAACCATCCATAATATTACCCAAAACAACGAGGTTTTTTTCACAATGCATCTTCTCCTCTCAAATGACGATGGTTATAAGGCAAAAGGTATGCAAGTTCTTATGAGCCATCTCAAATCCTTAGGTCACAAAATAACAGTTGTTGCTCCAAATGGCGAACGCAGTGGAAAATCCCATGCAATGACCTTTTATGAACCCATTCGCGTAAAGAAAATTTCTGAAGAAGTTTATGCAGTTGACGGCACACCAGCGGATTGTGTGGCTCTGGCATTAGGACAAATTCTAAAGGATGATAAACCTGATTTCGTCATTTCTGGTATCAACCATGGCATGAATGTTGGAATTGATGTCAATTACAGCGGCACGGTGGGAGCAGCAACTGAGGCAGCCATGATTGGCTACAAAGCAATTGCCGTGTCTGCTGATTCAGATAATCGAGGAGGCTCGGAACAGGATGTGGACGAAGCATTTTTAAAAGCTGCCCAGCTTGTGGGGCAAGTTTTAGAGCATGCACAAAAACTTGAATGGCCTCGGCTTGAAATACTCAATATCAATGTCCCTATCTGTGCAAAAACAGCGGCCATTGCGGACTGTGGTGGAGAATCCCTTTATGTCCCTAACTTCGACGAAATGACTCCTAAGGACAATAAGAATATAAAAATCTATCTGATAGGTGGTGTTTCTCGCTTTGAACCACAAGATATGTCTCAAGATGTTTCTTTAGTATCGAGTGGAATTGCAACCTTAAGCTTTGTTCAAGCGAAGCAAAGCAGTACAGAAAGTAACAAAAAACTAGAAAGGTTTCTTGGTAATCTGAAATTATGATATCTGAAAAAAACTGGGCAAAAGAATTAGCAAAATCTTTGATTAACTTGAATCAATTGGCAGAGAAATCTATTGTTCCTGCGAGTGATATACAAGATTTGCAAAAAGTAAAAGACACATTTGATATTCGTGTGCCGCATATTTTTATCGAAGATATTGTTAAGGGTAATAAAGCCCTTGCGAAACAATTTATTCCTTCTAAAAACGAAATTATATTTTTGCCTGAAGAATTAGATGACCCAATCGGCGATTCCCGTTGGTCGCCCGTAGAAGGGATTGTCCATCGTTATCCAGATCGGGTTTTATTTAAGCCCACTTATCTTTGTGGTGTCTACTGTCGATTTTGTTTCAGACGGAATAAAGTTTCTGACTCAGCAAACAATATCAAAAGTGATAATGCCAAATTAGCAATTGATTATATTAAGTCTCATCCAGAAATTTGGGAAGTTATTTTAACGGGAGGTGATCCCTTAGTCTTAACCGATAAAGTATTGCACAATTTATTAAAAGAAATTTCATCAATTGAACATGTTAAAGTCATACGTTTTCACACGCGTATTCCTTCCGTGCTACCTTCAAGAATTAACGATTCACTTATTCAGATACTTAATGAAACAAAAAAGAGTATTTGGATCGCTGTGCATATGAACAGTTCGGAAGAATTTACGGCTGAAGCAAAAGCTGCTCTCGCAAAATTGATTGACAACGGAATACCAGTGGTGCTCCAATCCGTTTTATTAAAGGATATTAACGATACGAATAATAAACTCGTTTCTTTATTAAAGACTGCCATAGAAAATAGAGTGAAACCTTATTATATCCATTATCCAGATTTAGCTAAAGGAACAGAGCATTTTCGTATTCCATTAAAGCAAGCAATTGATCTTATGAAAAGTTTGCGTGGGAAAATTTCTGGGCTTTGTATTCCTCATTTAATAATTGATATTCCAGGTGGAAATGGGAAAATTGCTATAAATACCCACACAGCAAGAGAAAGCGAAAAAAATACTTGGGAATTTGAAAGTCCGCTTGATGGTTCTATAATCACTGTTCAGTATCCTCAAGGAGAAGAACATGGCGAAAACTCTAAATGATATCTTTTTAAGCAACGAAACAAAATTAAAAAATAAAACGGCTCTTGTGACAGGAGCCAGCTCAGGAATCGGTCTCGCTACGGCTGCTTGGCTTGCTCGTGAAGGAGTGCATCTGAACCTTGTGGCGAGACGACGCGATAAATTAACAGAATTAAAAAATGAAATTCTCGATTTGTATCCTGATTTAAGAATAAATCTAATACCTCTCGATCTTATGCAGAAAGATTTTCTTTCTGTGCTTGAAAATGAAAATGCTCTTGATGTTGATATTTTTATAAACAATGCGGGTCTCGCACGTGGTCGTGATAATGTTTCTGAATTAAACTTCACAGATCTCGAAGAAATGATCGAAACAAACGTAACTGTGGCATTTAAATTGGCATCGGTTGTATCACGAAAAATGCTTAAGAGAAGCGGTGGACATATTGTAAATTTAGGAAGCATTGCTGGACATTACAGCTATACAGGTGGATCTGTATATTGTGCGACTAAATTTGCTGTGCGTGCATTTAGCGAAGCTTTGCGCCAAGAATTTCATGATAAAAATATTCGTGTTTCCTTAGTTTCGCCTGGGATGGTTAAGACTGATTTTAGTCTCGTGCGTTTTCATGGAGACAATGAAAAATCTCAAGCTGTTTATGATGGGGTAAAGGCATTGAATTCAACAGATATAGCGCGGGTTATCTTGCAAACCTTAAAGGAGCCAGAACATGTGAACATCGATGAAATTATTGTTTTGCCTTTGGTGCAGGCGCCTGTCAGTTATAAAGTAAAACGGGAATAGAAAAGAGTTTTGTAGTCTCTAATTTATTGCTCACACAGCATGAGAATGAGAAAGAAATGCCTGAGGATTTAAACTTATTATGCACGTTTATCATAAATAATCTTTGAAAGTTGTTATGAAATTAAAGCTAACAATTAAATTTCGCCCACTGGGATCTTTGGGGTCAATTTTTGCTTTTCCAATAATATCGTTGCTGCTGCCATCTATTCTGTTGAAAGTATTAAGCACTTTAATTGTCCCATCATTATTTAAAGAATAATGAGCTGTTGAAGAGTCACAATTTTTTTGAAATTTTGTTTCTAGGCGTGCTTGCTCATGCCAAGTTCCTAAATATTTATTTATATCAAATTTAAACTCCGATGCTTTTTGGTCATTTTTTACTCATTGATCGGAATAAATATTTTGAGAAAAAAATGTAATGAGTGGATATAGTGCTAATTTTAAATATTTAATCATAAAAGTATCCTACTTATGATATGCTTGTTAACTTTGAATTTATATTTACAGATTAAAAATTTTTTTCTTGCTCTCACAAAAACCGTCATAATTATTGTTTTTTTATAATTGTGGTTTTTCAATTTAAAAACCATATATTATTGTTTAAGAATTATGTGGTTATTTAAAAAATGCTCTGAAAATAAAACACATTTTATTGAATTGTATAGTTTGTCAAGTTAGATACATCGGAGATGTCATAGAATAAATTAAGTATGATTTCTTAACTAGGTATATTTTTGTTCAAAGAAAAACAATTTTTTGTAAAAAGCATTTATTTGAAAATTGAAAATTTCAGATTGAGTATTGACAAGATAGGTTTTGATATAGTTTATTGTTCTTGCTCATAACTTGTTTTCTGTTTAAGTAAACAGGTATTTAGTTATTATTTATATTAAATATCTATCATTATTTTTAGTGTTTTTTATTTATATTTCTTGATGTTTCTGGAAATTATTATTTTATTGTAAATATTATTTAAATATTAATATCAAGAGAGAATTTTTTAAAATACATTTCTGCGAATTATATGAGGAATTTTTATGAAAAAATTAAATTATGCTTTGATTGGATTCGTTGCTTTATTGCTAATTACTTATCATCCGCTCTCCTTCCCAAATAAAATTAAAAATGCTGATCTATTAATTTACAATGGAAAAATATTTACTGCACAAAGACAAAAGCCGTTTGCACAAGCCGTTGTGGTTCAAGATGGAAAAATAATTTTTGTAGGAACGGATACACAAGCAAAAAAATGGGTAGCCAAAAAAAAGATTAATTTAGAAGGTAGAGTCCTTCTTCCAGGCATGATAGATACTCATGCTCACCCGATTCAAGGTGGATTTTCAGAATTAGTTGGATTTTCTTTACATGGTGAGTTATTAACTATCCCAGATTTAAAAACTAAAGTAACAGAAGCTATCGCAAACAAAAGTGCATTTATTGATGATGTCATATATATTAATAGTGTATCTACAAATTATTGGTCTAATATTGACGATTTACATTCTCTATTTAACGCAGATGAATTTATTGGTACACCTATTGTATTAGCAGGTGATGATGGGCACACGGCATGGGTTAATCAAGCAATGCTAGAGAAATCTGGTATTTCTAAAGCATTTATTTCAGGGTTAACTGAGAGAGAACAAAAATTTTATGGAAGAGATTCACAAAATAATCCAAACGGTTTTGTGTCAGAAGAAGGATTTGATACAGTTAGAAAAAATGTTTCTTTACCTGACAATCAATTGATGCTTAAAGCAGGACAGGCTGCCATAAATTATTTCAACTCGCAAGGAATTACTGCTTGGGTAGACGCTATATCAAATGCTTATCCTACTGAACCTATGTTTACGATGAATCCTTCATTAAAACATTTAGGAGCTATTCCTATATATGAAAAACTTGCAGAAATTAAAAAACTGACCGTCCACGTTGGTGCCTTAGTTGCAAGTCCAAAAGCTGACTTAGCTGATTTAAAAACGATTGAATTAATACGTGAAAAATATAAGCATGTCGAAAATTTTTCCATACTGGGAGTGAAAATTTTTGCAGATGGGGTACCAGAATACCCAACACAAACTGCAGCTTTATCTAAACCTTATAGTAATAGCGGAGCTATTGTACCAACTATTATAAATCCTTCTACTTTTGGATTATTTGTGACCGAAGCAGATAAGAGTAATTTATTAGTACATATCCATGCCATTGGCGATAAGGCTGTTAAAATTGCGTTAGATGGTGTTGCTTCAGCTCGCAAAACGAATGGCAACAGTGGGATATATCATACTGTTGCGCACCTTCAATTTGTAGATCCAAGTGATTTTTCTCGCTTTAAGAAGCTCGGGGTCGCAGCTTCAATGCAGTTATTGTGGGCGGTACCAAATCCATCTACTGTAGATCTCCTTAAACCATATATCGATGCACAAATTTATCGATATATTTATCCAACTAAATCTTTAATAAGCTCTCAAGCTCTTGTAGTCGGCGGCAGTGATTGGCCAGTTTCGAGCGCAAATCCATGGGAAGCTATAACACGTGCCATAACAAGAAAATCAACAGGAAGCGCAGAACTTATTCCTGAAGAGAAAGTAAAATTAGAAGATATGCTTTATGCATATACAATTGATGCTGCCAATGCTATACGGATGCAAGATAAGATTGGTTCGATTGAGATTGGAAAATTTGCAGACTTTACCTTGCTAAATCAAGATATATTTGAAATATCATCTGAAGATTTATTAAATACAAAATCTCTTTGGACAATGTTTAATGGAAAAATTGTTTATATGGCTGATAAAAAAGTTTAAATTAATCATGACATAGTTGATGAAAACATCAACTTCTCATTGGAACTAGTGCCTGTCAAGTTAATAGTTAAACGAGAATAGGAAAAGATTCAGGTTGTTTCCAATTTATTACGCACAATCCAGTAATATGCTGTAAATACCATACAGAATGCAATAATAAATTCATTGATAAAAAATCCGATAAAATCGATAAAAACACCCATATATGGAATCATAGGTGAAATATTGCGAATAAGAGGAAGTGTAAAAAGAAGACCTGCAATAAAACCAAACGTACCTATTTCAGGTTTCATTTGACTTTTAGCAATACTAATTGTCATAAAAACGACTACTAAAGATAAAACCCACATCGAAATAATATTTATCATAGCAATTATTCTTGTGGATAAAGGGCGTTCAATATAAGTTTCTAATGTTAGAATATTTTGATTTGGTTTTGATATATCATGAGTTATTATATTATATCCGCGAATGGAGCAGAAATCGCAATTATATTTGAACGGAATATTTTCAATGGTGCCGTTTGCATTCACTCTGTCTAAAAAAAACAGTAAATTAATTTTGTATTTGTCAAAGGGATAGTAAAAGTGATCGACGATATCGTCCAATTGGTAACTTGCTGAGAGTCCATTGTCAAATGCCGCATAACGCTTGTTGCCTTTTATTGTTAAAATAGATTCGCCAAAGTTTAATAAATCTATAAAGTTATATTCATTTTTTAAAGTTCCGTTTGGAGATACAAGTTTTGGTGGGAAAAAAAGCTGAGTCTTTGAGCTGAGAACAGCATTCACATCATCAAATGACAACATGTTAATTTGTACTATTGGGAGATCTCCATTTTCGATATCAAGTGACTTTACCGCGCGGGTTTGCCCTAATAAAATAACAGTTAAGATTAGCAAAATACATAGTTTCGCAAATAGATTTTTATAAGAACAAAGCATATATGAACCTTTGCAAAATTTCATTTCATTGATTTACCTTAACTTAAGTATAATGGTATTTTTATTAAAAGAGGGAATGTGTCTGAATTTTGATAGGGAGGGAGATAAAGACGTTTTTCAGTACTCGTTTTTTATTAATTAAAAAAACATAGCTGTGAAGTTAATTTTCTTTATTTCCGATCTTATCAAAAGCCAATTCCAAAGGATTATTATTTTTCGTTTGAATGCTTGGCACAGAGCCAATAAAATAGCGGACACAAAAAATAAAGAGAGCGACTAGAAAAGAGTAAATTGCTACATAAAGCCAATAAGTGTTATAATTGCCAAATAAACTATAAATTTTTATGCCCAAGCCACCACCCAGAGACTCGCCCAAAGCTGTGCTAATAGTAACTAAACTAATCCAAACATTTCTGTTTTCATGACCACAAACTTGAATTGCGAAGACTTCAAGTGATGGGCCAAATAGGATTTCAGCTAAACTAAAAGTGATTATAATAGCTATAACAAAAAGAATATTTATACTGTTGAAGTAGATTAAAATAAATGAAATTGCGAATGCAATAGCAGAACGATATAGATTTTTTGTAGGATCTCCTTTATCAATTTTGTGAGTTAGATTCGTAATAATTAATTGAAAAGCAATTATCAATACAGACATAGCTACATAATAATTTCCAAGTAACATTTTATTGTTTAACTTAACTCCAATATGTAATGAAAAAGCATTATATAACTGGCCATAGAGAGACCAAATAAGGATATTGATAAGAACAAAAAGCAAAAATGATTTATTTTTCAAAAAATGGAGATAGGTGTGAAACCCGGTAGATAGAGGCGCCGTTTTTTTACTCGAAACTGAAATATCTTTTTTCTTAAAGAGATAACAAAAAATAATGATTGGGATAATGTAAAAAATAGCATAAGATACTAAAATTGTTTTCTCATAATTTCTATCTAACATATTTAAAGCAAAAGGTTGGGCAATTGCACCTGCAATATTGACAGATGTGATTATTATAGAAAATATTTCACTTTTGTTATCAGCTTTTTCGGAACTTTCTATAGTGAAAACCTTGCTCGAAATACTATTAATTGAGATGCCAAGCCCAGTAAGCAGAAGAGAGAGGATGATCAAATAATAATTATCCGAAATTGCAAAGCTTAGAAAACCAAAGGCTGCAAACAGACATCCAATGACGATCCCTTTTTCTGCGGCCAATTGATCCAAGTAGGGTGCAATTATGACCTTTAAAGCTCGATAGGAACTGGTGAAAAGAAAAATCACAATTGCAATTTGCGACGGGTCTAAATTGCGTTTCGTCAATATAATAGCGAGTGTTGACACAATTCCTATAAAAGGGATTTGTGATATAAAATAGTGCATAAATATTAAAAAATAGTTTTTTTTCGTTAATAAACTCTTTAGATATTCCATTGATTTTCCTTTGAGTTTTCTAAATCTATATAAAAATATTATATAGATTTAGAAAATTATAATCAACAGTTAAATATATATATTTATTATTAATATTTTTATAAAATAAAATTTATTAAATAATTTTATTTTATTTTTTTAAAAATATTATAAATAAATAGTAATAAATTTTCATATCTATTATTTTTTTCTGCTAAATTATGAAATATAAAATGGTAACCTATTGGAAAATTTTAAATTTATAAATTAAGAGATTTGATATTTTTTAAAATAAGAGTTATATAAATATTGTTAAAATTGAGTTTTGATATGAGGTATAATATGCTCGAGATATTATCAAATAAATATTCTAGAAACGATGGTATATTTTATATAACAGAAAAAACTGCTCCAATTTCAAACAAAATTTTTAATTCACATTACTCATATACAATAAATTCAATAATCCAATCAATTATCGATGACGTTGACGATATTTTTAAATGTGTAGGAAATCAAGAGCAATTGCTATATGCTAAATCAATTATAATACCTGCGTTAATAACGGACAGAATTATATATTTTAAAAATGGAAAATTCAAATGTGATCATAAAGCATTTCATGTTCATTGTGGAGAAAATAAATTTATAAATTCTAAATACACTGCTCAAGCAGCTACATCGATTGCTTATAAATGTTTAAAGGATGATGATCCAAATGATATAATTATAGGTTTCGATTATGTGCAAAAACGCTCAAAAAAATATATTCAAGAACGTAAAGAAATAATAAGAAAAGCTATTAATGAAATTATGACAGCACCTTATGCTGAAAGCGAGGATGATAAATGTTCTGTTGATTATTCAATTATAATCAGGATAGAAAGTTTTTCATAAAGTTATATTTATGAAAATTGATTTTTTACTTCTTCACTTAACTTAAGCATTTTAAAATGTTCTTTAATAATATTTAATTTTCCATCCAGCAGCAATTGCTCGTCGGATGGATCTAAATCTCTTCGAGCTTCTAAAAATAGCTTTACAAAGATTAAAAACTCATCCTCTTTTTTCAAAAGATTCTCATAGTCAAGTAAAAGCAAAAATTTGGCTATACGCAATATACAACTTAAATTCTTTTTAATATCCGAATGCAAAGCGGACTTCTTTCGGATCATTTCGAACAGCATTTTAAATTCTTCATCGAGCCCGTGACTTAGAAAATTTAAGACATCCAAATAGTCTTCTATTTTTTCATGATTTCGAAAAGTGTCTTCTTCTTCAATTTCTTTTACGAGATCAGAAACTTTTCTTCCCTGTAGACGCGCAAGACACGAGACGACACGGTAAGGTGGCGATTCGACATCGGCATTAGCATATTTTCCTGCATTTGCAGTCGAGACTTCAAGATATTTGGCAATTTGTGCAATGGTTAAATTATTTTCTTTACGTGTTTTATTTATTTCCTCTGCAATTTTAGTTTTTATAGGTGAGCTTTTAGCGCTAAAAACTTTTTTTTTCATAAATTTAAAACCTTAATTGACATAAAATCAACAATCTGGTACAAAATAAATATCATATTTCTGCAATTTATTTCTCATAAATGAGAAAAATCTTAATGGGGAAACTTTTGAAAAAAGTTTAATTAAAAAAAAGAGCACACTGTGTGTACCCTTCTCTGCAACCTTAGGATACATAGCTGTGCTCAAAATGTAAAGGAGTGCACATCTATTAACGATATAATTATTGTCTAGTAAAATAAAAAATTATTTATATATTGATATTAAATTATTTATTTATTAAAAAATCTTAAGGAGCTAAAGTGAAAGTTGAAAATTTTGAAATTATGAAAAGAGAAGCTTTAGATATGATTAAGTGTTTAAACAGTTCAGACTTAAGAATTAATGATCTAAATTTATATTATGAACTTGGAGCAAAAGCATCTTTATTTATAGAGTTGTTGAATGACGTTAGCGATGCAGAACAGCTAAATGAAGATTTAGACTTAGAAGACTTTAACGATCTTTGAGTGGATAATTCCACTCAAAATCAATTATGCAAAAACTCGATTTTCTTATGATTATAAATCTTCTAAATATAATAAAATAAATCTATCTGTCTATTTAATTTCCTTCCTTATTTTTAATTCAAAATGGTTCTTATCCCTAGAAGGAGTGAAATTTTTGACTTTGTTTTTTCGTAAAAAATAATAGCATCAATTAATCAGTCAATCAAGAAATTATTTTATAAATAAATAATATAAAAAATAAAAAATTAAATTAACAAATTAAACATTAACATCTATTACTTATGGTGTGTCATAAATAAAATAAAAATAATATAAAATTATATGTAATATTTTTATAGACTAGTTTGATAAAAATAAGATAAACATTTTATATTTATCTTGACAAAAAAATATTTTCAATTTATTTCAATTCATGAATTCAATCCTTTATTTAATATTTATTAGTTATTATTTTTATGATTGATTCACTTTGGGTTATAATATTTGTTAATCCTAAATTTAACTTTTTATGGTAGAGGAATTACTAATGTTAAAGAAAAGTATTTTATTGGCTCTGGTTGCTATTTCTAGTTCAAGTTTTGCAAATAATTTAGCAGAAGGTATCTGGCAAACTGAATTTGTTTCTTCAATTCATGGGCGTCCAGTAGTTGAAATTAAAAAAGATTCTGTCGATCTTTATATAGATAATCGTTGTCGTTTCAATCAAGTCGGTGACCCTGGTATTTGTACAATGAACTTAATTATTCCTACAACAACAACATTAGAATATGTCTACAGTTCACATGATGGAGCAAAAAAAGTTTATAATTTAAGAGGAACAAAATTTTCAATTGTTGAGAGCAAGGGAATTCCTACTCGTTTAATCGTTGAAGAAGGCGGCTTTATTAAATACTCATTGCCTGTAAAAAAGGCTTCGAGTGTCTATAGTTATTAATTTTTAAAATTAATCCTTAGAAACAAAAGCGAATCGATCTAATTGGTTCGCTTTTGTTTTTTGTCAAATTGCTTCGTATTTTTTTCTGAGATCTTTTGCAGCTTCTGTCATATTCTTTAAAGCAATTTCCACTTCAGGCCAATTTCGAGTCTTTAACCCACAGTCAGGATTTATCCAAAGTCTATCAGCTGGAATATATTTTAAAGCATTTTCAAGGAGATTTTTTATATCACTTTTCTCTGGTATGCGTGGAGAATGTATATCATAAACTCCTGGTCCAATTTCATTAGGGTATGAATAATTTTCAAAGGCTTCTAATAGTTCCATATTTGAACGTGAGCATTCAATTGTTATAACATCGGCATCTAAGTCAGCAATGGATTTAATAATATCATTGAACTCTGAGTAACACATATGTGTGTGAATTTGTGTGGAATCTTTTACTCCTGAAGAAGACACACGGAAGCAATTGACGGCCCAATTTAAATACTCTTGCCATTCTGATTTTTTTAATGGTAGGGCTTCACGAAAGGCTGGCTCATCGATTTGGATAATTTTTATTCCAGCATTTTCTAAATCATTTACTTCATCTCGCAAAGCGAAAGCAATTTGCAATGCTGTTTCTTGCGCAGGTTGATCGTCACGTACAAATGACCATGAGAGAATGGTAACAGGACCTGTGAGCATTCCTTTAACTGGTCGTTTTGTTAATGATTGAGAGTATTTTGCCCATTCTGTTGTCATTGGTTTTGGGCGGGAAACATCTCCAAAAATAATAGGTGGTTTTACACAGCGGGATCCATAACTTTGCACCCAGCCGTGTGAAGTAAATACGAATCCTTCTAAAAGTTCCCCAAAATATTCGACCATATCATTGCGCTCGGCTTCCCCATGCACGAGAACATCTATATTTAGGGTTTCTTGTTTCGTTATTGTTTCTAAAATATGAATACGGATTTCTTGGGTATAGGTTTCAAGATCTATTTTACCGTTTTTAAGTTTCTGCCTAATAGAACGAATATCTTGTGTTTGAGGAAAGGAGCCAATTGTCGTTGTCGGGAATAGTGGTAATTTAAGAATCTCTCGTTGCTTTAGAGCACGTTCACTATATTTGCTTTTTCTTTCAGAATCACTTAACGAAATTTGTGATATTCTTTTTTTAACTTCTTCATTGTGCACTCTTTTTGAAACACTTCTGCCTTTTAATGCTTCATTTATCTCGTTAAGTTTTATTTTACCTTTATCTGATAAGTTGTTACTTAAGATATCTGCGCAGAGTTTTATTTCGCCAACTTTTTGTTTTGCAAATGCAAGCCAATTTTTAATTTCGCTATCAAGCTTATTTTCTTGTTCAAGATCAACAGGGCTGTGCAAAAGGGAACAACTGCTTGCAAGCCATAATTTTTGCCCAAAAATTTTCTTAGCTTCTTGCAGCTCATTTGTGATTTTTAGAATATCTGCTTTCCAAATATTTCTTCCATTTATAATTCCAAGTGAAAGAATTTTATCATTGGAAAAATTTTTTAAAATAGCTTTCAATTGTTGTGGTGCTGAGCAAAGATCCACGTGGAGACCATGAATAGGTAATTTGTTTATTAGATCGAGATTTTCTTCAACTGATGAGAAATAGGTCGTCAACAGAATTTTGAAATTTTTAAAGTCTAATTTTTTATATGAAGTTGAAAAGGCATTTTTCCATTCAGCCGAAATTTCTAAAGATAAAATAGGTTCATCTAACTGAAGCCATTCGATATTTTTAAGAGATAGTTGTTGAAAAATTTCATTGTAAGCTTGGGTTAAGTTGCCTAAAAGATCAAGTTTATTAAAATCCTTATCAATTGCTTTACCAAGCCATAAATATGTAAGTGGGCCAATTAAAACTGGCTTTATTTTGTAGCCAAGTGAATTTGCGTGATCAATCTGATCAAACAGTGAATTTAAAGAAATTTTAAATTCTTGGCCTTTAATAAACTCAGGCACTATATAGTGATAGTTAGTATTAAACCACTTTGTCATTTCGCAAGCTCTGGTGCTCTTATAAAGTGGAGCTTGCCCACGTGCCATGCAAAAAACTGTATTTAAGTTTATATCAACATTTTTATCGATGAAACGTTCTGGAATATTACCCAATAATATACTGGTATCAAGGACGTGGTCATAGTTGGCAAAATCACCTACAGTTACATAACTCAAGCCTGCTTCACTCTGAATTTTCCAATTATTTTCTTTTATTTTTTTTTCAATCTCTTCTAATTGCAGTGCAGTTAATTCACGTTTCCAATAAGATTCGACCGCTTTTTTTAATTCACGTTGACCGCCAATTCTTGGGTATCCTAAAATATGCGTACAAATATCACTCATGACAAATCCTTCGTATATAAAATTTTATTTAATTTATTTAATAATCTTTATTGAATTTTATTATAAGAGACTATGTCGGAGAGTGTATAAATAAAGATTAAACATGTCTTTAAGGAATGATGAATAGGAAAGCAAATATGACATAAATACAACCCCGCTTTAGCTAAATTTTTTAAGCGCTTGCAAGCTGTTTTTCAAATGAGCGCTGTTATGGATCAGTCTAACAGAATTATTTATCTACGCAATAGCAAATGTTTTGTTTTTTCAATGAAAATTATTTTTGCGCCATTTTTCTGCAATGTAAAAAATATTTTTGTTTCATTCCTCAACGCAATAATTGATTGTACTTTGTTCTGATCTATTTTCTATTTTTGTATTATATTTAAAAATATCTTTTGGCAGACATTGTAAAGGATTTTGGGATATATTTAAACTTTCTAAGGAAATGAGCTGATCAAATAGACCTTTGGATAAGAAGTTTAAATTATTGCCACTTACATTGAGAAAAACTAAATTTGGTAATTTTGAAAAAATTCCTGATGGTAAAACTTTTATATTATTGCCAGAGAATCCTAAATTAACAAGTTTGGTATTCTCATCGAATGCATTTTCAGGGATTTCTCGAATAAAATTGTCATTTATTTCAAAGCTGATAAGTTCTTTAAAATGACTTAAATTTAATGGGAAAAAAGTAAAATTGTTATTTGATAATTCTATCGATTGAAGATTAGTTACGTTTTTAAATAATTCAGGATCTAAATAACTGAGTTCGTTATTGTATAGAGAAATCCAACTCAAATTTGGACTGTGATCAAATGTACCTAGAGGTAAATTTGAAATTCTGTTTTCCATAAGCCAAATCGTTTCGAGATTACTCAGATTGCGAAATGCATCCTTTGGAATAGTTCTAAGATAATTATTTCCAAGTATAAGCCAGTTTAAGTTGCTCAATTTATCAAATATTCCATGTGGTAAATAAGATATATTATTATTGTCTAAATTGAGAGTGCGTAAATTTACAAAGCCAGTGATAGGACTTAAATCAGATATTTTTAAGCCATATAAATTTAAGCTGCTCTTTGTAACTTTTTGCAAGTCACAAGTTTGTGAAATAGCGCGTGCTGTTTTGAAAGCTTCATTTGAGCTGTCAAAATAAGAACACCAATCTCTAAAAGTATAGTTTAAAAGAACTGTAAATTCCGAGATTTTTTTATCATCTATGTCAACGATATTATATTGACAGCTCGTTGCTGTGGTTAAGTTCAAATTATTGATTTCCGAAACTATGCTATTACTTTGGAATTTAAAGTTAATTTTCTTGCACATTTCATGGGAATCATTTGAGCTATTTATTTTAAAGTTTGTATTATAATCTTCAATGTTTGCAATTTGTGAAGAGTCAATTTGGATTTCAAAATTTTGCAATTCACTCAACTCACCTGTAACACCTCCTGTGGTAGAAAGTCCGTTGATAGTTAAAGCAGATTTTGCTTTAAAAAGTCCATCAGCATCTTTAACAAGATAAATATTACTGTCATATTTTTTTAGTGAAATCTTGTTTTCTTGAATGCTTTCAGTGGAAGTTAAATAGTATTGGTTTAATTGCTGAGCATAAGTCATATTTGAAAGGCAAAAAAATGGAAGTAAATAAACCATACGACTACGATTTTCTTTTTTCACGCTGAACTCCTCTTAAATATTCGATTAAGCACATATTCGTGCAAGAATTTGTTAAAGTATTAAAAATAAATTTTCAATATATAAGTATTTTAAAAAATCACTTCAAAATAAAAATTAATTTTGTAATTTTAGTAATTTATATATTTTTAGTCATTTTTTTTAAGATTTTATATTCTAAACTTACGAATTGGAATGGTTTTCAGCTCTATTTTAGATTCAATGTACATTCTTTTTATAATCTAAACTGAATTTATAAGATATATTGAAAAATAATTCCGTCAAATAAATAATCTATTTAACGGAAATTAATATCTTTGAACTACCTGTTTCCTTGTGATCCATTCCCAGTTTTAGTACTTCCGCTATCATTGCTTTGCCCGCTTCTTGAGTTTCCACTGCTATCGCTACTTTGCCCACCGCTTTGTCCGCTACTTTGTCCACCACCTTCGCTGCCTTGTCCACTGCCTTGTCCACCGCCTTGTCCACCGCCTTGTCCACCGCTACCACTGCCGCCACCGCCACCGCCGCCGTGGCCGCCACCACCGCCGCCGCTACCACCGCCACCGCCGCCGTGGCCGCCACCACCGCCGCCGCTACCACCGCCACCGCCGCCGTGGCCGCCACCACCGCCGCCGCCGCCGCCGCCACCGTGGCCGCCACCTGCAGCAATGACTTGTGTTATGTATCCAAACGTGAGTAAAAGTGCAGATACTATTAAAATTTTCTTTTTAATTTTCATAACCTCCCCCTATATGATCAATTTAGAAACAAGTGAGTTTTTTTATCGGCATTTTTTTTTGTTTTTAAATATAAAGAGAATTTGCCTATTTTTTGATTTTTATAAATGTATTTTATATAATAAAAAATTAAAATATATTTTATATTATTTGAGAAAATCTAAAAATATTTTTTAATTTTATTGAATTTTTTATATAAATAAATTTGATTATTAGAAATTCAAATTTATTTTATCGGATTCAGTTAAATTTTAGCTTTATGATATAGAAAATATACGTGAGTTAATTTACCTTTAAACAACTGACTTGTGCGCCACTAATGGATGATTTGAGTTCTGGCTCTATTTCAGAACATTTTTTTTCAGCCAAAGGACAGCGTGTCCGGAAGCGGCATCCACTCGGAGGGTTGATCGGAGAAGGGAGATCTCCCTGAAGGATCTGCACAACCTTTTTTCTTTCGAGCTCAGGATCTGGTATAGGGACAGCTGATAAAAGGGCAATCGTGTAAGGGTGTTTTGGATTTTTATAAATCTGTTCACGCGTGCCAATTTCGACAGGACGGCCTAAATACATTACTAAAATACGATCACTAATATGTTTAACTACACTTAAATCATGGGCAATAAATATAAGAGTGAGACCAAGTTCGCGTTGAAGTTTTTTAAGTAAGTTAACAATTTGCGCTTGAATAGAAACATCGAGAGCACTCACGGGTTCATCACAGACAATGATTTTGGGTTCCAAAATAAGCGCTCTGGCAATACCAATTCGTTGGCACTGACCTCCGGAAAATTCATGTGGATATTTGTTAATATGTTCAGGTATAAGTCCTACGAGACTCATCATATTGGCAACTTTTTCTTTGACCTCATTGTTTGTTAACTGAGGAAAAAAAGTTCTAAGCGGTTCTGCAATTATTTGTCCAGCTGTCATACGTGGGTTAAGTGATGCAAGAGGATCTTGAAAGATCATTTGTATGTCTTTACGTGCATTGCGTAATTGTGTTTTATTCAGCGCTAATAAATTTTTGCCTAATAGAGTTATAGTACCTTCAGTTGAAGGTAACAAACGCATGATGGCTCTAGCCAGAGTTGATTTACCACAACCAGACTCCCCAACGACCCCAAGTGTTTCTCCCTTATACACTTCTAAAGTAACACCATCGACAGCTTTTAAATTTACTTTTTGAAAAAAAGTTCCTTTTTTAGAAATAGGGAAATGAACTTTTAAATTTTTAACACTCAATATGGGTTGATTCATTGCGCATTCTCCCTATAGCATGCTTTTTTACGATCATGACTTAAAGTAACTAAAGGCGGTGGTTTTATGGAACATTTATCTGTTGCATATTCACAGCGCTCTTGAAAAGGACAGCCAATTGGTAAATTAAGTAAACTGGGAGGATTGCCAGGAATCGTTGGTAAATCAGTATAAGTTTCGTCAGTCAAACGAGGAATAGAACGTAGTAAACCTTGTGTATAAGGATGCTGAGGATTGTAAAATATATTATCTACAGAACCGTATTCCATGGTACGGCCTGCATACATAACCATGACATTATTGCAAATACCAGCAACAACACCTAAATCATGGGTGATTAAAATAATCGCTGTGTCGAGATCTTTTTTGAGATCCTGTAATAAGTTAACAATTTGAGCTTGTACGGTTACGTCAAGTGCAGTGGTGGGTTCATCAGCAATAAGAAGGTCCGGTTTGCATAAAAGACTCATAGCAATCATGACTCTCTGCCGCATGCCACCAGAGAACTCATGGGGGTACATATCAATTCTATTCTTTGCTTCAGGAATACGCACCATGTCGAGCATATTGATAGATTCTTTTTTGGCGTCTGCATAGCTTAAATTTTTATGCAGCATAAGCACTTCTGTCATCTGCTTTGAAATGCGCAAATAGGGATTGAGAGATGTCATCGGATCTTGGAAGATCATTGATATTTTATCGCCACGAATTTTATTTAATTCATTTTGCTTCAGACCTATCAATTCCTTATCATGAAATTTTACACTGCCAAAAGTCTTACCATTTTGTGCAAGTAATCCCATTATACCAAGAACAAGTTGACTTTTTCCTGAGCCGGATTCTCCCACAATACCAAGCGCCTCTCCTTTATTTAAAGACAGGCTTATTCCATTTACAGCATTTACAACTCCATCATTGGTTGAAAACGCAATACTTAAATTATGAACACTGAGCAAAGACATAACATTATTTCTCCAAATACTTAGCGATCTTTTGGATCGAGTGCATCGCGTAATCCATCCCCAATAAAGTTAAAACAAAATAAAGTAACAACTAAAAATGAAGCAGGAAACACCAATCGCCACCAAGCGACTGTCACGTTTTGCGCTCCATCATTGATTAGAACTCCCCAGCTTGTCGCTGGTTCTTGCACGCCTAAGCCAAGAAAGGAGAGAAAAGATTCAGTGAGAATGACTTGTGGAATGGTTAAAGTAACATAGACAATAACGATGCCTAAAATATTTGGAACAATATGACGGAAAATTATGATGGGGGAACTCACTCCACCTGCATGGGCTGCCTCTATAAATTCTTTACTTTTTAAGCTTAATGTTTGTCCACGTACTATACGTGCCATATCAAGCCAATTTACAGCACCAATTGCAACAAATATTAAAAATATATTACGACCAAAAAAGGTCATTAAAAGAATTACGAAAAACATAAAGGGTAGAGAATATATAATATCTACTATGCGCATCATAATATCATCGGTTTTACCACCGATATATCCAGATGTTGCGCCATAAGCAATCCCAATTACAATACTCACTACGCTTGAAATAATCCCGATCATAAGCGACATTCTTCCACCGTAAAGGGTACGGGCAAAGACATCGCGGCCGAGATCATCGGTGCCAAAAAAATGCAGAGTGGAAAAGTTTGGGGGAAGCCCAATGGAATCCCAATCTGTATCTGCCATTTGATAATGCGATAAATAAGGTGCAAAAATAACGGCTAATGCGATCAAAAATAAAATAATAAGACTGACAACCGACGCTTTATTTTTACTTAGTCGATTGAATGCATCTTTCCAGAGGCTACGCCCTTTTACTTCTAAATTTGTATTGAGAGCTTGCATCGTGAGAGCTTTTTTATTTAATCCTGCGGTTGTTGGTATGACTGACATAATTCACCTATTTCTTAATATTTAATTTTTGGATCTATAACAGCGTAAAGTACATCAACAATAAAATTAAATGCAATAATGATTGCAGCAAATAGGATAACGGTACCTAATACCAACGTGTAATCTCGATTTAATGCACCTTTCGTAATATAACTTCCAAGTCCTGGCAGACTGAAAATTTGCTCAATCACCACTGAACCTGTGATAATGCCCGCGGTAGCAGGTCCTAAATAGGAAACGACGGGGAGAATTGCTGGGCGAATAGCATGTCTAAAAATTATGACACGATTGGGAATCCCTTTAGCTTTTGCAGTACGAATATAATTGCTTTTTAATACTTCAATCATACTTCCACGCATAATTCTGCTGATAATGGCGATTTGTGGAAGTGCAAGCGCTGTCACAGGCAATATCATACTGGTCAATGCGCCATCATTCCAACCGCCTGCGGGCAGCCAATGCAAGATAACAGCAAATAAAAGTGTCATCATTGGTGCGGTAACAAAAGAAGGAATGGAAATTCCAGTCATAGACATTCCTGTTGCCATGTAATCGATCCATGTATTTTGTTTAAAAGCAGCTAGCGAACCAATAGCAATTCCAATAAGAACAGCTATCAAAATTGCCCAGCCACCTAACCACACAGAAACAGGAAAACCTTGAGCAATCAGCTGATTCACAGTCCAATCTGGATATTTAAAGGATGGGCCAAAGTCACCTTTCATCAACGACCAAATATAATCTAAATATTGAATAAAAATGGGATCGTTTAAATGATATTTTGCATCGAGATTTGCTTGCACCGCAGGTGTTAGAACTCTTTCACCTGAAAAAGGTCCACCGGGGGCAAGGCGCATAAGGAAAAAGGAAAGAGTGACTACGACAAGAAGAGTCGGTAAAGCACCAAAAAATCTTTTTATAGTATATGAAACCATAACTAACCAGCCTTTAGATAAATAAGATCAGGGTTTAATAGCTCGATTTTTAAATTAAACCGAGCTTATAGGACTAACGTTCTGCTGTTGTTTGCTTTTCGATAATATAAAAATCTTTCGATTTTTGTCTATCTTGAGCGTTTTTACCTGAATAACCACCTAAATGTGATTTGACTAAATGGCTCGACACATAAGTAAACAATGGAACTACAGGATAATCATTCATCATTATGGCAGATGCCTGACGCAAAATTTCTGCTCTTTTTTTCAGATCCATTTCAACTGCTGCTTGTTTAATAAGGGCGTCGTATTTTTTATTTGAATATTTTGAATTATTTTGTTTGTGAGTGGACTGAAACAAGTCAGTAAAGGAACTCGCATCATCGTAGTCAGCAATCCAGCCATCACGTGCCACTTGGAAATTGCCTTGAATACGGTCTTGAATAAAAACTTTCCATTCTTTATTTTCGAGAGTTACTTTAGCGCCTAAGGTTTTTTCCCAAATAGAAGCTAAAGCAGTGTATATTCTTTTATGATTAGCAGCTGTATTATATGTAATGGCGAATTTAAGTGGATTTTCCTTAGAATAGCCCGCTTCTTTATACAATCGCTGCGCTTCGGCAACTTGCTTTTCCCTTGGCCAATCTGCCCATTCGGGTTTGTTCTGTTTATAATCACTGGTGCCCCATGGAACAATGTCATAACTTGGGAGTTCGCCTCTTCCAGAAATTTTTTCGGTTAAGAGCTTTCTATCGATAGCCATCGACAGAGCTTTACGCAGTTTAATATTGTCTTTAAAAGGCGGTTTTTGCGTGTTAAAATCAAAATAATAAATACTTAAATAGGGGTTAGCTTGCACTTCCTTACCTACGGTTTTCTTGAGCAATTGGAATTTGTCAATTGGGAACTCTTTGGTGAAGTCGATTTGTCCTGTTTGGTACATTTGCAATTCGGTGTTTACGTCTACAATTGGCCAATAGTTTACTTTTTCGATTACCGTTTTAGCATTGTTCCAGTAGTGCGGGTTGCGTTCAGCAGTAATTTTGTCCCCAACTTTCCAATAGGTGAGTTTATATGAACCACTTGAAACTAAGTTTTCGGGTAGAGTGAATTGGTCACCGTGTTTAAGAACATTTTCTTTTTTTACAATAGATAACGAATGATAAGCAGTGAGTTTAAGGAAAAATGGCGTAATCCGTATGAGCGAGATTTGCACCGTTTTTTTATCCAATGCCTTTATACCGAGTTCAGTTGGTTTTAATTTACCAGCGTTGATAGCGTCAGAATTTTTCACCATGTTAATAAAATCAGCGTAAGTTGAACCTGTCTTAGGATCGGTTAAACGTTGGTAAGAAAACACAACATCATCAGCGGTGATTGGAGAGCCATCAGAAAATTTTGCATTGCTGCGGAGATGGAAGGTGTAAGTTAATCCATCTGCGCTTACTTCCCATTTGTCAGCGACGCCTGGTGCGAGTTCACCTGCTTCTGTGGTGGAAAGCAAACCTTCATAAATATCGTCCGCAATACGGCTGCTCACAACATCTTGCATTTTTTGTGGATCCAGTGATGGCACTTCATCACCAACTCCCACATTTAAAATTTGTTTTGCCGCTAATTTTGTTCCCGCAGGAACTTCTGCAGCAAAAACTGATTGAGAAAAAGTGGCAAGTGGAAGTAGGGCTGCGCTTAGTAGATAGCTATATGCAAAAGATTTATGTTGAGCCATATTGATTTCTCCAATAAACAAGGAACAATATTTGACGCGACCGGAACGCTAAAATTTTTACTTATTGACTTACTAGCCGATTTTTTTTCGGGTGTCAATGAAAATTCGCTGCATTAATATTCCATTTTTAAAGTTCTAGACAATTTAAACAGTATGCAAGAGAATAGAGAAGTATTTAAATAAGTAAAACTTATATTCTTTTATTCAATAAGGAGAAAACTAATGCCCATCCGTTTTTTTTCTTGTGTTGCTTTTATTTTCAGCGTCGTTTGTATTCATTTTGCAACCTTCTACTTTTTTGCGAATGACAGTCCAATTGCCTATACATTTCTAAGTTTAGTTAATTTTTTATTGTGCTTAGCTATTTCATTTGAATGCTTCGTTCATATATTTGTCTTAAAATTCTCAGTCACACGCAGTATAATTGTTGAGGCGTTACTCATTGCTATTTGTTCGATTGCTATAAATCAATGGTATGGTTGGGTTACATTTGCTGCAATGTTTGCAATTATTCTTTTGTCTATTGGGCAGCAAATTCTCGACTCGCATTATTTAAAAGAGGAAGAAGAATTAAAAGAATTAAGAAAAATGAATTTTAAATAAATTTTTAGGTTGAAAAGTAACGGGCTTGTGGGTGCCAGCACACTAGAGCACTTGTGGTCATCTCAGGAGCCATTTGAAATGCTTCAGAAACTCGAACAGCAATTCTCTCTGCATCTAATAACTTTAATAATGGAATATTGCTTTCCATATCTGGACAGGCAGGGTAACCAAAAGAATAGCGAGAACCTTGATATCCTTGACTAAAAAGTTGCCGCAATATTTTAGCATCTTTATTAACAATACCAAGTTCAGTTCGGATACGCTTGTGAATGAGTTCAGCATAAGCTTCCGTGAGTTCTGTACCAATACCATGCAAATAATAATACTCAGAAAATTTTTCTTGCTGATAAAGAAGGCTTGTTTCCTTTGAGAGTTCTTCTCCTAAAGTTACAATTTGTACAGCTAACGTATCTATTTCTCCAGAAGATTCATTACGTAAAAAATCGGATATGCACAGTCTGCGACCTGAGCTTTGGCGGGGAAATTCAAATTCTGCAATTATTTCTCTTTTTTGCGGTGGAATATTTGCATTTGTATTTAAGGCATAAACTAGAACTTTATTTTTTCGAGAACACGCAGGATAATATCCATAAATTGCTTTAGGCTGAATTTTTTTAGTTTCAATCAATTCCTGTTTCATTTTTTTATAAAGAGGATAAGCTTTTTCATTTAAAATTTGATCGAATTCAGCGTCGCTTTTGTTACCTTGTGAAAAGCCCCAACGGCTGCGAATAAGAGCAAATTCATCAAGAAACTCAAAAATATTTTCAAGCGGTTCTGTTATTATTTTTGTACCCCAGAAAGGTGGGGAAGGAATTTTTTCATTTTTACGTACCCAAGAACTCTGTAAATATTCATCAAGAGAGATTTTTGCTTCACCTTTTCGAATTATTTTAATCGTTGAATCGTTTTCTTCTTTATTTTCTTTTGGTGTTGCTTTGGAATTTTTGCGAATAGTGTTGATCTCTTCTTTTGTGAGATTTCCTTTTTTACCAGCCAGTCCTTCCATTATTTTTAAACCTTCAAAGGCATCAAACGCATAGAAGACAGCGCCTTTATAGGTTGCTTGGCAATCATTTTCAACAAATTCACGGGTGAGGGCTGCTCCCCCCAAAATAACCGGGATGCTAAATCCTTTATCGTTCATATATTCAAGGTTTTCTTTCATGATAACTGTTGATTTTACGAGTAATCCACTCATACCAATAGCATCAGCATCGGAACCGCGATATTTTTCAATTATGCTTTCTATGGGTTGTTTGATTCCTAAGTTAACAACTTCAAAACCATTATTGGAAAGAATGATTTCAACTAAATTTTTGCCAATATCATGAACATCCCCTTTTACTGTGGCAAGAATTATTTTTCCTTTGCTATAACTTGATTTTTTTTCCATAAAAGGTTCAAGAAATTTCACTGCTGTTTTCATAGCTTCAGCACTTTCAAGGACGAAAGGCAATTGCATTTCTCCTGCACCAAAACGTTCGCCTACCACTTTCATACCATCAAGTAAAATCGTATTTATTATTTGCAATGGAGAATATTTTTGCAGAGCATCTTGACAATCTTCAGAAATATACTGCTTTTCTCCATCTATAATATCGATTTTCAATTTATCCTCAATAGACATTGTCGAACGCTTGGAAATAGCTTCAGAAATTTCTTTTTTAACATTTGAAAATTTGGCTAATATTTTTTTCAAAGGATCATAGTCTTCTCTGCGATTGTCATAAATAAGATCGGTAAATAATTTTCTATCCTCTTCTTCTATTTTTGCAACTGGAATTATTTTAGATGCATTTAATATTGCTAAATCAAGACCATTTTTTACCGCATAGTAAAGCATCATGGAATTGAGCATTTGCCGTGTGAAGGGATTGAGACCAAAACTCACATTGGATAATCCTAGAATTGTTCTCACACCAGGAAATTTTTCTTTTATTTTTTTTATACCATCTAACGTTGCAATAGCTGATTTTCTAAATTCTTCGTCACCGCTGCCTAAAGTAAAGGTCAATGGATCGAAAATAAGATCACCAGGGTTTATTTTAAATTCACTAACAACAAGATTATATATTCTTTCTGCAATAGATAATTTTTTTTCAACCGTTTTTGCCATGCCTTCTTCATCAATCGTTAAGGCAACAACAGCGGCACCATATTCTTTACAATAGGATAATATCTTTCTTGCTTTTTCTTCGCCATCTTCAAAATTAATAGAGTTTACGATACATTTCCCAGGGGCAATTTGTAAGGCTTTTTCTATCACGCCGACTTCGGTTGAATCGATCATCAATGGAATATTCACTTGTGTAACAAGTTTTTTAAGAAATTTCTCCATATCTTCTGTTTCGTTACGAGATACATATGCGACACAGACATCAAGAATATGTGCGCCTTCTTTAAGTTGTCCTTTGGCTATTTGCACAAGTCCATCATAATCATTTTCTGCAAGTAAATCACGGAATTTTTTTGAACCATTGGCATTGGTACGTTCACCAACATAAAGTGGTTTTGGTTCTAAATTTAACGAAACAGAAGAGTATAAACTGCTCACGCATCTTTCAGGATTTATATTACGAATTCCTACAGGCAATCGATTGGCTAAAGTAACTAGCTCCTTAATATGTTCTGGAGTTGTACCACAACAGCCACCAACGACATTTAAGGAAAAATCCTTTGCCATATCTGTTACTTTTTTAGAAAAATCGATAGGGCCTAAGGGATATACTGTTTTTCCACCAATATTTTGTGGCAGACCTGCATTAGGCAGGACACTGAGTGCAAAAGGTGCGGCTTGCGATAAATAGGCAATATGGGAACGCATTTCGTCTGGGCCCGTTGCACAATTCATTCCAATTAGATCAATATCTAAACACTCTATAGCCGTTAATGCAGATTGAATGTCGCTCCCTACAAGCATTGTGCCAGAAGATTCAATTGTGACTTGTGTCCAAATTGGTACTTTAACTTTTAACTCACGCATTGCATTTTTTGCAGCACGCACAGCGATTTTTACTTGGTTAATATCTTGTGAGGTTTCAATTAATATTACATCAACCCCACCGATTAATAACCCTTTCATTTGTTCAAAATAACTTTTATAAAGGGTTGCATAGTCTATTTGTAAAAGTGAAATTAATTTTGTGCCGGGACCTACGCTGCCAATAACATATTTTGGAGTTTTGTAGCTATCTGCAACTTCCCGTGCGAGTTTTGCGGCAATGATATTTAATTCACACGTTCTATGGGCAATACCAAATTCTGCAAGAACGACTTCATTGCAACCAAAAGTATTTGTTTCGACTGCATCGGATCCCGCATTAAAATAATTATTATGAATGGTTTGAATCCATTCTTTTCGTCTTTCATTCAGTAATTCTACGCAACCATCAAAATCAATTCCGCCATAATCATCTATTGTAGGATTGTTCGCAAATATTTGGGTGCCCATTGCCCCATCAAGCACGAGAATTTTTTCTTGCATCAATTCTTTAATTATCTTTTTCATTTTTATAGACCTATATAACTTATTTTACAATTCCCTTTGATGCAGACTTGGCAACCAAGTCTTTCATTTTTTTCAGCATCGATTGATATTAAGAAATCTTTTTCTTCTCGCTGCATTTCTGAAAGATTATTTAGGCCTTCTTCAATTCTGATACGACAAGTTCCACAAGTTCCATTTCTACAACCAAAGGTAACATCTGCTTGACATGCATCTACGACTTCTTGAAATGGTGTTCCTATAGGAACTTCGACGTCCATATCTTCTAAAACAAAGTGGACTATTGGTTTTGACATATTTTGTTCCTAATAATGTAACAAAAAATATATTTAAATTTTTATAGAAGTTTTAATGCAAAATCAACCATACCAAGTGGAGCACTGATTTGTAACCCTTGTACTGATGATTTGATTTCTTCAATAAGTTCTCGAGCAATAAGGATTCCTTCTTGAGTCTGTTCTTCTGCAGTTTTACATTTACGCATGCGTTCTAAAACTTTATTTGGAATAAAAACTCCAGGAACTTCATTGGCCATAAATTCAGCATTGCGAATGCTTTTTAAAGGCCAAATTCCGGCGATAATTGGAATTTTGAATTGCGAAGAAAATTCTAAAAAACGAAAGAGTGATTCAGAATCGAAGACGGGTTGGGTAATGGCCCATTCCGCTCCCGCTTCTACTTTATAGCGGAAACGAGATTTTTCTTTTTCGAGATCAATTGCCACTGGATTTGCACCCACACCAACACTCATACTGGTGTGTCGACCGATACTCGAGCCACCCAAGTCATACCCAGAGTTTAATCTTGTTACCATATTAACGAGTCCTATGGCATCAATATCAAAAACGGCTGTTGCGTTGGGATAAGGTCCCATTTTAGGTGGATCCCCAGTGATACAGAGTATATTTTTTATTCCAAGACCGGAAGCTCCTAGTAAATCACTTTGAATACCTAATAAATTTCTATCACGACAGGCATAATGCAATATGCTTTCTATGCCGACTTCTCGTTCAATAATACAAGCTGTGGCTAAAGAACTCATGCGAGCCGATGCACGTGGTCCATCGGGAATATTTATGGCATCGATACCGTGCTTTTTGCATATTTCAGATCGTTCAATAATTTTTTCTGTTTCAAGTCCTTTAGGTGGTAAAAGTTCCATACAGACGACAAACTCGCCATCCGCTATTTTTTTAGCCCAGTTACTTTGTTGCACACGGGGCACTGTCGTTGGGTGCACAAGAGTGTGATCAATAATTTCGTGATGTTTTATTTCAACTTGATCAAATGCTTTTGCTTGCCGCAATGCGCCAGCCATGATTTTTATATGAGCAGGAGAAGTTCCGCTACTCCCACCTAATAAACGTGCACCTTTAAGAAAAGCCTGTCTAGCAAACTCCCCCATATATTCTGGACTTGCCATATAGATAAGCCGGCCATCGACCATTCGTGGTTGACCAGCATTGGGGCAAAGAATAATTGGTTTTTTTGTGGATGTTTTAAATTTCTTAAGCAGCTCAAGCATGGGTGTAGGTCCATTTCCGCCATCTGCACCTACGACATCTGCGCCCCATTCATCGAGTTTTCGGATGTACCATTCCGGTTCCGTTCCATATAAACTTTGTCCTTCTTCATTCACACTCATCATGGCAATGATGGGAAGATCTCCCAATTCTCGAACGGCACGAATAGCTTGTTGAATTTCATAAAGGTCAGCAAAACTTTCCATTATAAAAAGATCAACTCCCCCTTTGATAAGTGCTTCTGCTTGTGCTTTAAAAACATCGCGTGCTTCATCGAGTGAAGTGGGGCCCCAAGGTTCTATACGCACACCCAAGGGGCCTAAAGTACCAGCGACCCACGTTTGATTGTGTGCAGCTTTGCGCGCCAAAGCGGCTCCAGCGAAATTGATTTCAAGGAATTTATTTTCTAAACCAAATGCTTTTAATTTAAATGAATTTGCGCCCCAAGTATTTGTACCAATTATTTGTGCACCAGCAGAAATAAAATCACTGTGAATTTTGCTCACTAAATCGGGTTGAGATAAATTCACTTCATCAAAAGAACGATTGATAAAGATGCCTTTTTCATAAAGTAGAGAACCGGTGGATCCCCCAAGGAGAATGCAATCTCCATCGGCAAGGGATTTGCGAAAAGAACGACAACACCTTTGCGGTGTTTTATTTAAATGATCAGTCATATTAAGACCCACTCCATAATTTTTTGTCTCACAGTGGACAACCACACAACACAGCCTCAATGGGCGAGAGAACAAAAGAGTTTAGGCAATTCGCTGTACTTAAATTATTCATTAATTTTGAAAGTAACAACAGTCTATGATCATGACATGAATTTGATTTAGTGACAAGAGTGACCGATGAATGGATTTAATTTTTCTCATTGTTCTTAGTAACGTAAGAGTAGCCGACACCTCGTACAGAAATGATATGAGCAGGTTTCGCTGCATTTTTTTCAATATATTTTCGAAGTTTTCCAACAAATACATCTACAGTTCGTGTCTCAATTGTAGCTTCGTATTGCCAAACCTTTTGCAATAAATCTGTGCGAGTGAGAATTTTATTTTCATTTTCAATGAAAACTTGGATCAAAAGTCCTTCAGTAGGGGAAATCCTATATGTAATTCCTTCAGCTGATGTGATTGTCAATCTTTCTGAATCAAATAACGACTGGCCAAATTTTTGGATAGATTCTTTTCCATTGGGTTTATACCACTTTCTTCTTTGCACAAGTCGTTTAACTCTTAATATGATTTCTGAAAGACTAAATGGTTTTGTTACGTAATCGTCAGCTCCCAATTCAAATGCTTTAACGCGATCATTTTCAAGACTTTTTGCACTTAAAACTAAGATTGGAATCCTTTCGGCGAGTATCCGTGTTTTTTTTAAAATTTCATAACCATCAACTTGAGGTAACATGATATCAAGAATAATAGTTGATATTTTATCATAATGTTCTTTAATAAAATAAATCGCTTCTTTTCCGTCGGGGACTAAAGCAACTTCAAAACCTTCTGCTTCAAAATTAAACTGTAAACCTTCACCAATTGCTTCTTCATCTTCTACTATTAGGAGAAAGTCTTTGGAGTTCGACATAAAACGTTGTTCCTTTATTAAGTCCTTCACTCATGGCATATAATTTTCCATGATGTTCTTTAACAATTGAGTGGCAAACGGAAAGGCCAAGTCCAGAGCCTTGAACTTTGAGTTTTGAATTTCGCTCGACGCGGTAGAATTTTTTAAATACTTTTTTTAAATTATTTTTTTCAATTCCTTGTCCATTGTCTTTGATAAAAACTTGAACAACTTCTTTTTTTTGTAAGATTCCGGCGACAATTGATCCACCTTTTTCAGTATATTTGACAGCATTGTCAAGCAAATTATCGAATAGCATTGAAAGATGATAGGGATTTCCCCAAACAAAAAATTCTTTTTCATCATTAGGCGAATTTAATTGAAAGTCAAAAGATCTGCTTTCAGAAAACCGATCTTTAACTTGATTACAACTATTAGCAAACAGTTCACTTAAATTGACTCTTATATGTGCAAGTGATGATTTGTCTGATTCTAGACGTGCTGATATAAGCACAGTATCAATGAGTCTTTGCAATCTTTCCGTTTCACTGAGAGTACGGCGTAAAAATTTTTTCTTTTCATCCTCGCTCACTGAGCGAAGTAACATTGTTTCTGCATAAAGGCGTATACTTGCCAATGGAGTTTTCAATTCATGTGTCACACTGCTTAATATTGTATCTTGCATTTTAGTAATACGAGAGAGTCTACGTTGACTCACAAAGATCATATAGAGTGCTATGAGGATAAACCCCATGAGAATACAGCCTTGGGCTAGGATGACCCATTGTCCTGAGCTCGTTGTTGGTAGAGAAATTTTTTCGATAAGGCTATTTATTTCTTGGCTTCTAAGAATGTACCATCTGATCCAGACAAACATTAATAGTCCCCAACAAATTTGGGCAAGAATGAGAATAGATATGGGATGTAAAAGCCATTTTAGTTTTTTAATCATACGAGTCCTTTGTGTTGCAACACTTTTAAGCTGCATGACGAATATACAGTTTTCTTATGCGAGAGAAAACCTAAATTCAGAAATTATGGGCAAAAAGTATATTAATTTTTATCAAGATTTTCTTTCATCAAAAGATAGAAGAGAGAAAGAGTATTTAGAAGGATTAAAACAATCATTTTTAAAACTTAAGAAAAATGAAGAAAGAATATATACTCTTTTAGGAATGCTTAATTTATCAAGTGAAGGGGATCAAAAAATATATGCTGAATTTGCAATTTTAAATATAAAAAAGAATTTTAAATATTTAAATTCTGATGAAAAAGAAATATACAAAATTCTTTTTGCAAAATATTTAATAAACAAAAAAGATTATGCAGGTGGAGTTCTTGTTTTAAAAGCAATTGCTCACAAATCTGAATCGATTTTGTTTCCGATGATTGCTCCTCTATATATAGATGCTTTGCTCAATGCAAATTTAAAATCAGAATCAATCCAATATTATAATAAATTTAAAAAGGCGATCGATAAAAATACGAATTGGGAAAAGCTAAATGAAATTTTAGTTGGTTTAGCCAATGCAGCACTTAGCTTTAATGATCCGAATCTTTCCTTATCTTACTTAAAAAAACCTCTCTTATTTTATCCTTTAGAAAAATCGGGCAGAGATGCTATGGTTATTCTTTCAACCATTGAATGTTCTGGAGGAAGTCTAGGCAGCTTGTATTTTCGCGATGAAAGTATGCAATATCTATCGCGTGAAATTTTTAAAAGAATTGGTAAGCAACCTGATTCAAGAAATTATATTTTATCATTGATAGGAGTAAATCCTGACCGAGTACATCCTCAACAAGAAATAGATACTTTGCCAATGCCTGAAAAAGAAAAACTTCTTGAAATTGCAAATATGCTTGTCATTGCTAGAGAATACTATTTGGCCAATCAAATGTTGGATTATTTAATTGGTGCAAAATCGTATAATGCTAATTTTAGCAGAGATAAAATTCTTGATTTAAGAGGGCGGGTGCTTAATTCTCTTGAACTTCCAGTAAAAGCTGCTCAAAATTACAAAGAACTCTTTAGCGAATATCCAAATTCTAAATTTGCTGAAGTTGCACGAATTAAATACGGTACTTCACTGCATTTTGCCAAAAGGCACTCGGAATCGGCGCAATACCTCTCTCAAAATAATGTATTCCCAACAAATGATGAACAAAATTGGTCATTATTTTGGCAATATTATTTGTCTTCTCAGAAAAGAGAAGCTGAAAAAACTGCAAAGAATTATATTGAAAAAGAAATAAATAAAAGGAACAGTCCAGTTGCAAAATTTCAGTATTGGTTATCATTGCTAGATAAGAATAACTATTATAATTTAGAGTATAAAAATGAACTCAAAGCCATCAGTGAAAAAACAGATGAATACCCTTATCCTATTTTTTCACGTTGGAGACTCAATAAATTTAAATTGCCTGATATGCAAAAAAATCTTGAGAGACTTAATGGCTATAAAGACTATTATACAAACAAACTAAATCCCTTTATCAAAGGAAAACTTAGAAATAAGAAGTTCGAAAATATCCGTCGATTGGCACATTATGATCTAGCTAATATTGCTTCATTATATATTGATGATTTTAAGAATAAGAAGCTAAAAAGGAATGAAGCTATTATTTTGGCAAATTTGGCATATTCTTCGTATGACTATAAAAATGCAGGAGATCTTGCCCGCAATTCCTTTGCAAACCCTATTGATGATTATAGTTATAAGGAAGTGTGGACAGAAAAAACAAACTTTTGGAAGCTCAATTATCCGTTAGCTTATTGGCCAGATGTTATTTCAGCTGCAAAACTACTTGATTTAGATCCCTTTTGGATCCTATCTATCATGCGGGCCGAATCGCATTATATTCCACGTGCGGAAAGTCCAGTTGGTGCAATAGGATTGATGCAAATCATGCCTTATACCGGCATAAATATCGCGGATAATATTGGGAAAGATAACTTTAATATCAGCTTGTTAAAGAGTCCATCCCAGTCCATTGCATTTGCGGCTTGGTATTTAAAAATGTTGCTAACCATTTATAAAGGAAATTATTTATTAGCGACTGCGGCTTATAACAGTGGCCCAGAGGCTGTAAATCGTTGGATAAATCAAAATAATAGGTTAACTGTAGATGAGTTTTATGAAAATATTCCATATCAAGAGACAAAAAAATACGTTGCAAAAGTTCTAGGATACCTTGACATGTATTACAGAGTACAACTAGGAATAGGCGACGGCTATAACTTGGAATTTGGGGAGTCTGTACCGAGTCCTAATACAAGCTTAGACATTTTTTAGCTTAGATTGATTAGAAAACTGAGGAGTTTTTGCGTGACATTTCAGCCAGCACGAGATTACGAGTTTATTTTGCAAGTGAAAGACCTTGTTAAAACTTATCCTAATGGGACAAAAGCTTTAAAGGGAGTGAGCTTTAACGTTCCCAAGGGGGCATTTCTGGCTGTGATAGGGCTATCCGGTTCTGGAAAATCAACTTTGTTACGTTGTATTAACAGAATTCATGAGCCCACATCTGGATCCGTTATTTTTGAGGGTCGTGATATAACTCATGTTAAAGAGCATCAATTGAGAGAAGCTCGGACAAAAATTGGCATGGTTTTTCAACATTTCAATTTAGTGAATCGTAGAAATGTTTTAAATAATGTTTTAACTGGGCGTTTGGGACAACTCGAAAATAAATTCTTAGGTGGAATTTTTCAAAAATGGCCTGAAAAATGGATTGAAGAAGCTTATCAAGCACTTCGTATTGTTGGCATTGAAGACAAAGCTCTGATTCGTGCAGATGGCTTATCCGGCGGACAAAAGCAGCGTGTGGCAATTGCAAGAACGCTTATGCAACATCCAGATCTTCTATTAGCAGATGAACCAGTCGCATCTCTCGATCCTTCCACAAGTTATTCCGTAATGAATTATCTCCGTGACTTAAATCAAAAGCATAATATCACAGTCGTGTGCAATTTGCACTTTTTAAGTTTAGTTCGAGATTACTCCACACATGTTATTGCATTGAAAAATGGTGAGTTGGTTTTTGAGGGTAAACCGACCGACATCACTGAAAAATGGTTTAAAGATATCTATGGCGCTGACGCTCGTGAAGTGGAGATACACTAATGCGATTTCCTTCCTATATTCCTGTTATTGAATCTGAACGTCGTAAAAGACAAATTGCTGGTGTTGTTATTGAAATGTTTGTGTGGGGATATTTTTTAATATTCCTTTCGAAAGTTTTAATTTGTTCTATTATTTTACCCGGAGTTGAATATTTAGCATATAATGATCCTCCTAACGGAACAGCACTGAAAATTATTGAATTTCTTGAATATGATAGTCGTTACTTTGATTTTCCTTGGTCTTGGTTCTTTAATATCATGGCTCTTGGAGCAGTCATTGGCTTCACAATTTCTATGAAATGCAAAGGCTTTGGCTCATGGATAGCAAGCATATCTAAGCTGCAAGTAAACAATCCAGAAGACTCCTTAAAATTAACCAAACATTGGAAATGGGCTAGGATCGAAGCACTTATCCTCGTTATTGTTACAGTGATTACGGGCTGGGTTTTAACCAATGTAAGTATAGCGAAAATTTTCCAAATTGATGGGTTGCTTGGTGCAGGTCGTTTGAGTTTGCAATTAGCTTGTGGAATACCTGGAGTAGGGGAAAATATTGGTTCGTTTTCTATATACGATTCAATGCAATGGTTTCTTAATTTATTTGTAAAGTTACATAATATTTTCTTTGTAAATCAAGTCGATTTATTTTCAGTGTCATGTCAACCAAACGATTTAAGTTACTTTAGTAAAGCTCTCAGTAAACTAGCAGAGTCTATCTATCTTGCATTTATAGCAACATTTTTTAGTGTTCCAGTTGCATTTGTCCTATCCTTTTTTGCTTCACGTAACTTAACACGTCACAGCCGCATGATGCGTTTTGTTTATGTCCTTATTCGTTCATATATGAATATCACCCGTTCCATCGAACCACTTATTTGGGCGATTCTCTTTTCTGTTTGGATTGGCATTGGCCCATTTGCTGGATCCCTTGCTCTCATGATCCACAGTGTTTCAAGTCTTGTGAAACAGTACTCTGAGGCCGTTGAAGGCGTTGAAGAAGGCCCCATTGAGGCCCTCCAAGCAACAGGCGCTACGCGCGTAGCAATTGTTTGGTATGCTGTGGTACCGCAAGTTATTTTGCCTTTCTTAGCCTTTACAATTTATCGTTGGGATATCAACGTGCGTATGGCGACAGTGATTGGACTTGTTGGTGGAGGAGGTATCGGAAGTATCCTTATCCAAGAACAAATGCTTGCGCGTTGGACACAAGTAGGAAGTCTAGCTTTCCTTATTTTCTTAGTCGTTTGGTGCATGGATTTCCTTTCTGCACGTATTCGCGAGGCTATTCAATAAATGGAAATTCGTTACCTTGGTTTGTTATCTTATAGTGACGCCCTTGGTATTATGGAGTCACTCCATCAAGAAATCGTCGAAAATCCAAAACGTGAGGGGGTGTTGCTTGTTGTACAGCATCCACCCACCGTCACGATGGGTAAGCGCGAACTTTACGAAGATATGAAAATCCCCCCTGACCAGCTCAAATACAAAGGCATTGCATTTCATAAAATCGATAGAGGGGGAAGCGTGACTGTTCATGAACCTGGACAAGTTGTTGTTTACCCTATTGTGCATATGGATGAGCTGAATAAATCTGTGCGCACTTATGTGAATTTGTTGGAAGAAGCTATGATTTCCACAGCGGCACAATTTGGTATTTCTGTGAATCGTGATGCTATCAATCCAGGTGTTTGGGTGGGGCAAAATAAAATCGGTGCTGTCGGAATTCGTATTGCAAATAAAGTGACAAAACACGGCATCGCTTTTAATGTTACAAACTCCCTTGAAACTTTTTCTTCTATAGTTCCATGCGGTTTAAGAGGAAGAGGTGTCATAAATTTACAAATGGCTGTAAATGAATTTTCGTCATCGCAAAATGTCCCTCCGCTTAAGATTGAATACCAAATTGTAGAAAAAAAATTGGCTGAAGAAATCCATAAATTATTAAATTAAAATTTTAATATTCACAGATATAATATTCCTTTTGTTTTAAGAAGGGTAAAAATAAAGAAATAATATTAATCCTGCAATTTTTTCTTTCATTTCAATACTATCAATGCTAATAAAGACGTTTTAAAATTATCTATCCAAATTTAATAAGTTCTTTCTCATACGTAGAAATTTTATCCATTAGATTTTATAATGTTACTTTTCTATAAATTAGGAAGACTTTATGGTATAGTTAAAAGTCAATTTGGCTTGAAATCACAAGTGAGTTCTTTAAGGTTCTTAAGATATATAACGTTTCTATTAAATAATTAAAAAATATTTATATACACTGTGAATCAGTAAATAATTAAGTCAAAAATTTGACATTTTTTTAGATAGGTTTAGAAGACTTTAGTATTTTTTCTGCCGATATTAAGTTCATATGCATAATTATTACAGGTTTTTGTATGAACTTTGAAGAAATGGATATATCAATTCTTATAGCAGATGATGATGAAGATATTCAAAAACTTTTATCGCATTTGTTAAAGAAATTTTCTAAAAATATTTGTGAAGTTAGTGATGGGGTTGCAGCAAAAAAAGAATTAATTGAGAATAATTATTCTATAGCAATTATCGATTTAAGTTTACCTAAAGTATCTGGTTTAGAGGTGTTAAAATCGATTAAAAGTTATAAATTAGACACAGTTATTATTGTTTATACTGGTGAAGATAATTTAAAAGTTATAAAAGAATGTATGCGCAATGGTGCTTTCGATTTTCTCGAAAAACAAAGTGATAAAATCATCCTCGAAGAAACTGTGAAGCGTGCAATTGAAATGTATCATTTTTTATCAGATAGAAAAAAACTTCTCGAATTCATCGTTTGTGAATTTGGCAATATTACAATCGATAAATTCAGAAAAATGGATAATGAAAAACAAAGAAAAATATTTGAAACTGTACAAGCTCTTTTAAAACTTAAAATAGCGAATAAGTCTTAATAGGATTTATTGAGAAACTTTTTTTCCTAATAATTTTGTAGTCAATATAACAAATGCGCCGTTGCCCAATACGTTAGCAGAAGTGATGATAGGATCCAACAAAATATAAATAGCTGTGATCAATCCACTCATTTCCGGGGTAAAACCCATTTGAGTTTCTAGAATTGTGATCATGACCAGAATACCTCCGCCTGGTACTGCTGCAACCGCAAATTTAGCTAAGACAAAATAAAATGAAAATATGAGGAATGTTGATAAATCTGGAAAGCCTGTTCCAAATGTGCTCATAATAACGAGGGCAATCATAGGTATCGCTAAACTATCCCCAATTAAATGAATATTCACTGTTGCGGGTGCTATTGTCCTCGAAAGGTCGCGATTGCGAGTGTTTTTTTCTGCTGCTTGAATTGTCAGCGGCAGGGCGGCCATGCTCGACATTGAACTGAACCCCATTATGCCTGCAGGTAGGACATTTTTAACAAAATAAATAAACTGCTTAATATTAAAGCCTGCACCAATAAAATATAACAGAGAAATATATACATATTGAGTGATTATTATTGCAAGAACAAGCGGTAAATATGAACTTAATATCTGAGTTAAAACACCATCACTTTCGAGTTTTATAATAAAACCTAGAGCAAAAATAGGTAAAATGGGGATAAAAGCTTTATTTAAAAATAAAGTAACTGCGTCACGCATTTTATCTGCAAATACGTCAACCCTTTTGTTACGAAACTTCGAAAAGATAAGACCCGCGACTAAACCTGAAAATAAGGCAACATTGTTCGAAATGAGAGACGGAAGTGGTAAATTCCAATAAGGCTTAAGTATGGCATGGCCTTCTTGGTTTATATTCGAGAAATTGTCTATATTTGCAAGAGCTAAATGACTCACATTAAATGCAATAATTGTTGAGATAAAATTCGATAAGCAAATGCAAAGAATCAAGATTATAATAAATTTGAAAACATCTGATTTGAATGAAAGTAAACAAGAAAAAATACAACTGAAAATAATAAATGGTAAAATAAAGATAAGGATGTCTTTTAAGCTCAAACTAATAGAATAAAGGGTGGCTTGAACCTCTTGTGGTAAATATTTTCCCGCAAATAAGCCAAACAGAAGAGCGAGTACGAGTTTAAAGATGATACTATTTGCGACTTTTAAAATATGTCTTAGCATTTTGCAACCTTAGTCTAAATTTTATACTCTCAGGAGCATACCTAAAAGGAATTGAAGATTCCTAGGTAATAGGAAGAATATCTGTAGCTAAATCAATATTGGGAGTCAATAATTCATGTCGCTTAAAATTTATTCTTGGAATCTGAATGGTATTCGTGCTGCTGCCAAAGCCGGTTTTTTTAATTGGCTCGAGAATTCTCAGGCAGATATCATTCTTTTACAAGAGGTTAGAGCTTTGCCAGAACAGCTTAATCCTGAACAAATTGAACCATTTGGCTATAAAAGCATTTGGCATCCAGCGGAGAAAAAAGGATACAGTGGGGTCGCAATCTATACAAAGCTGCCTTTTTCTCATTCCGATATTCAGGTGGGACTTGGCGATCCTGAATTTGACAATGAAGGCAGATTTTTAGGTTTTTTTCATAATAATATATTCTATGCAAGTGCTTATTTTCCAAATAGTCAGCCTGAAGGAAAAAGACTTGCGTATAAACTTGCTTTTTGTAGAAAATTGCAAATAAAATTAACCGAGCTTAGAAAAAGTAATATATCTATAGTATTAGGTGGGGATATCAATATTGCGCATAAAGAAATCGACCTCGCAAATCCAAAGCAAAATCAAAAAAACCCAGGATTTTTACCTGAAGAAAGGCAATGGTATAGTGAGTTTCTTGCAGATGGATATTTGGATGCCTTTAGATTATTTGAAAAAAATGGAGGGCATTATACTTGGTGGAGCAACCGGAAAGGTGTGCGTGAAAAAAATATTGGTTGGAGAATTGATTCGCATTTTGTCTCAGAAGATCTTATAAACAACATATCGAAAGCAGGGATTCATTCAGATGTTTACGGTTCTGACCACTGCCCTATTTCGCTCGATCTCTCGTTCCCTTAAATAAGACAGGAGAAAAGAAATTGAAACGAATCACTTTATTGCTCTCATTGCTATGCACTTTTTCTCATTTTAACTTATATTCTCAAACGCTTGCACGGATTAAAAAAGAAAAAGAGTTGAAGGTGTGTACTTCGGCAGGCTATGCACCCTTTGAAGTAAAATCTTCAAGTGGTGAGTGGATTGGTTTTGACATCCGTATGTTTGAACTTTTTGCAAAGAAATTAAATGTCAAATTAAATATGATAGATATTCGCTGGGAAGGTGTTTTTCCTGCTTTATTATCTGGGAAATGTGATTTTATCACCGGTGGTATGTCTATTACCAAAGAGAGAGAAAAAGTCATTCGTTTTAGCACTCCTATTTACAAAAGTGGTAACTCTCTCGTTATCGCAGAAAAAAATAAAGATAAGTATAAAACTTTAGCTGACCTTGACAAAGCGGGAGTAAAAATTGCGGTTAAGACAGGCAATACTGCCGATTTCTTTCTCAAAAAAGAATTAATACATGCGAAAATCTACCGCTTTGATACCAATGCCGATCTCATTACTGCGGTTCTCGAAAACCGCACGGACGCTTTTGCGCAAGATTCCATTTTTTCTCTTATGGCTGAACAGGAGCACAAAGAAAAATTACATATTTTAACAGACAAATTAAACTATGAAGATCTTGCTGTTGGTCTAAGAAAAAAAGACACGGCTCTGCTTAAAGAATTTAATCAATTTTTAAGTGAATGGAAAAAAAATGGGGGTTATGCTGAAGCCGTTCAATATTATTTAGAAACCGATGCATGGCGTGCTGAATTGAAGCAAAAATAAGATTATCTTTTTAATCTTTTTTAAATTCAGCATAGAAATAAATACTATGAATAATCCCTTTATTAGAATTTGATTCCTTTTTTTGAGATGAAAATCTTTTATATATTCACTTAGATCATTAGTATTATCATAATACGAGATTAAGAAGAAATATGTGACTCAATTTAAAATAATTTTGTTTTAATTTAGAGTATTTAATTTTATTTTTGCATTTTATATTTCCAATATAAAAAAACATATTAAATATATTATAATATATTTAATATGTTAAAATTGAAATTTTTTGAAAATATGATATATATATTTTGAATTATTAAAAGTAGTCCTTTGTAAATCGAACTTTGGATGCTGTTTGAAAATCACTCTATTCAATTAACCAGTTGAATAGGATTTTATTGGTTGTCTATTTGAATTCATATTTAGAATATACTTTTTCATTGTATAAAAGAGTTTTTTTCTTCTCAATAATTTAATAGGAGTGTGCAATTTAGAGTTATTTCAATCCAAAAATTATAGAATTTTGGTTGAAGAATAACCGACCGAAGAAATTTCTATCACAGTGTTGTCTTTATAAGCTTTAAAACCTTTTGCCAAGTTAATTGGGAAAGATTTTATCAGAATAAAATATTTTGAGGAATTTTAATATGTTTTATAAGAAAAATTTTAAGCAAAAATTTGTATGCAAGCTATTTATGCTGACTTTCTCATTTTTTTTATATCAGCATAAGACTTATGCAGATGAAGCTTTTGTCTATTGTGCCCATAATAAAAACAATTGGAATTGGTTAAGTAATAAATCTGTCAAAGTAACAGGGGAGTGGCGACATATAAAATTCGAAAGTAAATCATATCTCAGATATTTTAAAATTGATGGTGGCTATAATGCTATTCAAGTTCTCCAAAATAAATGTAAAAAAGAGTTTGGTCAGAGTTATAAATATGCACAACCAGCTGATAGTTATTTTTCAGGTTGGTATTTATTTGGAATTGATGATGATGATGTTATAGCTGGATTATATGAAATTTATAGATTTAATCCTCGTATTGGTAAATAGATATTAAAACATTTTATATTTCTTTATTAAATTGACTAGGGTGGATAGAATTCAATAATTTCTTAGTCGATTGGAAAAAGAATGTTGGTTATGATGATGCTGTTAAGTATTATAGAGAAACCGATGCATGGAGTGCGGAATTGAAGTAGGGTTGAGATTATTTTTTCATTGGATAATACAGTCCTATTTCACGTATATAAAAAGCTTCGGTTTTTCTCTCACCATATAGAAGACCAGACTCATTTGGTTTATTCATATTTAATTCAAGTCGCTCGTACGATTCACGAATTTCTTCTTTGCACTTATCGTGCCGCTCTTTATTGCGGATCTCCTAAAATTTTCCTGCAAAGGGTTGGATAAAGTAATAACTTCTATTTCTTCCATAAATCAATTTTATACTTGTCCTTTTTTTATTAGAATAAGCATCACTTTGATAACATCAGTTGATATACCTACTTTTTTCCATTTATTTCCATATTAAATTGAGGCGTTTTCAGTAACCAAAGATAATTTATTCACAGCATGCGTATATGAAAATGAGAAAATCGTTATCAATAAAATCATAATTTTCGAAAAAATTTTTAAAAAAACTCATGGCTGTGTCCTTTCTGGGTCAAAAGTGGCAACTTGAAATGGCTTGCGATCAAATGCTTTATATACAATAAAAAGAAATTCTATCATCAAATTTCTCCTATGGTATTTTAAGAATCTAAAGTTTTGCTTTTTGGTTTTGCAAAGTGCTTTTTTTAAAATAATTTAATAACAATTTTGAAATTATAAAATAATGTGATAATAAATTTAATAATTATAGATATGACTTATTTGTCATTTTTACAAATATCAAAATTAAGAAAGTGTGGTTTTTATGCACTCTAAGATAAAACAAATAAAATATTTTATAACAATATTATCTATTTCAACTCTTATATGTGTTTTATTTAATGAAAAGGCATACGCTAGAAATGCTTTCGTGTATTGTGCTACGAACACTGGGCATTGGAAATGGTTGAACCGTAAAAATGTTATAGTCAGTGGCCATTGGAAAAAGAGAAAAATATCTTATCTTGTATATCAAGGTTATTTTGTAATTGATGGAGGAATTAATGCCATTCTTGATTTACAGGAACAATGCATAAGAGAGTTTGGAGCAGATTATAAATATGCTCAACCTGCAAGTAATAGTTTTTCAGGGTGGTATCTTTTTGGTGATGAAAACGGTTTCATTGCTGAGGGAATAGGTGTGAATTATGGATTATTCATAAGAATTTGATTGCAATTTCCACAAAATTTTAAAGCAATTCTTTTCTTTATGTTTTAGCAAATACCAACCATGAATTTTCTGTAGAAGTCACCCAAACAATAAAAAACATTCTGGTTGCACAATAAATCCGTCAAAATTTCTTGAGAATGGAAAATATTATTTTTAGATCAATCAAATTATTTTCGCTATTTCAAAATATATACAGATAAAAAAAGTATTTTACACGAACTTAAAAACCAGTGTAAAAATGAATTTGGTCAAGATTTTATATATGTGCAGCCTGCAGAAAGTTCGATGGAAAATTGGTATTTGTTTGCGTATGCGGATGGTACATTTGAGCCAGGAAATTATCAGTATAGAAGTGAGTTCCCGAGATTTCGTTGATTATTTCTAATACAACCAAATGCTGCAAGCGTTTTAAGTATAATTCATTAAGTTAATAGATATTAAAAAAAGTGAAAAAGTGTCTTATGATCTCCCCAAATACTATTTAAGATAATTTAAATACTAATGCCTGGATCATTCCAAAAGGTTGAGTCCTATTTCTATTGCGTAGTTTTATAAATAGACAAAATTTATTGCTTATTATTTTTGCATTAACATAGAAATAAATAATTTTCAAATAAAATTTGTAATAGAATGAAAATATGATATTATAAATTTAAGATATAATCGTATAATATTTGTTGAAGTATCTAAATTTTATTTTCCTAAAATTTATAACAGAGAAAGAAAAATTTTATGCATTTTGCATATAAAAATAAGATGATCTATAGTTCCATTATTTATATAATACTATTAACAATTTTGATTCCTGTGCAAAAAATATATGCTAAAGAAGCTTATGTTTATTGCTCAACAAAAGACAGACATTGGCATTGGCTTGAGAATAAATCTGTCAATGTTTCTGGTGAATGGGTTTATATTTATTTAGAACCTACAAAATATTATCAATTTTTTAAGGTAAATGCAGGGAAAGATTTAGTAATTGATCTAAAAAATCGGTGTAAAAAAGAATTTGGTCAGGATTTTATATATGCACAACCAGCAGAATACGCAACTGACTATTGGCATGTGTTTGGATATGCGGATAATTCATTAGAACCTGGAATTTATGATTACTTAGGAGATTTTCCTAGATTTCGGTGAATTGAATTTTAAAGGATGCATTTGAATTGTATTTTGATTATATCAATCAGAAAAAACTTTTAATAGAAAAATATTATTACATTTTATTATAGAAATTTATAAAATACTTTTAATTTTATTTAAAATATCATATCTTTCTTTTTAAGAGAATGAGTTTATGTGATCAATGTATTTTTTACAATAAAAATTCAGTGCAAAAATCATTATCATGTAAATTTCTCGCAGCTGTTCGAAATTAATAATTTTTTTCAAAAAAATTATTATTATAATTTGTCAAATTAAATTTAATTGTCGTTGATCATTAAACAATGGCTAAAAATTCAATCACAATTTATTTTAAAAAAACATATAATAAGAATAAATATCTGAAAATATTTGAGACACTTGGTTGATATATTGTAATAAAGATAGCTTACACAAAGCTAGAAATTATGATTATTTAATGTATTTACAAAATATTGTAGAATGTTTTACTGAAAAATAGATATTTTTTATTAGAATTATATTATTATAAATATTTGTTTTTGTGGTATAAGATAGTCATTAAAAAAAATATTTAATCGATTAATTTTTATTACCATTTAATTAAATTAAATAATTTTTAAAAATAAAATTTGTAATATTGTAAAAATATGATATTAATGTTTTAATTAGTATTGGTCACTAATTTATATTTTATATAAATTTTTATAATATGGAAGGATAAATCTTATGCGTTTTGCAATAAAAGTTATGAAAAACTATATTGCTCTTATATTTTTTTTTATTTGTGATAATATTAACGCCATCACAAAAGATTTTTGCTGATGAAACGTATGTCTATTGTTCCACAATAAAAAAACAATGGAATTGGCTTAATAATAAATCAGTTAAAGTTTCTGGTGAATGGAAAGTAAAAGAATTAAAAAATATAAGGTTTATTCGCTATTTTAAGATTGATGGAGGAGTAAATTTTGTTAAAGAACTGCAAAATCTGTGTAAAAATGAATTTGGTCAGCATTATTTGTATGCTCAACCAGCTAAAAGTGCATTGGAAGATTGGTATGTGTTTGGTTATGAAGATGGCTCTTTAGAACCAGGAATTAATACGTATATTAACTTCTACCCAAGATTTCGCTAATTGCCTTTGATAGAAAATTTTTCTAAGTAAGAAAATTATTTAATAGCAAAAAAAGATAAACAGAAATCATTATTAAATAATAAGTTTTTAATAATTTATTATTCGTGAAAATATTTATTTATAAGATTTTTTTAAGGAAATTTACCATGATATTTACTAAAAAATTTATACAAAAGGCTTCTTATCTGCTAGTTGTACTTTCTATGTCAATTTTTATCCCTAAGCAAAATGCATATGCAGAAGAAGCTTATGTTTATTGCGCAGCAGATAAAGACAATTGGTATTGGTTAAACAATAAAACGGTTAAAGTGACAGGCGAATGGCGCATTAAAAAAATCGGTTTTACCACCTACATTAGGTTTTTTAAAATTGATGGAGGATGTAAAGTTGTACAAGCATTACAACAACAATGTAAACAAGAATTTGGTTATGAATACAAATATGCTCAACCTGCAGATAATATTCTTTCTGGCTGGTTTTTATTTAGTGTAGAAAATGGTAAAATCATAGAAGGTATAAATGATTTTTCAAAACAAATTCCAAGAATAGGCAAGTAATCTTGTGGATCCAAAAAGAAATTATTTTATAAAAAAAACTGGATTAGCTCTTCATATTGACAAACTGCAAAGGTATTTTTAACTCTTGCTGTTTTTCTTTTAGGAGAGCAATAACACTCTGTAAGTCATCTATTTTTTTTCCCGTAACTCGGATTTGCTTATCCTGAATTTGGGTATCGACTTTTATTTTAGAGTCTTTTATGGTTCGGGTGATTTTCTTTGCCACATCTGTTTCAAGTCCCTGTTTGATACGAATGCTTTGGCTGAGCATCATTCCACCTACAGGCTTAATCTTATCGATATCAAGTGATCCTAAATCAATTCCTCGCTTTAAAAGTTTAGAATTAATAATATCTGCAATCGCATTTACGTGAGACTCACTGTCAGCCGAAAATTTCATTTCAGCTTTTTGCTTATCTAAACTGAGGTCATATTTTTTCCCCTTGAAGTCATATCGGGAAGATATTTCCTTTTGTGCTTGGTTGATAGCATTGTCAACTTCCTGGATATTCACTTCAGAAACAATATCAAAACTTGGCATAATAAATTCTCCTGCATGAAGTGAGTTTTTCTCTCACTCACTCATTAACTTAATAAATGATCATTCTATGACTTAAATAACTTTGTCAACATATACTTTACAGGCAATTTGATTGAATTGAAAAGTCAGATAAAGATCAAGTTCAATAATTGGATTAAATTTATAACTCAGGTAAAATTTGAAAGAATACATGTTTTCTCATTTGTAAAGAATCTCGTTTTGGAGAAAATTGATGATCATATACGAAGTCACTTATATTTTAAAGGATCTCGAATTTGAAAAAAGATTTTCTGATTTTATGATAGATGTTCATTTAAACGATCTTTATCAAACGGAGTGTTTTTTATCTATTGCTTTTGCAAAAACTCAAACCTCTGGCGCTTATAAAGCAACTTTTTATTTAAAAGATAAAAAAATGATGGATAAATATATAAACAAATACTCTGTTAATTTAAGAAAAGGTGTGATTGAGAAATTTCCAAAAGCAGGAATAGAATTTGTGCGTGTGTTTAGTTATTGTCTTTATTTTAAGTCAGAGCAATTTACTCAATCGAGAAAGACATAAACAATACTTTCATTATTTTCCAGACGAATTTCAGTTTGATAAACTGGCAAAGGAATGCATGCAGGTGCTTGTTTTACAGCTCCATTTTCAGCAATATTAAATACAGCTTTGTGAAAAGGGCAGGTGATTTCCGCTTTTTCTGGATCCCAGCGTCCTTTTTCGAGTGGTTTATCAGAATGATTGCAGTTATTATCGAATGCCCAAACTTTATTATCAGTTAATGCTTTTACCAAAAGAATTTCTAATCCATCGACTGTAAATTTCTTAGGTTTATCGATTGATAATAAAGAAAGAGAACAGACTTTAAAATAGGACATTTTAATGATTCTCTTTCTAAATTTTAAGCTTGTGGAAGCAAGTTGAGAGCTGTTTCTAGAGCATGTTCTGCAGCATTGAGTAACAAGCTTTCACTCTCAAGTTGAGAAAGAGTTTCTTGCACAAAACTTTTAATAATCATCTTACGTGCTTCGGCAGTTGAAAATCCGCGGGTTGACAAATAATAAAGCTGCTTTGCATCGATCTCGCCAGTGGCACTGCCATGTTTACACATAACATCATTGGGGAGAATTTCGAGGCGTGGGGAGGCGTCAACTCGAGCATTTTTGCTGAGCAATAAATTTTTATTCACTTGCATAGCTAGAGATTGTGGTGCTTCTTTGTCGATTATCACGAGACCTTGGAAAACACTTTTCGCACGATTGGCAACTATCATTTTAATATTTAAATGTGAGTTACATTGCGGTACTTTGTGTTCTTGAATAGGCTCATAATCAAAATTGCCATGGGTTGCAACAACTGCAGCAGATGAGTTTGCGCTTGCTTTTTTACCAGTAAAAACTACATTTGAAGTCACACGTGTGTTCCCATGGGGAGCCATAATTTGTGCGTCAATAAACTTAGAATTTTCTCCTAAATTCACTTCTCTTTCAAATAAAGAATTTGTATTTTTTTCATCGTCAGTCGTAATATTGATCCACAATTGGGAAAGCTGAGCATTTTCTTCGAGTACAAGTGTATGTCGTAAGATGCCAAATTGAGAATTACCTTCTGCTATTATGAGTTCTGCTTGGCTCCCTTTAGCAAGTATAAGCTTAAATGTGCTATATATCTGGGAGAAATTACAGTTTAAATGATTTGTCACAATAATAAGTGGCTTTTCATTACCCAGAGTTGCAAGCTTCATAATAATTTCGTGTGGTGCACTTGCTTTTAGTCTATTTGCCAAAGCAAAACCAATATCACTTTTTGGAGCGATTGATTTGACTTCAAAAGGTGCAGATAAAAATTCCACTGTTGATTTTAATGTGTCGGAAGAATAAATATCAACAATCCCATGACCTATTTCAACTAAAATTATTCTATTTAAATCATTTTGAAATATAGATTCACAAGCTTCGCCAAATTGTTTCTTTAAGGATGCCAAATGGGCAAGGGTTTCTTGTGGATTTCTGTATGAAACCTTCCAAGGTAAAAAAGTGGATAATTTTTCTTGTACGCTGTGGCCTTGAAAATTAAGCACTTCATCTTGTGGTAAAAAGAAAATTTCAGGATTTGTTTTGCGCCAACTTTCCTCTGGGTATTTTGGACAAAGAGCAAGTTTTTTACTTTCTAAGTGAATAACTGACATAAAAATTAACCCACTCCTTCAAATTCTATTTCAATCAAGCGATTGAGTTCTACCGCGTATTCCATAGGCAATTCTTTTACAAACTCTTCGATAAATCCATTGACTATCATGAGGGTTGCTTGTCTTTCTGAAAATCCACGGCTAGTGAGATAGTAAATTTGCTCATCGCTCACACGGCTCACACTGGCTTCATGCCCAACTTCAGTCCCCTCTTGTTCTTCAATTTGCATCGTAGGGTAAGTTATTGAGTTTGAAATGTCATCCATCAAGAGCGCATCGCATTGAACTTTGCTTTTACAACCCTTCATGCCTTTAGGGATTTTAACCAGACCCCTATAGGTCGTGCAACCTCCGTCCTTCGAAATCGATTTTGAAGTGATAACACTCGTTGTATGAGGAGCTGCGTGGATAATTTTGGCACCAGCGTCTTGATGCATGCCATTTCCAGCAAAAGCTACGGAAAGGATTTCTCCGCGGGCGCGTGGGCCAAGTAAGTAAACTGCTGGGTATTTCATCGTTAATTTAGAACCAATGTTTCCATCCACCCATTCAACTGAAGCATCTTCGTATGCATAGGCACGTTTGGTCACTAAATTGTAAATATTTTTTGACCAGTTTTGGATGGTTGTATAACGGATTTTAGCGCCTTTCATGGCTATCAATTCAACCACAGCAGAGTGGAGTGAATCACTACGATAAACAGGTGCAGTGCAGCCTTCAATATAGTGCACCGAAGAGCCTTCGTCGGCAATGATCAAGGTGCGTTCGAATTGGCCCATGTTTTCCGTATTGATTCTGAAATAAGCCTGCAATGGGATATCGACGTGCACACCTTTGGGCACATAGATAAAACTGCCACCACTCCAAACCGCAGTGTTTAATGCGGCAAACTTGTTATCTTCTGCGGGGATGACGGTTGCAAAGTATTTTTTAATAATTTCAGGGTGTTCTCGTAGGCCAGTGTCCATGTCGAAGAAAAGTACTCCTTTTTCTTCAAGGCTTTTTTGCATGCTGTGGTACACAACTTCGGACTCAAACTGCGCAGAAACGCCTGCTAAGAATTTTCTTTCAGCTTCTGGAATACCCAATCTATCAAAAGTGTCTTTTATTTCTGAAGGAACATCATCCCAATTCGTTCCCACCCTCTCAGTCGGACGTACAAAATAGTGAATATTCGTAAAATCGATTTCGTTCAGGGCTTTCGTGTCGCCCCAAGTTGGCATGGGCTTAGAATTAAAAATTTCAAGGGCTTTTAGGCGAATATCGAGCATCCACTCTGGCTCATGCTTAAAAGCAGAAATTTCTTCAACAATTTCTTTTGTCAAACCTTGTGCGGATTTTGCCCCTTTAAAGACATAGTTTTCTTTTACATGAAAGCCATATTTATAGTCGTCAAGGATATCAACCTGCGAGGCATCAAAATCTTCGATTAATGTTGGATCTTTATCGTTTTTCATATGCAACTCCTCTTCAAGTTTATTTATTGACTTGAAGAATTATTTTGACGAATGTGTTCATAACCCTCACGCTCGAGCACTTCAACCAAAGACATATCGCCAGATTGATTGATTTTTCCGTCTAAAATAACATGAATTTTGTGAGGATTTATAAAGTTTAAAAGACGTTGATAGTGAGTGACTATGATAAAACTTGTACCAATTTCTTTTGCGATATGTTTAATGCTTTCAGCAACAATCTTTTGTGCATCAACGTCAACACCTGAGTCAATTTCATCTAAAATTGCGACTTTTGGTTCAATTAACATGAGCTGTAGCATTTCTAAACGCTTCATTTCTCCGCCTGAGAAACCATCATTTAAATATCTCTGCAAAGAAGCACGTTCAATATTTAACAGTTCAAGTTTATTTTTTAAGATTTTTCTAAACTCTGACACACTCACTTGTTTAGAGTGACGTAAGTTGTAAAGGTTTCGTAAATATTCGGAGATCTTGAGACCTGGTATAGAAACAGGATACTGAAATGCTAGAAAAATTCCCTTTTTTGCTCTTTCTGCGGTGTCGAGTTCAGAAATATCTTCACCATCGAGTATTATTTTACCTGAATTTAATTTGTAATTTTTAGAGCCCATTAGAACATGACCCAGAGTGGATTTACCTACGCCATTTGGACCCATAATAACGTGGATTTCTCCTGCAGGAATTTCAAGGTCAATGCCTTTTAATATTTCCTTGTCACCTACGGATGCTTTTACTTGATTGATGGTTAACATACGAACTCTTCTCCTAAAGGACAAAACAAAATTTTAATTTTCTGTAGAAACAATTTTTAATTTCCGTTTATTTAAAGGCGACTGTGCACAATTTGTGAGTTTATCACAACCTTGTTTAGGCATCCCTGCTTCATCAAAATTTTCATTTAAGAGCAGACTTAAAGTTTTCCAAGCAAGAGCAGCGCACTTGACACGAACTGGGAATTTGCTCACTCCGTGCAACGCTTCTATATCTTGTTCAAGATCATCTGAATTAACTTGAATAATTCCAGTATATATTTTTTCAGCTTCTATTATTAAATCTCGAGCCTCAGCTAAAGTAACTGACTGCATGGAATTGCACATAATACTTGCGCTGGCTTGGCTAATAGAACACCCTGTTCCATCAAAGCCAACGTAAAGGGTTGGTTTGTCATCTTTCATTTCGACTTGGCAATAAATTGTGATGTTGTCACCACAAAGAGGATTTTTACCTTCTTGGCAAAAGCGGCAAGGCATGTTCTTAGATTTAAATCTAGGATTTTTTGAGTGATCGACAATGACCTCTTGGTAAAGGGCATTGAGCTCTACTGATTGTGAAGATTTTAGACCGGTCGTCATCCTCTAAACTCCAAAATGCTTAATAATAACGCGATCAACCGCGTTCTCTAAAGGAATACCACTAGATGAGCGTAAGATCGACAAATGCGACGGTAAAACAACAAACTATAAAAAAGAACGATGAACTTAAGTTATTTTTGAAGCTTTTTTTATAGCTGCTATAGCCAATTCGATATCATCTTTGTCTGAATAAGCTGCAAAACTACATCTGACGAGGGCATCAACCCCTAAAAAGCGAATGAGAGGCCAAGCACAGTGGTGACCAGCGCGCATTGCAACGTTTTCCGCATCTAAAATTGTAGCTAAGTCATGTGCATGTATTTTCTTATGACGAAAGGAAACGATGGTTTCTTGACCAGTCCCAGGAGCAAAAACTTCAATATCAGGTATTTCTTGAACTTTACTAAGAAATATTGCTGCTAAAGAAGCAGCATGGTCGTGAATATTGATTTTCCCTACTTGTGTTATCCATTTAATTGCTGCATCTAAGCCTGCTACTTCAGTTATAGGAGGTGTGCCTGCTTCAAATTTTGCTGGTCCCTGGGCCCAAGAACTTCCTTCAAGAGACACATCAGAAATCATGCCACCTCCAAAAGTGTATGGAGGTAAACGTTCCATGAGTTCATTACTCATCGCTAAAACACCTATTCCTGAGGGACCATAGATTTTGTGCGGGCTAAAGGCGATGGCATCGGCTCCAAGAGCAAAAACATCTTCTTCTATGCAAGTCATGCTTTGTGCACAGTCGAGCACTACGAGGGCTCCTACGCTTTTAGCAAGAGCAATCACTTCTTCGATTGGATTGATTTGCCCAATGACATTGCCGACATGGGCAAGAGAAACCACTTTGGTATTTTTTGTGATAAGTTTTTTTGCTTCAGATAAATTGAGTCTTAATTCTTTTCCTTTTTTTCCTTCAAGAGGAATGTAAGCTAATTCACAATTCTTTTTGAGTGCAACTTGTTGCCACGGGATTAAATTTGCATGATGTTCAGCTGCAGGAATCACAATTCGACTATTTTCATTCAAATACTCTTCGCCAATTCCATTGGCTAAAATATTCAAGCTTTCCGTTGTTCCACGGGTATAAACTATTTGTTCAGGCTGCACAGAATTTCCAATGAATTTTGCCACAATAGATCGTGTGTTTTCATACATCTGAGAGGATCGAACCGATACGCCATACGCTCCACGGTGAACAGAGCCATAGTCGTATTCTAAATGATGCGACATAGCTTTTATCACACTGATGTGTTTTTGCGCTGAAACGGCTGAATCTAAATACGAAAAAGGTTTGATTTGTCCATCTTCAATTTTTTTATTATTTTCGAAGAGAGGGAATTCATTACGAATGTGGGAACCAAGTTTCGTTGCTTTCATATTTATAGCCTTCCTCTGAGGGTCGGGTGAAAAATCCGCCATCAGTATTTATCTGACATAGGGCTCGCAAAATGCTAAGAGCATGTCAACAATTCTATAAAGGAGATGATACCCGTAAATAAAGGTATTGATCTTCATTTGGGGGCAAATACGTATGCAGAGTGAACGCAGTCGAAAAAAAAGACAAGCGCTCGAAAAAAAGAAAAGAAATTATAAAGAAAGTTTGGAAAAAGTTGCTGCAATGGACTACCGCTGGGTGGTACCATTGGCAAAAAATATTAGAATAAAGTCACAAATTCTAGCAAAATTTATTTCATATGTTTTTTCGGATATTGCAACGACTCCTCTGTTAAATAAAAAAACCTCAGTCAATCGCTTCGCACTCATGCGTGGTTTAACACGTATTTTATTTCCGCAAAGTGATACGATTTTAACAAAAATTGAAAGATCCATTCAAACATTACAAGAAAGTGTCGGAGAAATTTCTTCGGAAATTCTAACAGATACTGAAGTTACCCAAGAATTACTTGCACCATTTATTGAAATGGTCTGCACAGCGGTTGAAGCAAATCCACAGTTGATAGCACTTTTTGGTCAACCGCAAATTCTTGAAGATGCCTTCGGTCCATTGGGCGAACGAATAGGCGGATTTGTTTCTCTTATTCCTGCTTTATCTTCACAAGCAGCCGAAAGGTTTCCTGATCTAAAAGAGACTTTTTTTCATGCACTTTTTTCTTTAAATAAAGAGGAAAGAAATCAAATTTATCTATTAGCAGAAAATATTTTAGGAGAAGTGTATAAAGAAAAAGTTTTTCCACTTTTAAAAAGAACTTTGTCCTCCGATCCACGTGGCAAAGTCCTTGCACCTATTTTAAGTGGTGCTATTGAAGCTATTCCTGGAGAAAGCTGTATAAATGCACTGCTTTCGATCGCTTGTACACCACACAATGAAATTTCCAATGGGCGTGTTATTGCAATTGCTATACAGGAAATTGGTGGCTTATATGTAAAAATATCTCAAGTTATTTCTGAACTTTGTCCTCCAAGTTTAGCAAGAGAACTGAGAACAACTCAGGATGATGCAGGTGGAATATTTCCGAGTATCGAAAAATCATGGGATTATTTTAAAGAAACACTTAATCAAGAAGAATATGCATTTTGGCAGCCTTATTTGATAATTCCCAAAAATCCCATGCGGCATTTTGCAAGTGCCAGTGTTGGATCTTTATATAATATTCAACTCAATGCTGATGGTAAAGAGCGTTTTGGAGTTGATAACGTTTTAATAAAAATCCAGAGACCGAAATTAAGAGAACTTTTTTCAATCCAAAGTGAACATATTTTAAAGTTAACAGATGACGCACATAAAGCCCTGATAGAAGATCTCAGTTTGACAAAGTCTATTCGCTCAGAATTATTGGGGCTAGTTTCGACATTAAGAAGAGCAGTATTGAATTATCACAAGCAAAGTCAAGAAGAACTAAATTTTATTCTTGAAGAAAAAAATGCTGATAAAGTACGCTTTGCTTTAGGTGAAAATAACTCCATTCAAGTACCACGCTTTTTTCAATCTCATCCTACCATTGTTTTTATGGAAAAAATGAATGGTATTAAAGTTACAAAAATTATTCAAACAAAATATTTAGCAAGGCGTGAAATTGCAGATACAATTGCAAAAGTATATATTGATCTCGTTTTCAATAAAGGTGTGGTTTGGGCAGATCCTCATCCTGGTAATATTTTATATGATGATTTGAGCCATCAAGTCTCTATGATTGATTTAAATCCATGTTTTGTGTGGGATATAAAAACTCGAGAAGAATTTAAACATCTTATTTATCGTTTGTTGCTCCGCGATGCTGCAGGGGTTTATCGGACACTTTATCATTTGGTAGACAATCCTGAAACTTTGCATTCAAATACTATTTTAGACGACCTTGGGCATTTTCTAAATCTTTCTATGGGTAGCGCCAGTTTAACCCGTTTCGTGGGTGAATTTATAAAAACTTTAAGTGAGAATCAGATTGATTTAAAAGTCGAAGTACAAGCTGCTTTAAGAGGTCTCAGTCAAATTGCTTTGACGACTGCTTCTATTTCTGCGCGCAATAATTTCGGTAGAATTTTAAGGAAACAATTTACATTAAAAGAGTTAGTTGGCACTGTTTGGAATGTTGGAATAATTCGTGTTTCGAAAGTTATTTTATCCACTCTTTTTGAATTTACCCGACAAATGCCAGAATACGATATCGGTCCTGTTTTAGATGAACGAGATATCTCAATGCTTTCGAGCAGAACATATGAACTCGCTCAGGCAAATGTCTGTCATATATTATTTAAAAGAGTTTCACCAGAGGATCACCCAAATCTTAAAATGAGTCAAGACGGACAAATGCTTTTAACGACTAGTGATCTTTATATAGAAATCATTGAAAAGGTACGACCTGCGACCGTTCGCTATGTGATAGAAGTGCCTTCGCGCAAATGGCTTAAAGATCGTCAGGAGTTTGTTAAGTTAGCGAGTATAGCACGAAGCTTTTGCACAATTGAATGTCTTGAGCAATTGCGCAGAAATTCATTGGACGATTATTGGCGTATTGTTGAAGCTTGGAGTAAGGATCCGTTTCTAAAAACAGTCGAAGAAACACAACTTATTGGTGAAGTGCGTATTGCTGCTCGTAATTTATATTCTTTGCGTTTTGCTAATATCTGGGAATCAATTTTTTCTGGGTTACCTTATAGCGCAAAAATATTTTGGCGTTTTCTTATGCGAGTTGAGTTTTGGAAAGAAAGCTCAAAACAAAATTATTTGGTCTCACAAAAGAAAAAATTTGGTGATGTGCTTTTGGCAAATTTAGCTTATAGTAGCTTTTTTAGAATAAAAATATTGATACTTGAAGCAATTCTTTGGTATTTAAGAAAAAAAATGAGTCATTTAAAATTTTCTATGCATCTGTTGCCAATGTCGACACAAGATCTAGAAAATCTTATATTATTCGGTTTGAGTCGTAATTTTTCAGAATATAAAAGAAAATATAAATAAAAATTAATTATTAGATACTTCTATTTCTGAAATATAACCTTCGTGTTTTCTCATGTTAAAAACGTGATTACTAAAAAATAAATACTGGCCTTTAATTCCTGTTATTTTGCCTTCTATTTCGGGAGTTTTATCGAGTGAGAGTGATTTTATTGTGGCAATATCTACAGGGGAATCATAGTTGATTTCTACAATTGGAGATTCTGCAAAAAACTCAATTTCTTTTCTAAGCGTTAAATGCTCTGGGGTAGAGACTATCAGAGAGCCGTTTTTGAACTCCACTAAATTGATTAACCAGTTTTTTGCTTTGTTAAACATTATATTAAACTCTTCGTCTGATGGTCTCGTATTCGCACTTTTTAACATTTTCATCCAATGACTTTTATCAGCTAAAATTTCTTTCATTGTATTTTCTACAACTCCAGCTTGATGTCTTGATGTCACTTTAGCTAAAATCTTTGCACTCGTTGCTCCTTGATCGATCCACCGCGTTGGAATTTGCGATTCGCGTGTGATGCCAATTTTAAATTTATCAGTATATGATAAATAAACATAATGGGGCTTATAACAATAATTCTCACCCCATTTAGGCTCTCGGCACGTTCCATTCATATAATGGCAAAGATGTGGGCTCATAATACATGTATCTGCAGAGGCTTTTTTCTTTAAACACGGAAAGCAAAAACCTGAAAATAATTTTTTTACTGTTTTTTGGCAAGCAACACATTGGAAAATTCCATTGTGTTTGATTTTAATTGTCATTCCCTTGTTAATTGTCAAATTTGGCTTTAGCATATAATTAAAATCTATTATAATTTTATTTTTTTGTTGAGTTACTTTATTTTCAAAAAAGGTTAGATTGGTAGCTTCGTTTTGCAATTCATAACTGTTTTGCATTTTTAATATTTGGTGCTGCGGACTTTTGTAGAGGATATTCATGATTGACACTCTTTTCGTCAAAGACTAAACAGGATGGATTGATTGTGTTGATTACAACACCATTGCAAATTTTGTAGCATATTAACACGCGAGCGATCATGCCGATAAGGACAGATAATGCTGTCATCAAACGGAGCATTGAAGGTGAACGATAAGAATTTAATGAGAAAAGACAATTTGAGCCAAACTCCTTACTTAAGATTCGCAAGCGTTAAGCGTGTGCGTCCGTTTTTTCTTCCGCTGTTTCTTATGCCTCTCATTGTTGGTTGCCAAAGTGGTACCTATGAAAATTCAATAGCATTAAACTTAAAACATGAAAAAACACGGATAGTGAACACTTCTCCGCAGCAAACTGATAATGTATCCTTTGAAAAAGATGCAAGTGATTCTGACAAGAAGCGTTCCTCAAGTGAATCAGCTGGACAAAGAAAGCAAACAGATGCAGGAAAATCACCTGCTGTTGCAAATAAACAGGCAAATCAAAAAGCAAAAATCACTGCAAATATTCCAAATATCAAGACAAGTCATGATGATGAAAGCTTATTGATAGAATCATCCGCACTGAATCCAGAAGAAATTGATGATCAAGAAAATCTAATTCTGAATTCTACCGATGAAGCATTGTCCACCAATATCCCTATTGGCAGCCAAAATCCAAATGACTCAAGCTCTGCCAATGCGAATGAAGACAGTGCATTGTTGTGCCAGGACAGCGTTTACTATGCTTCATGGCAAGATCAATTCGATAGAATCTGGCTCGAAGAAAATGGAAAAAACTATAAGACCAACGCCAGTCGCAATAAAGCCTTGACCCAAGCACGGACGAATCGCTTTATCCAAATTGCCTATCCAACCATTGATCGGCTCGAGTTCGACTTTCCAATTGTAATCAATGCACAAGTGCTGCAGTGGATAAACTATTTTCGCGGGCCAGGACGTAAGAGTTTTGTCGTTTGGTTGAAACGCAGTCGCTCCGTGATCCCAGAGATGGAAAGCACTTTGGAATTGCATGGGTTGCCGAAGGATCTTGTCTATCTTTCTATGATTGAATCAGGTTACAGCCCAAAAGCTTTGAGTTCGGCAGGAGCAGTGGGGCTCTGGCAATTTATGCCCGCAACGGGACGTGAATATGGCCTTAAAATAAATGACTATGTCGATGAACGGCGTAATATTAAAAAATCAACCAAAGCAGCCGCAAGATATTTAACCAAACTTTATAACATGTTTGGTGGCTGGCATTTGGCGACCGCAAGTTACAATGTTGGTCCTGGGCGTGTGCAGAAGACATTAAGAAATTATGGTGAAGACTCATCTTTCTTTGAGCTCACCTCGATGGGGGTTGTCAATCGAGAAACTGCGGATTACGTACCGAAATTAATAGCTGCGATGATTATTTCTAAGAACCCAGATAAATTCGGTTTTGATATCACCTCTGCACCCATTCCTGCGCAAACGAAATCTATCGAGTTAGAACGTTCTATTTCGCTAAGCGATCTTGCGCGCTCTTTAAATGTCGATAAAAATATCCTCGAATCACTTAATCCAGAGTTGCGCTTAGGTATAACTCCGCCGCCACATGCCACCTCGGGTGGAAAATTTCAACTCGAAGTTCCAGCAAGTAAATATGATATGGCATTGGCTTCTATCGATATGCTTCCTAATGCGCCCACTCAATACATGCTTGCTGCTAAAATAAAGCGGCGCGAGTCGGTGGCTTCTTTTGCTGCGCGTTATAGAATAAAGACAGCTCTGGTGCTGAGCGCAAATTCTCACCTAAAAGCCAACTCCAATTTGCACAAAGGTCAAGTGGTCTATATTCCTGTTGCATTGGGCACAGGCCAGTATGCACGGCTTGCTTCAAGCAAATATTCAAAAGGTATTCAGAGTCAAAGTCGTAAACACAAAAGGCAATTGCTAGTTAAAAATAAAATAGGAAAAAAGTCAGTCACAAATTCCAACTTAAATAAGAAGAAAATTGTACTAAAATCTAAGAAAAATAGCCATTCAATTGCTCTGAAAAAGAAACAAAGCAAAACTAAAAAAATGGCAACTTCAGGACAAAAAAGAAAACAACAGAACAGCGTCCGTTGATTTTTATTTACAAAGTATGCTAGAGAGTCAAAACCGGTTTGGAGAGCTGGCAGAGTGGTTGAATGTACCTGATTCGAAATCAGGCGTGCTCGCAAGGGTACCGGGGGTTCGAATCCCCCGCTCTCCGCCATTTTAAAACCCTACTGTGGCGCTAACATCTCGCTGTCACAAAATGCCGATTTTTAACTAGCCCCCGTTCGCACTTTAGTTCAGTCGCCACCCACCGCCGTGAGCCGTCGGTCACTACCTAGCCGTCGCGCAATCGCTTCGGTTGCTCCCGTCGAATCCACTTGCCTTTTATCTATGTACTTTTCCGTCATCGCCGAAGTACTGTGTCTTGCGACAGCCTGAACCACAGCGAGAGGAATGCCTTCAGCGACAAGCCAAGTTAACGCGGTTCTCCTGAGTACGTGTGCGGTAGTGTGCGGCAATCCTAAGTCGTCTGATATTTTACCAATACGTTTAGAAAATACATCAGCACGGGCTCGCACATATGGGAATGCACAAGTACTTTCGTCTCCGGCGCGCTTTCTGCTTTTAAAAAAAAGCTCCAGCTTTTCGCCGAGGTGTGCGGGAATGGGTACGCTGCCATTGCTGCCCCATTTCGCCGACATCTGCATTTGCTTGCCTTCAGGGTCAAAAGCTCTACAGACTACAATGTGCGTAAGTGACACATCGTTTATCTCAAGCCCCGCAAGCTCACCAAGTCGAAGCCCAGTACACAGCAACGTTTCAGTAGCAAGGCCGAACTGGTAACCTTTACAGTATGCTCGCTGCAGTAATAGGACAGCGTGTGGGACACTCAGCGCGTACATTCGCTTTTGTACTTTGTCCCTTGCGGTTCTGTAATGCGCCCGCAGTCTCGAAAGTAGAGTTTCGTCTACACACGGATTCTTCTCTATCAGCCCTCGACAAAGTAAAAAATCACAGTAAGCCGAAAACGTTGACAGAATGTTTTTTGTCGTTTTAAACTTACGCTTATCCTGCGTTGCTTTGATAACCAGATATTTGAGGAGTAGTGCGGGACTCACATTTTCTAGTTGCATTTCTGCAAAATGTTTAAAGTGCTTCCGTGCTATTCTCGAATAACTTCGTATCGTCTGAGCCGAATACCTCTCGTTTAAACTTCCAATCCACTCCGTTACATAATCACAAAATAAATCCATAATATCTGTCTCCATTTTTTTTAAAGTGGCGACAGACGGCAACAAATCGTAGCAATTACCGCAAGCGTACGCAAGTCACATGCCGCCCTCGGTGGCAAACTTCCGTTATTCCGTCGTTTCTGCGGGCGTGTTATGGTGGTTGAGAGCGCGCAAACATGTGCGAAAGGGAGGCATCTGGCCGCAATACCATGCCCGATTCCGCCACAAACCGCAGCAATTCCCGCACGCTCCCACACCCCAAAATCGCCGAATCTCACACATCATAATCACAGTTATCATAAGTGAGTTTCAGAAACCCTCGTAACTACTGCATTCTGTCGCATGCGGAGGCGGGCTGTAGTGTTACCTTGGCGGGTGGCGGTAACCCCAAAACGGTTTCGCGGGACTCCGGCGCACGCTACAATCAGCATTTAAGCCCACATGTTCGTGTGCGGGCGAAACTATAACAGCGCAAGTAGCTGTAATTACAGGAGCCGAAAATTTTGCAGCCAGTGCGGTGGTGAACGTCAAGTGCATGAGATTGCGGCGGTTTATTCTCGCACTACAATTTCGCTAAAGTTCTGCTAGAGTACGTTAGAAAATGGCCGAGAATGGCAATATAACGCCCTTATGCGGCGGGTTTCTCTGCCAAGGTACGGCAAGCGGTACGGAAGAAAGACGGCAGTGTGGCGGGCGCGTGCTTCCGTCTGGCGGTTGAGTGGGAATACCCAACCCTAAAATTAAAGTTGCTATAATTTATAACAGCTATTTGAAGCGCTCTGCAGTTACTATAGTATACTTTAGAGTATAAAATATTATTAATTAATAATAATAAAATATAGGAGAGAGATAAGAGTTTGCAAAACACTGTTTTTATCGTTTTCTCAATTTTAGAACAAAAGAAGGGTTGAGTTTTTTTACTCATCCGCCGGACTGAAACTTTCCATTATTTTTAATCTGGAACACATTCACATTTTGTCGTTTCTACAAATTTTGAGACAGGGTTTGACTCAGAGTTTTTAAATTCCTCTTTGATTAGAGAACATTGAATGTGTGTGTCTGAGTATTTATTAAAATTACTCTTTACTCTGCAGGCGTCTATATTTATTAAATACCCCCCAATAATACCTAGCCCTAAGCTTACTCCAATAAACCAATAATATAATTTCGCAATATTTTTATCTGTATCTACTTTGGCATAATCCTTTTCTAATTTTATTAGCCCAGAATTTTCCTTAAACCCTAAGCTAACTTCTTTTTCGCTAGCCTTCTTTTCAAACTCAATTAAATAATTAAGAACTCCGTGCAGCCGAGGGCGGTAAACTTTAAATTCTATCTCTTTTGTAAACAAAACAAGTAAGGCAGACATTCCGCAGAAAACAAGTATAAAAGAAATTTTTAAATCGTGTATTAGAATATGGTTAAAATCTTTAACAATCAGAATAGAAGAAAGCAGTGCACTGTTGTCATTTGAGTTAACTAGAAAATCCTTTATTGACCCAATAACCACTAGAGCAATAGCAGCACCGAACGAAAGTTCACGAATATTTGTAATAGTGTCGTATATGTGCTCAGCTCGCTTTATTGCCTGAAAGTATAAACTCAAATCATTTTTATTTTCCTCGTTATTTTTCTCACTATCTGCTGCCATCTCTTCACTCCTTACTTTGAATCTTCTTCGGAGGTAAGGGAAAAAAATTGATTCATTTATAAGTTATTAAAACTTTTCTTTTATTATTTTGATATTACGTTTCGGCGGTAAAAACTATATATCAAAAATTTTTATACAAAAGTTGACTTTTTAAAATTATTTTGATATACTATAATATCAATGCTAACAAAAAAACTTTATAAAATTTGAATAATGCGGGAGGGCAATTGCACGCGCAAAAATACATAGAAGCAATGGGAACAATGAATCGGATTTTAGATTTGTACGTAGATATCGAAGCGCTAGGCTTTAGCCCTTTGGCAATTGACGCAGACGATGACTATATAAACGCTCGCCATTTTGCCCACGTTTTTCTAACGTCGTTGCTCGAGAAACTGTCGTTAGACGAAAATAAAGCGCCCGCAAATGCGAATTAATAAAAAAATGTTGATGGCGGGCAATGATAACCCGCTGTGGCATGTAGCGAAAGACGCGGGCGTGTACTCGCAGTATTTGCACGGCGATTATGTAGATGAAGGTAAGTATCTGTCGTCACTTTCTAACGTCGATAAAAAATGGCTCGGCGATTTTTGGAATGCATACTACAAAAGAACGACAAAATCGCTAAATAAATTAAATTTTTCTGTCGCACTCCGCCGTACACTTTACAATAACCATCGTGCCGTAGTTAACGATATTTATCATCGCCGCACAAGAGTATCCATATCAGAAAATAAAAATATTTGAGGGAATAAATGATAGAATTGTATTTACTAGGCGGAATTACGTCTGCCGTTCCGCTTATCGTTTGGTATATGCGTAGAGAATTTACAGCACATATAAACATGTGCCAGAAGCTAAAAGCAGAAACGACAGAAATTGTCGAGAAACTAAAAAGTTTACATAACAATGCTATGCAAGCAAATGCGGACATTTTAAAGCAATTGGAAAAAATTAACACGGATGTTGTCGTTTTAAAATCCGCTAAAATGCTCGCGAGACAATAAAATGAAATTATCGACCTCAAGTACGTTTGACGTTGCAACAGTTGCAAATACAAGAACGTATCAGGAAGCAAAAACATTTTTTGATTTTATGAACAAATTTGTTTCTGAAGTTGTGGAGGGATTCAGTAAAAAACTGACGCTTGGCGACAATTTTAATTACAGCGAGCGCGAATTGTCAGTTACCCATGCAACGCCCATGAACCTTGGCAACACACCGTACACAACAGTTTTTATACGCTCACGGCAAACAATACTCTCGCATAAAATTGAGCAAAATAACAAAGCCGATACAGTGCTTACAGTTTATTTTAAATCGCCGCACGCTGTAGCTGCTAAAAGTGCGATTTGGAGCTCCGGAAATACTGTTAAATATGAAGTACTAAATGCAAATTTGTACACGGCGGGCGATGGGGTTACGTTCGAAGGATTTTCAAACAGCGCAAATAACGGTACTTTTGTTGTTGCTGCAGTTAATCAAAACGCCAATATTTTATACGTTGTTAATCCGTTCCGCACAGATGCGAAACAGGATGAGCAGCGAACAGAGTATCTGAGTAAACCGCCGCAGCCGCAAAAAATTACATTAGGAATTTTAAATTGAACGATAAAACAAACTTAGAATTGGTAAAAGAAATAATAGACGAGCAGGTCAAAAAAGTACATTCGCTTTCAAGCCGCAGCCAGATGCCAATGGCTAAAGCAGACGCAGATATGCTTGCAGTACTTGTAAAAATCTTAAATGAATATGGCGACACATTAAATACAAATAAACAGTTAAATAAAATCGATGAGCTTTCACCTGAAGAATTGCTGATAATTAAAGAACACAGGCTCAAAAAATGTCAGACAAACTGACGGAATCGCTCTGGCTTTCTGGTGAATTGTCATACAAATTGCACGGCAACCAAAAAGAAATTTACAACCAAATGCGTAGCGCTAAAGCGGGCGAGGAAATTGTCATACTCGCAGCCAGACGATTTGGAAAATCTTTTTTAAGCGCAGTATACGCATGTGAGCTGGCAATAAAATTTAAAAATTCAAAAGTAATTTTGCTAGCACCTTCAAAAGACCAAGCTAAAGAAATCTATACGCCGATATTAAAATCAATTAGTGCAGACGCTCCAAGAGGTTTCATGCGTGAAACTAAAAGCGTAAATAAATGGGTTGTCGGAAGTTCCGAACTAGTATTTGCGGGGTTTGACACTATCTCGGAAGCTCTGCGCGGCCGTGGAGCTATAGCAATTTTAGTTGACGAAGCAGGATTTACTAGGGCAGACGAATACAACTATATTATAAAATCCGTATTAAGTCCGATGTTGTTGCCAACGTTTGGCGGAAAACCAAAGGGCGTTTTAATTTTTATATCTACGCCCGCGAAATTACCAGACCATCCGTTTAATATAAAATGCGAAGAACACGAGCTACAAGGGAAACTAAAGCGCTATACGGTTTACGATAACCCTGCACTTACGCCCGAGGATATTACCGCGATTATTAGCGAGTGCGGCGGTGAAGACTCGCCCGATTTTCTACGTGAATACATGTGCAGGAATGTCAGAGATAAAGGCGGCTTAATTATTCCAAAATTTGATTTAGAGAATGTAATAAACTACAGCACGCGGCCAAGTTTCGATTTTGTGAAATGGATAGTCGCAGATACGGGCGGAATACGAGATAAGTGTGTGTTGCATGTGTTCGGCCGCACTGTTAACGATAATAAATGTGTTATAATTGACGAACGCGTGCTTGACGAAAATACTGATGTGATGATTATCGGAAAAAATATATTAGAGTTATCTAAAGAGCACGAAGTAAATAAGAACCATATTTGGGTGGATGCACACGGCCAGACACGAGTGGATTTACTTTCACTCTGTAATATTTCCGCCCCGTGCCCGCCAAAGCAGGACAGGGACAGCGCAATTTCAGCATTAAATGCCGCATTTTTCCGTAAAGATATTTTCGTACTCTCTAACTGTGAGTTTACTATAAAATCACTGCTAAACTGCACGTTTAATGTGTCACGCACGGATTTTTTAAGAACTGCGGCATATGGACACGCTGACGCAATTATGTGCGCAGTTTATGGCTGGCGAGTGGAACAAATGGTGCCAAAATCAAAATATTTTAATGAGTACGGAAGCGGCTTTCAAATTAGCGGCAATAGCCAACGTAACGACAGCCAACTAAAAAAAATAGCCGCAAAACTAAATCCGTTTGCGGCAAGGAAAGCAAGTTAACGTCAGCTCAGCTCGGCGAGTACTTTGTAGAGAAATTCAGAAGAACCCCGCCGAGACCGTTCAAAGTGTCAGTCACGAGCTGAACTAAAGTTTTTTCACACTGCAATTGCTTCCGCATACGTGCGTTCTGCTTTTTTAAAGTAACTGAGGCCGACCAGTTTGACAGCAATACACGTTCGCCAAGCTTTTTAACGTACGTAGTAAAGACACACTGGTATGTTTTGAAGTGTGCTGCACATATTGTGAGCTTATCGCCGTCCGCTAAAGTTTCAATATTGTAAGTGTTTGGTGGTAGTTCGACCGTGAAATTCACGAGTTGATTTTCTATTCTGGTACTCTGCAGCACGACAACACTATTTGCATGTATTTTCATTAAAGCCCTTCTCGCACCCAACGCCCGACTAACATTTTTGCAGAAGTTTCGCTCAAGCAATCGTGTCTCGAGCGTATTGCTGCAATGCAGTGAGACATCGGCATGCGTAAATAATTTAGTAAATTAAAATCGTCTGGTTTCGCTTCTTTCATTATTTTTTTAATTTTTAAACGTTTTCGCCGTTCATTTTCAAGTTTTTTTTCGCGCGCCTCCATTTTTTTTAGTTTAATCGCCGTCGCCATCATTTTCGCGTCGGGCACAAAATTTGGATTTAGCGACGGGCAATTGTAAATAATTTTTGAGAGTTCTCGCTCTGTGAGCGTTGGATTTAATTTTAGCAATAATTTGCGAACAGCTGCGGCTTTAATTTTTGTACCATCTCGCCGCAGCAATCCGCCACTCCACACCACCCCAACATATTGTAAATTTATTTTAGATTTTTCAATTTCCATCCGGATAATATACCACAAAAATAAGAACATTTCAAGCTGCAGAAAAAATATTTAAGTAACAAAAAAAATAATTTCAGAAATTGTAACACTTATAGTTAGAGAAACTAACACACACGAAAAAACTAAGGAGGGCATTTATTTAATGTCAGAGATTGACACAACTGCCGCAGGAATTTCCACAACTACGGCCAGCCCAGAAACTTCGGAGTCTGCGCCCGCCGCGGCAGCAGAAAGGCGCACGTTTAAAATCGACGATGCCGAAATTTCTGAAGATGATTTAATTGCCGCGTACAAAAGCCATAAAAATGTAGCAAACGAGTACGGCAGCTACAAAGCAAAAGCGCACGAATTTCTGTCAGCAATTTCAGAAAATCCAGAATTACTTTTAAGAGAACTCGGGCACAACCCGCGTGATTTTTATCAATCTAAGCTTTTAGAACACCTCGAAAGTGAAGCGGCAGAGGCAGAACTCACCCCAGAACAGCGAGAGTTACGAGAGTTAAAAAAATGGAAGGACTCTATCGAGTCTGAAATAACAAACAGTAAAAAAGTGGAGGAGCAAAAAAGAGCAGAGCTAGAAGAGCAACGTATCGTTGAAGAAATAGATACCCAAATTGAGGAATGTTTCAGAAGTGCTGGAATTACAAAACCTACAATTGAAATGGTAGCAGATTTAGCAGAGCAGATGCTTGCGGAATACAAACATTCACAAACGAGCATTAAGGCTCCCGAAGCTTTAAAGCGGGCTAAAAAATCATTCGGGCGCAGATTAGAATCATACACAAACGCGAGCCCTGACGCAATTCTTGATTTACTGCCACAACAGTATCTCGACAAAATAGCTGAGGCATATTTAAGCAAGAAAAGCGGCGCACGAGTTCCAAGCGTTCGTGCAAATCCGGCAACTGCGGCAGCACCTCAAAGCAAACTAACACAAAGCCTACAAGAATTTTTATCAAAGTAATACAAATAGGAGAAGAAAATTGGCAACACATAATAAAATTTTACCAGACGAACGTTTGCAGCGCTCGCAGGTGGACACATTAGCATTACGATTTAAAATCACAGGGAAAAATAAAGCCGTCCAATGCGATGGATTTGGTGCGCCCGTGATTTTTGGGTTTACAAGTGCAGATTTATCGCAATCCGAGGTTGATAAATTTTGCGGCGAAGCGGGCGATGTACAGTGCAATAATACATTCGGAACTGTAGCACTCGCAGCAAATGCGTTCGCATTTTGTCTCCTTCACGGCTCTGCCCGCAGAGTTCTGGGCGTTAAATTTACGCAAATCGGAGCGAGCGGAAACGTAGATTATGTTGAAGGGTTAAATAAAAAAGCCCCGCTTCCAAATACAGCAACAAATGGGGCAGTAATTACAGGTAAAAATCATATCGTAGGAAGGTATGTTGACAGTACTGGAAAACTCTCGACACTTGAGAGTGGTTTTATACACGTAGATATTGAATATGAGCAATTATAATTAAATAAAGGATAATAAATAAATGGCAGGACAAATTTCGAATAGCTCAAATCTTGAGCTTTTTAAAACACACTACGGTAAACTAAATACAAGCTTAATCCCAACAGATGATTTGCATATCACAAAAGATATTCCTTTCTCTACGAAGGAGAAAGCAGGTAATAAATACGTTGAATCTATCACTCTAGGCAGCGAGGTGGGAATCACATTTGCCGGCACGGGCGACGACGTATTTAATATTAACCCTGCGGTCGCGGGCGCTATTAAACAATCCGAGGTTACGCCGTCTATTTCCGTATTACGTTCAATCGTGCCATGGGCAACTATCGGCAGAAGTGCTAGCAGCGAAACGGCGTTTGTAGAAGCAACTAAACACGTTGTTAAAAATAATTTAATTTCACACCGTCGTTTTCTCGAGATTGTAAAAATACACGGACAAAACTCCGACGTATTATTAGGAAGAGTTGCATATACTACAGGCGAGTATCGCAAACAAAAATTTGCTAACGGTACGGGTAAACTCACAAGCTCCCTCTATGGCGAACTGTCGTTTACAAACGGAGTTTGCAGTAACGCAAGCGGTAATTATATTTTATTACAAGCAGGCGACATGGCCTCTGGAATATGGGTTGGAATGCAAGGAATTAAGGTTAAACAATTGCAACAGCCAAATAGAGAAGTTGTAGCTGAAGGCCGATATATTTCGTGCGATACATCGCTCGGAATTTTAAAAGTCGATTTTAAACCGACAGCCGCAACTAAAATTGGCTCGCATGTTTTAGCTTTTGAGGGCATGGAATTATCCCAAGAAATGATTGGCGTTAAAGCAATACTTCAAAATAAAGGCAAGCAGTTTAATATTGATGCTCAGCTATTCCCACTCTGGTCTGCGAATGTGTTTGATTGCGGCGGAAAATCGCTGTCATTTAAAACAATAGAAATGGGCACAGCGGATGCAGTAAATGCAGGTGGGACGTACGGAACCCTACGCTGTTACGCTAACCCGCGCTCGTTTCATGCGCTCATGGCAGATGGGCTAGCTAACAGAAGTTTCGATTCTTCCTACAATAGTTCTGAATTAAAGAATGGAGCGAAATCGATTAAATTCGCGTATAGCGAAGGTGAAATTGAAATTGTCGGACATAGATATGTGATGGAAGGCGATGCAATTATTTTGAGACTCGATGATTGGATTTGCAGCGGTACGCAAGATGTTGCAACTTCCATAGAAGGCATGTCGGACGAAAAACTATTTTATCAGCTAGACGGACAAGGTGCATACGCATTTCACACATACGCAGATATGTATATTATGTGCAGAGCTCCCGCAAAGCAGGTATTAATTAAAAACATTAACGACGAAGCCCCTGCAGCTTAACTAAAGTAACGGCCGATATTATTACAATATTCGGCCGAAATACAACAATAAAATAAAGGCAAAAATATGTGGCCGGCATTAATACCGCTGTTGACTGGAATTTTTGACAAAATATTCCCAAACCCCGACGACGCAAATAAAGCGAAAATCGAACTCATGCGGCTAGAGCAAGAGGGCGCATTTCGACAGCTAGATGTCAATGCGGTAGAAGCAAAACATCAATCAATTTTCGTGGCCGGCTGGCGTCCGGCTGTTGGCTGGGTGTGTGCAATAATATTCGCGTACAATTTTTTAATTCAGCCGCTCTTGTTAATAATTTTAGAAGCGCTTGGGAAGCCTCTGACAGTGCTGCCGTCGCTCGATTTTGAAGAAGTTATGACGGTATTATGTGGATTACTCGGAATAAGTGGGTTAAGAACGTACGAGAAAATTAAAGGCGTGCAAAAATGAAATACTATGTTGAATATTTTAATGGCTGCAATTCAGAAATTAAGGAAATCGAGGCAGACAAGTATATTTTCAAAAATAAATTTTTAGATTTTCGCCTCGGAAAATCCTCGGTATTTTTAGTTGCCGCCGATGCAGTAGTAGCGATAGAAGTCGGCGAAAAAGCTAAAGTGCCCGCGAAAGTAAAAAACGAAAGTATCATACGAAAATTAAATCTAAGGAACAATCGTGGCATTAATTAAAAATTGGAATAACAATCAATATTCAATCCCAGAAGCTGGCGACGACGGCTGGCCGTCATTAACAGATTTTTTAGCGGATTTAGCTGACAACGCGCAAACAACTAACGGCCAAAAATACGCAGCGAGAACTTCTACGGACGAGACAACAACACTTTCGCAAAATGATTATTACATCGGAATTAATTGCAGCAAACCGTCGTCGGTAGTTTTACCGGCAGTCGACGAAGGCTCAACATTTATTATCGCGGATGAGAGCGGGAATGCTAGCAATCTGCCGATAAAAATAACAGCAACGGGTGCAACAATTGAAAGCGCGACAGAGTACATTTTAAGTGGCGATAATCAAAAAATCGGATTGCTGTATAATCGTGGAGATTGGCGAGTTATTTCCAATTTTTATGCTGTAGCGTTTAGCAAGAACAGCAAAGACGAACTTACAAATAAAACGATAGATGCGACAAAAAATAATATTAAAATTAACGGCAGTGATTTTGGCGAGTTTGTAACAAAAGAATTTAAAACAATAAATGAAAAAATTTCAAAAACGGTAAGTGAGAAATTAATAGACGCGGGCGAAAATAATGCGGGAATAATTACGGCAAGCTCCCAAATATTTGGCGGTGTTAAATCGTTCGCGAGTGGTATTTCAATTATTTGTCCTGTATTAACTATACGAGATACTGTAACTCCCGTGCACATAAATACTATAAATAAAGATGCACGTGAGATTATTGTTGATACACTTAACATGACTGCAGCCGGCGGCGTTATAGTTCCCGCGGCCGCGAGCTTGCGAAACGGCGAATCCATAATATTACGGCCGATAAACACAACAGCAATTACGAGGGTATTTTTTGGCGAAGCGCGCGAGTTTCCCGATGCTATTTTGTTCGGAAAAGGTTCGATTGTACTTACGAACGTTAATGGAAATTATATTGTTTCGTGCAATGGAATTTATGAGTATCGGCCGAACGTTGCTATCGAATCAATATTGACTGCAGGCAAATATGTTTTCCATATTTCAATGCTTGCTGTATCTCAGTGTTGTAATGCTATTACTGTGTCAGGGTGTGTTTACAGCATTCTAACGCACGATATAGCTACAACAGCTCCCGCAACATTGCGATTAAATGTCCCATGGCTGCAGGATATGGAATTGTATGCAAATCCCGCAGCGGGTATGAATCTAGTAACTAGTTGGGATTTTACAAAAACTTGGCTTCCTAATGCAACACTTGAGTATAGCGTACATAGCTTTGGCGAAATAAGCCAACGGTTGATGTTCGTAACAAAAACCCCTCCGCAATTAACGTCAATGTATTTAAGTGACGTAGGGTTACTGATTACAAGCAGCTCTATACCCATGCAGTCTACAATTATTAGCGAACTCTCGCAAAAAAAAGGATTTATAAATAAATTTTATATAAACTTATCTTACAATTTAAGCATCAAAAAAAATAAATAACAGGGAAAAACTAAAATGACTATCGCAAAAATTTTGGAAACGTTAATTGAGCAATTACATAAAAAAATGGCCGAAGGACACGGCGAAAAAACTGCAAAAGTTTCGGAGGAATTGAAAGAAGCGGCCGAAAATACGGCCGAATCCGCAGAAGAAACTGAAGCGCCGAAAGAAAATCTTAAAAGCAAATTTAACGAGTGGCTACAGTCTGAAAACGAACGCAAAGCAAAGCCGAAAGCAGCAAAATTGTCGGTGATTTCCATTGCAGCCGAACCAAAAAATAAGAAAATCAAAATATAATGGCATATACATCGAGTGATATTTTAACATCTATCAAACGCAATAATACAATATTTTCAACAGACTTCCGCTTTAGCGACGATGATATTTTAGCGATGGTTGACGAAGAAATAGAATCCACCATCGTGCCGATGATTCTGCGCCTGCACAGCGACAGGCTGCTATTTAATAGTAATGTATTTCTTGAAAATAATAGAAAACTATACCCTGTTCCGTATAGAGCAATTGGCTCTAATATTAAAACAGTGTGGCACGAAAATAGAGAACTCGAAAATATAGAATTTTCTAACGCAGATAGCGAGCATAACAAAGGCAGACCGTCGCAATATTATTTTGTGGGCGACGATATTGCGCTCGTTCCTACGCCTACAGCGAATTGCGGCGAATTAACATTTAGTTATTTTATTAAACATTCGCGGCTCGTATCAAACATTAATGTTGCCGTAGTTTCTAATGTAGACTACAGCACCGGCGAAATTACGCTAGCAACAAACGCAAACAAAAGTTTTTCCGGCCGCAGTATGTACGATTTTATTGCAGCAAATGCGAGATGCAAACCGCACATACTGGCAATAGATATTGCAGTCGCGAGAATTGACGGCAATAAAATGCAATTTAAGCCAGAGTTATTGCCAAAAAATTTGCAAGCAGGCGACAGAGTTTCGCTAGCGGGGCAAACAGATGTTTTACTTTTGCCCGATGAGTGTTACAAGTATTTAATCAAAGCGGCGGGCGTTAAAATTTTAGAAGCGCAAAAAGATTTGCAAGCTCTCGCGGCATTTAAGCCCGATTTAGACCGAGCTCGCAACATCATGGAAGGTGTTTTATCGCCGCGAGTTTCGGGAAAACCTCGGCCGTATGTGAACGGTAACCGACTTTTGAATAAACCTAGAATACATAAATCATTGAGAATATAGTATGCAGATAACAAAATTTTTTGGGTTAAATTTGCAAGATAATAGTTTTGAGACTGAGGGGTTTCTCGAGAAAGCCGAAAATATTTTAATTTCACGCGACAATATTATTCAAAAGCGAAATGGCTATCAAACGTTTATTGACGGGTTAATGTATGGAAGCCATACTGTTTTAAGCTATTTAAAAAATTTAATATTGCTCTCACCTACGTCCGTAACGGTAGTTGAGCAAGCGAGCGACGGCAGTTTTTTAAAAAATTCTGAAATTAAAACGAGAGTTGCTCTTGATATTCAAACATCACGGTATTGTCAAGCGGCAGGGAATTTGTATATACCTTCAAAAAAAGGCCTTTTAAAAATTGAAAGTATAAATGAGAATATAATTTTCGCGGGTGTTGAGAAAGCGCCAGACCTTGATTACATCGGAAGTGAGCCGGAGCCTAATTCAGGCATACATAACCCTGACACGCAAATAGGATATCGCATTGTTTTTGGAAGAAAAGACGCAAATCAATTGGTAGTTTTGGGGGCACCCTCAGAAATTGTCACACGCGGCAATATGCTACAGTCGCCAAAAAGCATTAAAATAAAAAATCATGAAATAACTATCACAGCTACAGAACCACTGCCAAAAGCGTTAAAAATTGACGATTTTGTTACTGTGAAATACTCGAATGGGGTAACGCCAATTCCTGACGGCGAATATGTAATCACGGCCGTTAATGCCACAAATAATGAATTTACTTTCTCAACGACGGCCGTGTTAACTACGCCGTCAACTGGCGTAACTACCGTTAAATTTGGATTTAGAGCAGAGCCAAAACTACAAGCGACAATCCCAAAAAATTGTCTTTATACTGATTATTTTTACAGAATTTACAGAACAAATGCGTCAATAAATAACGAAGTTGAGCCTGACGAATCAACGCTACAATTAGTTATAGAGAAAAATATCACAAAACCAGAGATTGAAAGTGGATTTATAACGTATACTGATAAAATTAATGACCTTTTCCGTGTTGGTTTTTTATATACAAACCCTAATACTGGCCAAGGAATTCTAGAGTCAAACATGCCGCCGCCTGTCTGCGAAGATGTGGCATTTTTTAAGGAGCACATGTTTTTAACTTGCCCTACAACTATAAACTCGACAGAAATTGATTTGATAAAAGCAAACGGCGATTTGCTCTCGGGCGATAGTTTTATTGTAGAAACTGGGAATATAAAACGCACGTATACTGCGGCAAATTCGGACGAATATTCTACGACTGATGGCGGCAAATTTAAAATATTTACATCTAGCAATTCTGTTGCTGTAAATATTGACAATACTGCGCGCTCAATATGCCGCGTAATTAATAGGGATAAAAACGGCACTATTTATGCAAGCTATGTAAGTTCTTCGCAGTCATTGCCCGGTAAAATGTATTTTTATTCACGCATTGCGTCTGTAAAATTTTCGTTGCGAGCGAGTACGAAAAAAATTGCCGCATGTTTTAATCCAAGTTTGCCTGTGGCGGCAACAGATAAGAGCGTTGATAGTATTTCTGACACAATTCCAAATGGAGTATACATAAGCAAATTTGGAGAAATCGAAGCGTTCCCTTTAACGTCGTATATTAATGTTGGCGCAAAACAAGCTAAAATATTGCGTATCGTTCCCTTAAAAAATAGTTTAATTATTTTAAAAGAGGATGGCGTTTTCAGATTATCCGGCTCAAGCCGTGCGGATTTTAGCGTATTTCCGCTTGATTTGACAATAATTTGCAACGCTCCCGAATCTGTTGTAGAACTCGACGGCAGCATTTATGCGTGCACTTTTGCAGGAATTGTGCGGATAACAGAAACGGAAGTTTCAATCGTTAGTCGCAATATTGAACCGCTGCTCACTGCAATTTTTTCGCAGCCTGATTTTTCGGCCGTGACTTTTGCAACTACAGTTCCAACAGAACGGCTGTATATGCTAACAACATATACGCCAAATGCCCGTAGCTTTGTTACGTATGTTTACAATGTTTTAACGAATGTGTGGACAACGTCTTCGATTTTGTACCGCAGCGGTGTGGTAAACCCCACAGACAATCTGCATTACGCAATAAATAATAAAAATAAATTAATTAAAATGAGGCGCAATAATAACAAAACAGATTTTTGCGACGAAAGCACGCCCGTAATTTCAGCAACTCCCGTCGATGCAACATGCAAATGCTGGCTAATAAATAGCCAGCTAAAAATAGAGGTGGGCGATATTATTGCTACAGGTGATGTTATTAACCGTGTCATTGCTGTTAAACCGCAAAAAAAATTGACAGAGTGTCATTTCTCTCGCAAAGCAAACATTGACAATAAATCAGAGCATTTTAAAAGTATCACGAGTGAGATTATTTCAAGCCCGATTGGGCTAGACGAAAATGTGCTAAAACAATTTTCGGAGTTTCAGGCTAGCTACCGCAATAACTCTTGCAGCAAGCTCGAGCTTGCTTTCATTTCGGATGCAAGTGACTCAAGCTATCGCGAATGGCAAGCCCGCGGTAATCAAAGCGGCTGGGGTAACAGCCCTTGGGGTTTTTTTACGTGGGGTCTCGGCGAAACCATCGATATACAGTATCAGACGTATTTGGCGGAACCTACGCGGGTTTTCGTACCTTTGCAGAATCAGATGACAACATGGTTGAAAGTAAAACTCAGGCACAGCCAAGCGGCTGAACAAATTAACATACAGTCGCTTGCCTTCGCTGTTCGCAACATTTCCAACCGAACTTCAAAATAAAAATCTACAGTAACAAAAAAATAATAGCGGAATCTGTAACACTTATAATTAAGAACATAAGAGGTGCAATGAATAACCAATATTATGCCGCAGCAGATACAAAAACTGCTACAGCTAAAATAATGCAATTAATAAAATCAAGCGGACAATTTAACGACTGCTTTTCTTCGGTTTGGAAGCGGAATATTGAACTGTACTATAAAAATGCTTTGTCAGAAAATTTAGGATTTGCGGGTCGCCAAGGCGAGCTAATTAAAATGAGCGTGCCTCAAGCTCGTTCCCTCGTGAGGCAAACTATTTCAATAATTTGCAAACAGAAATTATTTTTCAAATCAATAATGCGCTCGACTGACTACGCGAGTTTCGCAAACGGTAAAATCGCGCAGGCTATCGCAAATAAACTCGTACGCGATAAAAAAATTGACGTAAAAATGGATAGAGCGGCCGAACAAATTTTTATTTATGGCCAGAGTTTTTGGCACTGCACATGGTATTCGGACGGCGGAACGCTCGTGCATTCCGAAGACGGCGAACCTAAAATGACAGGAGATGTTAAGGTATCCGTAGTAAATCCAAGTTATGTTTTTTACGATTTACAATATGATGACTGGCAAGACCTGCCATGGGCTGCGGTCGCTGAAAAATATAACCGCCACGACCTTATTGCACTACATCCAGAACTCAGAGATGAATTGCTAAAAATTAATAGGTTTAGCGGGACTAAAGTAACAGAAGTTTCTGCAGAAAATGACGACACAATTTTAGTTTATCATTATTATCACAAACCGTCGCCGGCCGTCCCCCGCGGAAGAATGGCAATTCTCTGCAGCGAAAGTTGTGTTTTATATGACGGTGAAAATCCGTACGAGTGCATTCCGATTATTCAAAATCTACCCGAGCAAATGAATGACCAGCTTCGAGGCTATCCATTATTTTGTAACTTATCCGCGACTCAAGAGATGCTCGACGTGTCTTTTTCGACAATGGCGACAAATCAAGCAGCGTTCGGCGTGCAATCAATTTTAAACCCCCGCGGAAGTAACATCGATATTGCGCAAGTAGAAGGCATGCAGTTCATAGATTACACGCCGCAAAATATAGACGGTGGCGGGAAACCTGAAGCGCTACAATTAACTAAAACACCGCCCGAGGTTATCGAAAGCATTCGTATTTACACCGAACATATGAGCGTTATTGCTAACGTTAACAGCGCTCTAAGGGGACAGCCGCCTACGGGAGTAACTGCAGGAAACGCAATCGCAACACTATGCGCAAATTCTGTCGAATTTATGTCAAGTTTGTCTAGGTGCCTATACGTAGGAATTGAAGAAGTTGTTACGCTATCAGTAAAATTTTACCGCATGTTTGGAGCTGAAAGACAAATAGTTTCTATAGCAGACGGCAATACTTCGTACGTTAAAGAATTTAAATCTAGCGAATTGGCGGATTTTGAAAGGGTAAAATTAGATATAGTTAATCCTATTATGAATACTATTTCCGGCAGAAGAGATACCGCCGAATTAGCCCTGCAGCATGGCCTAGTTAAAAATCTCGGCGAGTATTTTTTAGTACTCGAAGGCCAAGCGCCAGAGCAACTTTATAGCAGTCAATTAAACGAAAGTGCACTTGCACAGAAAGAAAATGATGATTTATTGGCGGGTATTGACTGTCCAGTGCTTACATTTGACGACCATCAGGCGCACATTGAGAAACATAAAGATTTGCTACGGAACCCAGAAATCCGCCGCAGCAGCGAACATGTTGCGATAATATTACAGCACATTGCAGAACATGAGAATCATCTGCAGCAACAGCAGCAACCGCCGCCTCTGCCTGAGCAGCCGCCATCACTTGGCGGAGCTGTCGAGTCTGGCGGCGGTAGCGTAGCGCCACCTCTTCCCTCTCAACCGCCGGACGGGAGCACTTCAGCAGCGCAACCCGCTTCTCCCGCCCAACCTATAGTGAGTTTATAATATGGCTTACATTTTCAGAAAAATTTCTAATCTAATTGACGAACAAAAACCAGCATTACGTAGGCCACAAGGGCAAATAATCGGCCAAACACCTACGCCGTCGGGCGAAACTGGAGTTAAAAATGCGCCAGAAAATGCTTCGGCCGCACATGAAAGTACATTTAAAAATCCTAATGCGATTTACGATGCAAATTATGGCGCCAACATGGGACAGCTAAGCTCTGGAATAAAACAGAGCCTCGACGACGCCAACACACAGCTGCAAAATTCGACCAAAGAATACAGCAGAAACGTTGGCGATATTGCAAAAAATTATAATTATAACGGTCGCTCGGATGTTGAAAACATCGAAAGAAAAGATGTTTACGACCGTTTAAGCACTCTCGCAACTCCAGATGTTGCTAAAAATACATTAGGGGCAATTGAATCTAAATCAAAATATTACAATGCAGATACGTCAGCGACAGCGAATTTATCGACGATTGATGGCCTTACAAATCAGTTACAAAATCAAAACGGAAGTACACGCGGCGGTAGTAGATTAGACGCACTATTGTACAGAAATTCGGGGCAAGCCGGTCGCGCAATTCGAAACGATTTGACACAAATTGACGGATTTAGAGCAGGAAAAGAGCAACTTTTAAATAACGAGAAATCGTTGTTAGACAACAGTAAACGCACGGTCGACGAAAATTCAAAACGATTATATAGTGACGGCGATATGTTCCGAAATGAATTAATGCGTAGTGCGCAATCTGCCGCAAGCGAAAGACAAGCGCAATTTAATGCACGCCGTAGTGCAGAATTACAAAAACTCGCAGAGTGGAAAAAAAGCCAAGATTACAAAAACATGTTTGCTGAAAAAATCATGGAAGGCGCGGGCGATAATTACATTAAAGCAAATCAAGAAGCGGCGCTAAATGTAAAAAATAAATTGCTGGAAAATACATTAAAAAATTTCACGTTAGATGACGTTCGCGAAAACGATTTTGTTTCGCCAATGCAAACATATAACGAAAATATGTTTCTCGACGGCCGATTTAATAAAATTGGCGCATTGCTTGGAATGCAACAGCGCGCTAGAGAAAGTGCGCCAGAAATTAACGTATCAGCTCGCGAGAGTGACTACCGTAACGCAATAAATTCGTTAATTAATGCACGAGCAGAGCAAGCAAAAGCCGCAGCGGCTAAAGCCTATACTCCAGAATATACTGCCGAAACCGGAGGCGGCGGAGGAAATAATTTACTGCTAGACGGCATAACCGGTGGTATGTATTCCATGAATAAGTCCCTATATAATGGCGCGAATAAAGTTGGAAGGGAAATTGAGCGTGGAATTAAAAAATTAAAATTTTGGTAGGAGATATTTATAAATGGTTTTACCTATAGCCGCCGCAATTCTCGGCGGCAGCCTCCTCGGAGGCGCACTACAATACAAAACATCGCGCGACGCTAACAAAGCAACCGCCGCAGAACACGCACGTATACAGCGATTAATCGACCAAATTTCAGACCCTACGTTCGATATGACGCAAATAACTCCCGAAGAGTTTGCGCTTGTTGGCAAATACGAACCACAACTTGCACAATATATAGAAGAGCAGGCACCGCATTTAGCTCGCCGTTCTGCGGTTGGAGAACAGGGGCAAGAAGCAATGCTGTCAGCGCTTCAGCGATTGCGGCAACTGGGAAATACAGGCACTGACAGTGTTTCCCAAGCATTAATTGAACAGTCGATGCGCGAGTCAGCAGCTCAAAATGAATCGCAACAAGCGTCGATTTTAGACGAATATGCACGCAGAGGCGCGGGCGTCGGTAGTGGGCTAGGGTTTGCGAAAGCTTTGTCAACACAACAGAACAACAGCCAAAATGCGAGTAATTCCGGCACGACCGCCGCACTTACAGCGTATGCAAACAGACTGCAGGCTTTGCGGGATTCTGCAAATTTAGGCGGGCAGATAGAACAGTCAGAACAGAATATGTCGTTTAAGAATGCTGATATTATTAACAGCTATAACGCCCGCAGTGCAGCAAATCGCAATAATTACAATCAACGCAATGCAGATGTTTTAAATGACGCACAACGCATGAATTTAGCAGCACGACAGAATAACTCAGACAGAAATACAGAATTGCGGAATAATTCAATGTATGAGCGCCGCAATTTTAGAAACAATATTGAGCAGCAAAAATACGACAATGCAATGGCTAAAATTACTGCACAAACTGGAAATTCTAACAATAAAATAAACAGTATAAACTCGAACGCACGCGACCAAAACAGCGCAATTCAAGGAATAACAAACGGAGTAACAACCGGTTTAATGTATTTAGATTCGCAACGGAGAGAAGACGAAAGGTTAAAACGCTATGGCTACTGATAAATACATTTCCGCGCTAGAGAAACTAATGCAAAAATACGAGAGCGAAAATAGCGAGGCGGACAAATTTGCGAACGCTAGCGATATACATGGCGCACGTTCTGCAAATAATCTTGCAATTTTTGCAGATAATCTTCTACGTGCGCAATCGTTGGTCGGAAGCGTTGGCGGCCACACAGCGCCAGTAAATACAAATTTAAAAGAATTCGGAGATTCTGCTCTGCGAAATTTGAACGACGATATGCAACTGCAGCAACGTAAAAAATCGCAGGCAGCTCAAAATTTAGCGCTCGGCCGTGAAAATATTTACGACGATATGAAATTTAAAAAATTCGGCCAAGATTCTGCGCTTTCGGATGTACAACTGCAGCAAAATAAAAAAGGGTTGTTGTTGAGTGACCAACAAATTAAAAGAGGCGAGCAGCAACTAAGGCAGGGTGAGCAAGACTTATACAACGGCCAGATAGACTCGCAGCTAAAAAAATTACAGCTATCTGACGCACAAAGCGACAGAACATACAATCAATCTGCCGCGCTTGCTAGATTTTCTGCGTTAAAAAATCAACAGCGGCAAGCGGAAATTCTCGGCAATTATGATTTATCCGCAGCTATTGGCGAGCAGCTAAAACAAATCGCAGACGCGGACGTAATATATAAAGCCGCGCAGACGTACAGAAGTCGCGGCGAGCTACAGAAAGCTCGGGAACTCGAACGTAAATTGAATGCTACAGCTTTTAATGCTCGTGACGTTAGTAAATATAATGGTTTAGATTCTCACAATTTACAAAATATCGGAGCGGGAGTAGCGAAAGAAAAAGAAACAAAAGAGGACTCTCAGCGGAGGGAAGCGGCGTACAGATATAATATTTTAAAAACTAATGCTAACGAATTAAAGGAATTAATAAAACAAAATGGAACTGTAACGCCATTCGGAGATGCGGGCACAAAAATGGACGCAAAAATTTACCAAATGGCGGTAGATTTTGCAAAATTAGTTGACCCTGAATCTGTTGCGAGAGAAGGAGAAGTTGCGTCTGCTCAAAAATATATGTTGCCGTTTCGCAAGTTTGGCGGGGTTTTATACGCAAATAAAACAGCAGACAAAATGATAGATAATTATCTGCATGACCTCGATACTCGACTGGACGCTTTTAATTCTGCAAAGAGTATGAAAAAAACTGAATTAAATAATTTTAATACAAACGGTGGCAACATTACAGCCAACGCGGCGTTAGAGGAGCTAAAACGCAGAGGTGCGAAAATTCAATGAAAAATATACGCGAATATAGTAATGAAGAGTTACTAGAGATTGTAAATAACTCAAATAAAAAACCTGCAAATAATAATATAGAAAATATGTCTGATGATGATTTATACAGAATTGCTGGCGTAAAACCTGAAAATAAAACAAACACGTTGGAAGCCCTGCTTCTGGGTGCGGCTGACGGTGCGACGTTTGGGTTTACTGATGAAATAAATGGAGCGGTGGGCGGGCTAGGAAGAGGAATTGGGTATTTGTGGGGCAACGGAAAAAAAGATAAAAGCTTACTCGACGCAATACAGAACGGCTACATAAAAGACCGTGATGTTACGCGGTGGCTGCAGAAAAATGCCGAAGCTGAGCATCCAGTTGCAAATTTCACTGGAGGTATTGCCGCAGCTATTCCAAGTGGCGTCGGCCGCGGCAGTATTTCACTTGCACGAATGGCCGCAGAAGGGGCTGTCGGAGGGTTCGGAGGTTCCGAAGGCGACACGTGGGAAAGGCGGGCGCAAGACACTGCGTTAGGGGCGGGAGTTGGGGGTGCGCTTGGAGTTGCCGCCAGGGGAGTCGGGAATATTCCGAGAGCTCTGGATAGATTTAAAAAAAATCAAACGTTAAAAGCGCTGGGCGCAACGCGGTCGGATTTTACAAAAATGGGCGAGAATGCTGACGGAATTGCACAGTTTGCGTTAGATAATGGCTACATAAATCCGTTAAAAACATTAACGCATAAAGAAGAGTTAGCGACTAAAAATTTAAAAAATATAGGTATGCAATTATCGGATGCGCGCGGCAGATTGCCTGTAGTTTCAACCGACGATGTGCTTGCGGCAGTTGATAAACGAGCGAGCCATTTAACACCAGGTCTAAATTTGGACGCGAAACATGTAAATCAAGTAAACAATTTGCGCGACGATATTAAATTATTATCTAACGCTAACAATAACATGGATTTTAAAACGTTAGTTGACCTAAAATCGAAAATCGGACGGGAGACGCGAGACGTGTTTGGAAATGCCGAAAAATCTAAAATTGGGTTGGATTTAGGTCGCTCAGCGCTGCGAGATGTTGAAATAAAAACAGCAGCGACGGCAGAGCCGCAATATGCAAAAATGCTGTCAGATTATAGCAACACAACGATGGTTGACGAATTATTGTCGAGGAAGGCCAGCATGGGCGGCAATTCCGCAATTGGATTTTTAGGTGCGGCGGGAGCGGCGGCGGGGGCTGCCGCGGAAGGAAAAACTGGCGGCGCGATAGGAGCACTATCACTAATTCCGGCAATGCGAACCAAGGCAGGAGAAACCGCAGCGCTAACTATAAATGCCGCGCAAAAATCTAAAATATTAAAAGCGCTTTCGACGTCTGGAATCGACCCGCGAATTGCTGCGTATCTTTTGTCGCGAGGGATTAATAGATGACAGACCGCGATTTAATTTTAAAAATATTTGACAAACTTGATAGAATTGACATGAATGTTTCAGAATTGCGCGCAAGTTTCGCGAGCCTCGACGCTACCGTTGAATCATATAAAAACAAACTGTCATCTTTCGAAGCGCGAATAACCGCACTTGAAAATGCTGGGAAACGCTGGAAAACATGGGCATTAATGCTAGTTGTTGGGGCAATTGTGAGTGGTGTCGTGGCGTGGGAAGTGCGGAAAGTTCTTTCCTAGCCTGCAGATGTTGCGTCAAAATACGTACCTTCGGGCGCAACCACAGAAATGCCTTTAATGCGGCCTTTTTCTCGTACAACGCCGTGCTGCGTACGTAGATATGAGAATAAATCACGGTCTGCGTACGATTTTCGCAACTCACGCAAATTGCCGCACGTCGATAGTGCTTGATAAAATCCAGCTTCGTCAACTGTCCCATGGCTGTCTAACTCGTAATGTCCTGCTTTTTTAACCTGTCGCCATAAGTTTTTACTCGCAGTAATTGCGGCAAGGTCTTTAAGACTGCCGAACTCTGCAATTTGCGCGGGAGACGCGGGCACTGTATTTGCGCCGCCCAGTTTTTCGTAGCATATGCGGCAGTGATTTAAAAAGTCATTAAAATTTTCTGACAACATATTTTCGTATGTTTCTTTGTCAATTTCTGTATTGCATTTAAATTGACTAAAGCGAAACAGCCTCAATCTGCGGAATTCGTAATTTTCGCCTTCAAGTAAAGGTAGCGTATTACTATCAACCATAAGCAAGCCTGACAGTTTTGCGCTAAATCTGTCTTTTCCTTTTGGTTCTATGCTAACGTAGCTATCGCCCGTCAGCGCTTTAACCTCAGATTTTTGCAGTAGGCGACAGTTCACATTTTCGCTTAACAATATCAACGCTTTATTGAACATCCCTATGTTGCTAAAATTATTATTACTATCAAATGTAGCGGTAATAGCTTCACCGAGCATGCGAGTTAAAAATCCCGTGAATGAAGATTTACCCTCCCCACCTTCGCCGTACAAATACACTACGTAAGGCGTCTTTTTACCGCAAAACATTAACCATAAAATCGCACATAAATATTCGGAGTCTGTGCAACGCGACAGCAACTCTTGCAATGTTGGATTTAATTGCGGGTTGTCGTTGGGGCTGTAGTCTATTTTTTGCGAACTCAGTATATCGTCTGTACTTAACGAAACTGGTCGCGGGGCTTGTTCAAGTTCTAAAAACGCGTCTTCGTCCATATACATGTCTATAGATAATTGGTTGATAATCCTCTCCGCCGTACACTCTATTGTGACAGCGTTTGGCCGTTTGGGGTTGATTTTATGTGCAAGTTGTTTGTGTACTGCAGCCAATTCTCGAGGCTTGCTGTTGCGCAAAATCTCAACCCACTCTTGCGTTTTAGGGACTCCTGCTTGAATTAATCGGGCAATACGGCCGTTATAAAAATACGTAAATGTCTCTAGTTGGCCGCGTATTTTAACCAAACGATAGTCTGACATTATTGATTTATTATTGTTTATTATTTCTAAAATTTCATTCTCAATATCGTCGCTGTTGTCTGTAAATTTTTTAGAGCATGCACTCGCGAGGGCATTAAGTGCTTCAGGAATTTCTTCGATAGTTACACCCGCGTCTATTAATTCTTTTTGTATTCTTTTTTGGTCTACTGTGTCACCGACGTAACGGCCGCTATTTTGAATAAAATTGCCGTTTTCGTAGCGGTATTTTCGGGATAAGCGCGAGATATCCATGTTTTTAGTTCTCCAACAAAAAAAAATGCAGGCACTAAAAGCAGCGCCTGCAAGTTGAAAGTTAATTAAAATTACTACTATATTTTTTTATAGTCTTGAGGGGAGGTATGCGCCTGCGTAAAAATTTACTCGGGCATATGAAATAGGGTTACCCGTAGAAATATGTATAAACGTTTCCTTGTCCCATCGTAATACACTCAAAGCATATTTACCGTTATTACATTGTTCTAGAGGTATTGTCTGAACGTCGTCAACTAATTTTATACCTGAGTATACGCATGTAGTTTGGTCTATATCGTTAAACTGCACAGTTATTTTTTCGTCTTCCAAGTCCCCAAAATATAGTTCTAAAAAGGGAGGTAGCTTATAAAAATCGTTGGAATTAGGTTTAGCAAAGGGTACAGTTTTAAAAACCCACTGAGCTCTAGAAAAAGGAACTTCAACTTTCACGATATCCTTAGCAGCTTCAATGTATCCTTCCTCGTCAACTGCAGCAGCATTTTTACTATCGCTTTTTTTACCGCAACTAATTACCGCCGCTATCAAACAACTGTATATAAACATCGCCGACAATTTTTTTAAGTTCATCCAAGCCTCCGTTATTATTAATAACAGCATCGAAACTTAAATCATCATAATTGTCAAGCGCGACCTCCGTACTGTGATTTAAATCGCGGCCAGCGCTATAATGTGCTCGCAAATTTTCATCGCGAACAATTTTTATAATTTTAATATTTTTCCGTTTCGCATGCTCAAACTCATCCGGAAAGCGTAAATCTGTGATGCAGAAATTATCGCTATTTTTCACTCTCGCAACCAGCCATTTGGCGAAAAAATCACTGCCGCATTTTGCTCTGTAGTGCTCGCCAAGCAATTGCAACAATCGGCCGTCTTTATGCGGCGTCTCTCCAAAGAGTTGCTGCACTTCAGAAACTGCGACGTAAAGCGGCGCTGCGAATTTTTCTTCCCGCAGCTCACCGTGGATTTCTTTCAAAATTTCAAAAACTGTATTTTTTCCTGCACCTAACTTTCCAGCTAAAGCAACTCTCATTTTATTTCTCCAGTTTTTACAGTTGTTAGGATAGTTGTATTTTCGCGCAAATGTTGCAATTTTAAAATGTAGCCGACGCCAAAAAATCCACCGAAATTGCCATTTACGTACGGCCGTGTCTGTGATTTACGTCCATGTTTTTCAGCAATTTGTAGTAGTTTCTCGGCTGGAATTTCAAAGCATTCGTACGTCTCGTTGTCAGAATTCGGGAGTATGTACAGCATTCTGTAGTTGTGCTTAGCTGCTAAAGTAACGCCCGAGTCTGTGATTTTATCGCCACGTTTTGTCGCGGTTTCTACAAAAATATTTCCAGTTTTTGCGGCTGCAAAATCAATTTTTACTTCTAAACAGTAACTTTCACTTATGAGATAATCGGCGCAACTTCCGCGCCTCTGCCGTAAAAAAGGCTCTACATTTGAGTAGAGCCGAGCGACAATTGCGTTAGTTAAATTTTCGTATGTGTTCAGCTAGCACCTCCTTTTTAATGTTTATTATTTTATTTTAGAGCTTTGTTTGTTTTTATTTACGTGGGGTATATGTAGTGTGCTTGTAATATTTCTAACGCGATTTCCAGCTCATCCTGAACTTCGATTGCTCTGTCGTCTGAATATTTAAACGTCTGGCCGTGCTTATTTCGTCCAATGTAAACTTGGCTATCTGAAATAAAAACCATCCCATTATTTAAAACGTACTCAACGGCTTCGCGCGGAGTTATGCAGGTAAATTTTTTATATTCTTTCAATTTAAGCCTCCGTTAATAAATATCAATAACATTTAAAAATATTCTAATCGTTCCCGTCTCATGGCTGTAGTTAATTTTTCTAATTTCAACATCTACGCTCTCTCGCACAATAATTTCAACATCTGGAGCGTGTTGATTTTTTTCTGCCTCTGCAATTGCGTATTTTAGTTGTGCTAGAATTGTGCTGTTTTTATCTGCGAATTCCATAGGGATTTCTCCATAATAATATTACCGTTTGCCCGCTTCGAGTATGGGTAGATTTGCCTCAGTCGGTATATAAATAACTTCTTTATTGTTGCCATTTAAGTTAGATATCCAAAGATAACGTAAGTAACTCTCATTATTTTTTAGAGAGTTCCCTATAATTTCGTTGGCTTTTGCAACGCCTTTAGCTCTCTCAATTTCTGATTGAGCTTCGGAAACCGCAGCATCTTTTTTTGCTTCTGCTTCAAGTACTCGAATTTTCCTATTTGCTGTTGCTCGTGCCAGTTCAGCTTCTCCCTCCTTTTCTTGCTGCCAAACTTTGTAAGGAGGAAAAAAGGTGCAACTACTTATTAAAAAAGAGCTTAGTATAATAATAATATTTTTTTTCATTTTTAATTCTCCGGTATATTTTTGATTAATTGCGCCTAAAAATTATCAACAATTATTTGCGTATTTTTTGCCCGTTTAGTTTTGCTCACTTCTTTGAATTTAAATGGAAACCTTAGAAATAATTTAAGCGCAACGGGCGAGCGCCACTGTTTACTTGTTTGTATTTTTCGCCCGTCCCACCAAAATTTGTCGCCGTAAACGCTTTCTACTTTGCGTTTTATATACATTAAATCAAACGCCTCGCGCGGCGTTAACGTATGTTCTGCGCTCGTGCGTACGTCCATTTTAACAGTTTCCGGCTGCGGTACTTTCGGTTTTTTACTCCAGCCGCCTGCGTTTTCTGCTTCACGGAATTTTAAAGACACGTACGCATTTATAAAGCACTCAAATGCCATATTATCGATATATTCATTATCCGAACGTACGCTTGAGTTATTTATTACAAAATGATTTCCAATTTCGTCTGCAACATATTTGCTTGCAAGCATTATATTGAACGCCTCTTTGCTACTTAAATTAAACATATTTAACCCTCGATTTTTTGAGCTTTCGAATTTACGAGCGTTTCTATTACCGTACATAGAGATTTTATTGCAGCGTTGCGGGCATCCAGTCTGTTGTATTTGCGGGGGTTGTATTTTGTATTTATTAGTGCTTTTAAAATTATTTTTTGCGGGTTTTTCCAACGTTTTTCTATATTTTCGCATAGTGCAAATAGTGTTGCGTCGCGTGCAGTAATTTTATCTGCTTCGTTAGTTGCTCGTTTGTCGTATTTGCGAAAGTCGTCTAGCAGCGCTTCGTGTAGTAAATTCATTTTTTTTTTATTCCTCCGAGATAATAACAATTTTTCTACCTTCTTCATCCTCAGCAAGTCTAACTTCCGTGATACTAAAATTATCCCCGTAAACCTGTGCATCATCGAGGCAGAGGTCGCTTAAAATATCTATTAATTCATAGACGTTCATTTTTTTTATTCCTCGATTTCTTCTTTAATTAATACAAATTCTTCGCCATTTTTGCCGGCATCATATGCTAATTCCATCAGTTCGGTCACTGAAAAACAGTCATTAAAATTTCTATATAAATTATTGTCCTCCGCTTCGCCGTCTCGGACGTAAAACATTGTTTCACCGTCCACCTCAATTTCTAAGAATATTCTGCCGTCTCTTCTTTCACATATTTGCTTGACTATCATTGCTTTGGGGCTCCGGCATTTTTAAATTAAATTGTGATTTATATTTTCGACGAGGGCGTTTTTTTTTTTACCATAATTCTTCAATTGTTACTTTATATCGTTTTACTGTATCCGGAGCGTTTGTATAACTAGTGTAGTAATTAATAGACGAGTCTTTTTTTTCTTTAGTACAATTTTCAATTTCTGCAGGGTTTAATAAAACGGTAAATTCGTAGCAATTATATTCTTTAAATTCGGAAGGCTGGGGCTTTAAAAACGTGAAATATTCCATTTTATAAGTTATAGGGCTATCGCAGGGCTTGTATAAAACTAAACTGTCAATTTTGTGTAGCCAATACACGCACCCCGTCTCGTCAACCATTTTTTTTCCGTCTAGCATCATTTTAAACGCTTCAACTTCTCTAACGCCAGTCATATTTTACCCTTCTACTGCGGCAATGCAGCTAAATAATATTTAAATTAAATTGTGATTTTTTAACTGTGATTTTAAATCGTCAAGTGACGTAACTACCAAAACTATCGCACCGCACGCCTGTAAATCCGCGTGCATTTTCTGCTGTTCTGGCGACAAAACTCCGCCAAAATTGCGTTTATATTCAACCCAAAACACGATGCGTTTAAATTTATTAAAAACCAAGGTGTCGGGAATTCCGACGGCGGGATTAGGGGCAAGGTAGCCGCTTCGTGTAGGTATCCCCCCTGTAAATAACGTAACGGCGGTAAATTTTAGAAAATCCCGCATATATCCGTTACAGGAGGCGCGCACATCTCGCTCAAGTTGTCCGCCGCTCTGCGGCTTTGAAAGTTTAATGCCCGCCTTTTTTTGCGGGCGAATGTGTTTGTTTTTGTCGCGAGTTTCCTGTGCCAGCCATTCTTTTTGCGAGACTGCAGTTGCTAAAATTTGCTCGTACTTACTGAGTTTTTTTGCTGTCATATGTTTTTATTTCAGCAAGTTTAGCGATAGTGTCTTTTATTTCAGAAATACTTTTATTATGAAAATTACACCAAAGTGTGTGCAAATTAACTTTTAAATCTGTGAGTTTCCCATGCGCTGCATACATGTCGTCCATCTCTGGGCTGTTATCCAGAAAATGAATATACTCTAGATTTTCTTTATTAGATTTTTTTAGCCATTCGTGCTCTTCTGTTAAAGATTCGAGTTTTTTAACATTGCGTTCATTTGCTTCTTTTATCTTTTGTAGTTGTTGATTTAATTTTGCATATAAATCCGATAATTCACAATATTTTTCCGAATAATTTGTATTCATTTTTTAACTCCGTGTATTAAATTTTAAATATAATTATTACTAAACGATAGATTTAATGTAGTTAAACTGTAGTAAAATTAAGGATAAACCCGCAGATAATGTGAGTATTTAAACTACAGCTAATCTGTTATAAATTTTTTCGCCTGCTAAAATCTGGCTGCGGTACAAATCAATTGCGGTATTTAATTTTCGCAATCCCTCAGTAATTACCGCTTTTGAAAGCTGGTAAACATAGGTATCGTACGGCGCAAACGTTTCTAAAAAAACCATATAATACGGAATTTCTAAAATAGGAATTCCCGTCTCCTCAGATTTGCCGACAAGATACGTCGCTGCCTGCATGTCATAGTGTTTACTTTTAATAATACTATAAACATTTTCCCTACTCGCGTCTGTGCTAGTCGACTTTAAATCGGTTACAAAATCGTCGCCTTCTTCGTCGAGTCTCGCCTTAAATTTTAAATCGTCATACGTGAAAATGTGTGTTCGCTCTATGTGCGTTATTTTTTCGCGCAACCGCTGCACGTCGTCGTTTTCCTGCCAACTTTTTTCAATGCCTGTGAGCACTTCTAACGCGTCTGGTGGTACGATAATAGCCCCCGCGGGTAGCGACTTTTTAAATTCTGCGAGAATTCCTTTCCCTTCCGTCGTGTTTCGGGGGTTTTTTGCGTCACTGCCCGCCTTTGTTTTTATGCCTGATAAATCGGGCTCAAAATGCACTTTATCTTTGTCATTTTGCAGCCATGCGTGCGCAGCACTTCCAAGTCGGGTTGCGTCGTTGCCTGCCCACGGATTCTCTTTTTGCAGTAAATATTTTTTTGTCGAATGTAAAATGTATTTGAATGTTGAAAAATTTAATCGGTCGAGGCTGCGATATTCGTTCTCGCCCATGATGATAGCTGTCATAAACGTCCTTGTTTATTAGAGTTAATTTTTGAGAGTTTTTTTACGGTACTCGGGTTGCTTCAAATTTAAATAATGTTTTTTTAGAGTCTTTAGGGCTCGGTTTTCGGCCGAGGTATTTAATTTCAACCTTCGTTTTTTTCTCAAAACCCCTTAATTTATATTCTAAATCTGTATGCAGCGGAATCATTACATCGTCGCCACTTTCTAGAGTTAAAAACATCAGTGTACCGTAAGAATTTTCGTGAAAATTTGCAATTGTGCCAGTTATACTTTCGTTTTCATATATTAAATGAAATTGTTCGGGAAATTTTTTCTCGATTTCTTCTTTATTTAAGAAGCGTTTCTTTATTTCAAAATTACCGTCCTCTTGTTCGAATTTTACAATTTTGCAGTGTTTTTTCTCAGGTTTTTTAGCAACGAAAGTCGTAGATGATGTGTTTGTCATTTTATTTTCTCCATTATTATTATTACGTTTTTTTTATTTTGCTGTGATTTATTAAAGTAGGGCGCTAATCTTTTGCCAGTCCTTTTGGCCTTTTTTATCTATCCAAACATCCCCGTGAGATATAGTTTTCACATCGACACGTATGTCAATACAATTTTGACCTAGAATGTTCTCAGTTGCTTGTCTCATTATTTTTCTGAGTTTCGCTTCCTCCTCTTCTTTTTGTTCAGCTTTCGCATACACATAACATGCATCATGCAGCGAACACATAAAACGTACGTTTTCAGCAGTACCCAAAACTATAGATTCTCTTGTGATTGCTGCGCCAGTGCCTTGAACGGGCGCATTACTTACGCTTGTTATCCGAGGATTATCACACCACAAAACCCACTGGGGCATGACCACGGGAACTCCCGCTTTGTATTTTTCACGCAACTCATGCACCCATTTCCAGTACAACTTAAATACTGTTTTATGGTGGTTAATTAGCTCAAGCGTTTCTTCTAACGTAACAGAGCGCTTACAATCATACGTTAATTTTTGCTGCAGCAAACCTGCACCCATTCCAAACTGCAGACCCAGTACGGTGGATTTGCACAAATCGCGCTCAGCTTCGTGAGACGCTTTAGTTGCGTCTTGCGGGACCATTCCTGCCATTTTCGCGAATGCTAGATAGACATCTCCGGAGTTGTACGCGTCTATTAAATTATTATCTTGAGAAAGCCATGCGGCGACTGCGACTTCTTGCTGTGAAAAATCCGCGCCGATTATTACGTACCCTTCGGGCGGTTGAATTATCGCACGCAACCAGTTTGACATTGCAAGCGGAAATGTTTTTGCCTTTGCAGCATTTCTTCCTGTTTGTGTGCCAAAAATTCCGTAGAATGGCCGCACTCTACTGTCGCGAAAACTGTACGCATCGAAAAAACCGTTGCTATTTTTACCGGAAAACCATTTCAGTGACGCGTCTAGTTTATTGTATTTATAAAGAGATTCTACAAAAGGTAAATGACGGTACGATTCTAAAGTTTTTTTAGCTGTGCTCAAAATCTCCTTTTTGGGTTTAGTTGTTTTGGATTTATCTTTCTTATTTTTACTATCTGTTAAAGGCCAAGAGCTTAAGTTAAATGATTTAATACACTCTTGAATCGCTTTTGTGTCCTTTCTGGGAGGCTCAGGTTTGTACGTGTGCACACGGCCATTTTTGTGTATTTTATCAGGCTTTTGATACTCTTTTAAAAATACGTCGCTGCTGATTAATTTTTGAGATTCATTGTTGACCTCCAATTTACCGGACTGCAGTAATTCTGGCGTTTTTTCTATGATACGCTTCAATAAATCATAATTAATGCTAATGCCTTCGCTTTCGCACATTGCGGTTGCTGCCGCATACCGCCCCCGCTTTAACATATCACTTTCAAAATTTCGCAGCCCTAGGCTGTAATACTCGTGCGTTATTTGTTCGTACATGGGGATTAAATTGTGCACGTCACTGTAACAATACTCTAAAATTTCCTCCTTATATTCACTTATAAGTTCAATATCTTTCGATAAAATTATATCGCGCATTTTATTTTTGCGCTCTGTATCTTCGACAACCCCGAGTAATTTAAAAGCCGCATTAACATAATTTGACGGAATTTTTGCATGACTTTCGTCATCCTCGCCTTCGTCTTCGTCCGCTACATCTCCGTACTCGGACGCAGGCGGCGGAGTTGAAAATGTGCGTACGCCCTTTTTGTTAATGTAACTACCGTAACTAAATTTATTGTTAGAATTCTGCAGCATGCGAAACTCTGCGTATAAATCAACCCACTCATAATCATGAAAAGGCTCTAATCCGAGCGCTTGCAGGCAACGGGCTTCAGCAATCGCGTAATACGCTGTAAGTCTTTTAATGCTGCGGAGTTTATCAATGAGTGCGTGCGTATCGCTGCCATCTAATAGCCAATATTTTGTAGTGCCAACTACTGCACAAACGAGAGTAGGGTTGCGCTCGTTTGCGTTAAAAAATTCAAAATCTATTGGAGTTAGTAGCATTGTTACTCCTTAATTATTATTATTGTCGTGAGTATATGTTCTGGCGGTGTGTACCAGATGAATAATGCGCGTCTATGTTAGCTATTAGTGATTTTATTTCTTCCACAAATTCGTTTAAATCCGCTACAGATTTTTTGTGTCTTTCAATTAAATTATTTATGTTTTTTATTTTAATTTCCGCTTGCTCGATGTAGTAATTATATCTGTTTAAATCTTTTTCTTTGCTTGCAGTACGCGTTCCTACATAACCGCGATAAACTATAGCTTTAACGATGGGTTTTATTTTGCTCATTTAACCGCCTCGTTTTTAAATTTTCGACTGTATATTTACTACATTTTTTTCTTCGTGTATTTTCGTGACATATTGCACAAACGCATATGCAAATTACAAACCCCGCCCCAATTAAAAATAGAGTTGCGATTGCTGAAATAATATCTACGAAGCCTCCTTTAACCGTATTTTTTCTTTGCAAACATGCACATAATCCACACAAAAATAATAAAAATTACGTACAAAAATAGAGGCAGAAGGTTACTTAAAAAACTTCCTACACAGAGCACAATTCCGACCGTTTCCGCTGCGTTCATTCAATCGCCTCCTATTTAATTTAACCGCCGCAAAACGGCGGCTTATTATTGCTGTTAAACAAAAAATACACACATAATGCCGTGACGGCTGTAAATACTAAAAATACAACCGCCGTGAGTGCCGAGGTTTCCAAAGTAGAGCCTCCGTTATTTAATTTTAATGTGATTTTTATACTATTTTTAACCCTGTCTCAAAATATGTTTTAATAACGTCCAGTCTGTTGAGCCAGCCGCGTAAAAAAACTTTTTGTGAACTATCATTCTCTGCAATTTTACTGAAAAAATCCTTGCGGTACTTGTAAATATCTGCGGGGTTTTCAATCTGCATTTTTTTGTAATTTCTGTAACCGCTATTTACGCACATATCAAAATAATTATAGTGGCGTTCGATGTTGTCACAATACTCGACAGGCTTGTAAAACTCTTCACGATATACTAGCCGCGCGCCTCCTGTAGTAAGTCCAGCCACAGACGCATGAGGCTTTTTGTATTTATCTCGGTGTTTGTCATATAATTTCTGCGTAATTCCAAATTTTGTGTGCCCGCCGCGGTCGTTGCTGTGGTTGCTTTCGCCGCCTTCCAAAAACATCAGCAATTTAAAAAATTCGTCGAATCTATCATTTGTGCTCAAGTTCGCCTCCTTTCTCGAGAATTTGCGCACCGTCGCTCTCGAAAATTCGCGCAAACTGCTCTGCTCTTTCTAATGTTTTAAAATAACCGAGCGTTTTATCGCCGACGATAACTGCAAATTTATAACCGTATCGCATAAGTAGCTCCTGCTTTTTATGTGGGTATTTTTCTAGCAAATCGGAAATATCGACAAACGAGTGCGGGTCGTCGCCGCGCATGTGTTCCTCCTATTTTGTTGTTGTGTTGGCTGGACGGTAGAGGAGAGCTCAAGATTAGGCTCTCCGTTTAGCGCGGATTCTGTGGGGATGTATAACGGTAAATTAGAGCATTTGATTTCTCCTTTGTTCTTCAGGTTTTTGCTGGCCTAGTGGGAGCATTTATAGATTTTAGAGAGCTATTGATACTTTAATTGTAGTATACCCTCCTACCCTATTTTTGTAATTTTAAAAATTTTTAGGTAGTGATTTTAGTGATATACAAATGTATGGTAGTACCCTGCGGTAAAAATATTTTACCGATACGTGCTGGTAAACCCTTGACTTAAATTTATGTATAGCTATAGTAGTTTTAGTGCCCGTCATGTACGCGCGCTGGAGTGTGTGTTTCGACTGGTAATCGAAACGTTAAAAACACATTCGCAAAATAGAATATCGCCACCATCTCTTGTGTTTTTCTCGTAAACTAACAAAAAATGTGGTGGCGAAGGCTCTCGTAATTTCGATGTAATTATTAAGTGCGCTGGTATTTTATAGCAATATTGGCGCATAGCCTTTTTATATATATATATAATTTTATTAAAAATGCAATAATTGAAAATATAGCAATATCTGTCCGCAACTAACGTGTTGTGGTTTTTTTATTTAAATTTAGTAGTAGGGTAAGTATCGCTCATTACTGTGCCCATAAAATTTGTTTATAAACACATTAATGAGAGGACTAAGCTCTCTCATTTTCACATCTCCTTGCGGGAGTATACTTTTTCCTCAATTGTTGGTGCAATTGGGCTTCCTCGGGGGTTTTTATAGCAGCCGCCGAGTAGGTCAGTTAGGCTATATCCTAGCATTGGTAGTGCGACGGAGTGCTTACCTGCCTGAGGTTTGTCGCACTTGGGCAACAAAGTCTCTTGTGTTTTTCTCGTAACCAAGTTTTATAACTTTTCCCTAGGCATGTCAATCTGTTGCGATAGATTTTTTCTCCAAAAACCATAACCTGCTATAATAATTTTTATATGGCCAAAATTTTTGCAAAAACTAAAATATAACCAAAGAAATCGGCCGCTCAACGATTGGTAAGCTGCAGACACTACAGCGTATTGTAAAAATCGCCGATTTTAGCATGCTGTTATACATTTCCAAGGGCTGTAGTTAACGGCGGGAGAGTGGCAGGCTTTTCAGGCGAGGTGCGGGAGCTGCTGCGGTGTGCGGCTGTGTGCTATAGTCTGGCGGTTGAGTAAAAAGCCCAACCCTTCTCTATAAAATTGAGAAAACGATAAAAACAGAGTTTCTCAAACTCCTATCCTCTCTCTATATTTTATTATTAATTAATAATAATATTTTATATATACTAAAGTATACTATAATAAACGTACCAGCCTCAAATAACTGTCTTAAATTATAGCAACTGTGATTTTAGGGTTGGGTTCTTTTCGCAACTGCCAGACACAGTAAAGAAGGCCGTAGCGGAGGCAACAAAAGGCACCGCCGTCTGCCATCACTTCTGTTAGTGTATCTGTGCCTTTGTTTTATGGTGGGTTGTCGTGCGGCCTCCGAGTAGATGACCGCTTTCTAAAGTAAGGCAGCGAGTGCCGCCGCAAAAACCGCCGCAGGAACCGCCGCGAGCCGTCGAGTACCGTCGTGTGCTCCGGAGGGGGTTCGAATCCCCCGCTCTCCGCCATTTTAAATGGCTGTGAAATAAATCAGGGTGTTGTCAGATATATTAATTTTTTTAATTAATTTGACAGTTATAATGACGATTTATAATATGAAGTTAACAATACTTCCCAAGCCTCTCGAAGAAGCTCAAAGCGGGGAGTCTTTTTTTGTATATATCTAAAATCTTATAAAAATTGAATAAAAAACTTAAAAAATTATGAAAAAAAACCTCTTAATTTGAGTGAAAAGGTAGATCTGCTCAAATCTAGAGGTATGATAATTACAAATGAAGACTTTGCACAAAATACACTTAAACACATAAATTACTATAGATTAAGTGGGTATTGGAAAATCTTTGAAGAAAAAATTGATAGTGAAAATCATAAATATCATAATAATACGAGTATAGAACGGATTGTAAATTTATATTTATTTGATAAAAAATTTAGATTATTAATATTAGAAGCAATAGAATCATTCGAAATTTCATTTAGGACAATATGGGCTTATACTTTAGCGATAAAAAATAATGACTCACACGCTTATATCGATACAAAGAATTTTGAAAAAACGGATAAACATATAAGTCATCTGTCTGATATTATGAAGAATTATTCTATCAGCAAAGAAGATTTTCTAGTTCATTATAGGACAAACTATAGCAGTCCTATTTTTCCACCAATATGGTCAATTTGTGAAAGTTTTTCTTTTGGTACATTGGTGAATTTATATTCAAATCTAAAAATAAATTTAAAAAAAGATATAAGCAGAGAATTTCACTTAGACGATGAAGTTTTTGAATCATGTTTAAGAAATATAAATGTTGTTAGAAATATATGCGCTCATCATGGACGTCTTTGGAATAAAAAGCTAACATCATGTCGAATGAAAATTCCTAAGAAACCAGAAAAATTATATGATTTATGGGAAAAATCTAAGAACGAAGATTCTAAAATATATAATACCATTTTAATTCTAAATTATTTTTCAAATATTATAGATTATAAATCTAAATGGATTTATGAATTAAACAAGTTTTTAATAAAATCTATAGATAATAAAATAATATATGTAACTGATCTAAAAATGATGGGTATAAAATCTCTTTCAGAACTTAATAAATTATAAAATAATTATCCTGAGTTGCTTGTTTTCACGGATTCTTTATTTTTTGGTGAATTTGTTCTAAAATATTATTTAATTTATTTAGAAGACTCATCGCAAAAGATCTCAATCCGAATTGCACCTTGAAAAGAGCGTATTTTTCTATAAACTAAAAAAATTTATTTTATGTGAACATATTTTTTTTGATCAATTATAAGTTTCATCAAAAAATAATAACAATTCAAATTTATAATAGCATTGATTAAATGAGAATAAAATTATATCATAATTTTAAAAATATATCATGAATAATATCTATTTATATATATAATAATATTATAAAAATTTAATAAAACTTGTTTTAAATTAATTTTTTTGTCACTATGATTTTTCTTTTATACCAAAGACGGGAGTCTGTGCATGCAATTAAATATTAAAGAATTAAACAAAATATTCACACTTAGAACATTAACATTGAAGGATTTAACTGATGTAATGCATTTACACGACTGTGCTTGTCAAGAGTTGGGTGAAAATAAATATTATGTTGATATAAAACTTACAAAAGAATCACTTGCACAAAAATATAGTTGTGGAATTTTTACAGAGGAAAACAAAATAATTTCAATGAGACTGGTACATGTTGGAGTTATTGGGGATAAGTATTTAAATCTTTTACCAATTTTGGAAAAGTCTCCAATAGGCGCTTACTTTCCAGGATCTTATGTATTTAAAAAATATCGAGGCCTTAAGTTGGCTTCTAAAATGACAAATAATGTAATATTTAATTTAAAAAATAATGATATAGAGCATATCTATGCGACTGTCCATCCGGAAAATATTTCAAATCAATCTCTTCTAAAGTCACAAGGATTTATTGAGGTTTATCAAGGTGTTTTTCATAATTCAAAGCCTAGAATTTTGTTTTATAAAAAAATTTGAAAATATAAGAATAAAGTTAATTTTAAGACTGTTATATTCAAGAATTTTATTGCTATTAAAAATATTACAAAGAAACTTATTTCTATTAGCCTTCAAATAAATAATTTTTATCAATCTCATTGAAAATTTTTATCAACCTGCTAAGATGCCTAAAAGTTCTTTTAAATTAATTAATCAAAAGCTTTCAGAAAAAGGAGAAAACAAGGATTAATAAATCAAAAATTGAATGATTTATGCTATATGCTAAATTTATTATTAAAGTATTAGAAGTTCACTAATAATCTTAATATTGGGGCATCAGTAATTGCCTCTTGGCATCATTTAAACAATAGTAATTTTAGTAATACTCAGTTTGATGCTATTTTAGGTTATGATATTTAGAAATAATCTAGATTTCTAACTATTGAAGAAGCGTTTCGAGCGATTGCATTGGTTCAGTGGTCGAATTAAAGTGGGGGTGTCTTTTTAAAGTTTCGATAAGTGTCCGCAAAGAAGTTGGTGAATGAGTACTGCCATTAATATGTTGTAAAGAGTGCATAAAATTAGTTGGATTTCGAGTATTATCCATTATAAAATCGCTTGGTTCTATCATCCAATGCAATGTTACTACTGCTCTTTTTGTTTGAGCGTCAATGACTAAAGAATAAAATGAAAAATTAATATGGGGTGCGGCTGCTATTGCAGTGTGTGCATTATCAGGTGAAATAAGATTGTCATGAATATTGACATTAAATGGTATCAGTTTTTTTTCTAATATTTGATTACTTAAAGATATATTTGAATTACTATAAACAGTCATCAAAATATCCCTATTAAATATCGATCCACTATACGTTGATGGAATATATGGATAGACCCAATTATGAACTCTTAAAACGTCTACTCGAGGCGCATCATACGTTTGATGTTTATGTTGAGCAATAAAATACAAATCCAATGAATTTAAATCATGCGAAATTATTTCCTGTTTAATTTCGATTGGTATATTATTTCGAAATTCCTTTGGAAGTTTTAAACAATAGACTTCTTGTCCAGCATTTGGATAATCATAAGTGGCTATTCTTGGTGACGGGCAAGTACTCCCTTGATTAAGTTCCGTGTCATTAAAATTGTTAAATCTACTTTGCAATCCTCGTGGATGAATCAATGAGTTTGTTTCTAAAAATCTTCTTTTTCTTTCAGCTAACTCTTGAGGGGTTAGCGCAAGCTCAAATAGGGCACTCGAATTGTTCTTCGATTTGGAAGATTTAGAATTATCACAGCCATTGGCAGCAATTAAAATCATTGGGATATATAATGTTAGCTTATAATAAATACTCATAATTCCTTATAATATTTACCGAAACCTTTTAGTATTTTTTTTATCGGTCAAAAAATGGAAAAATTAAGTATAGTTTTTCTTGTTACTTTTTAGTGTGAGCCTTTTCATGAACGCCTGATTTCACTGGCAAAAATCTAATCAATAATGCTTGTGAAGGAATGTCTGTAGATTCGCAGAAATTTAATCCTTGGCAGGTTAAAAATGTCGAAGAATGACTTGAAATATATTGCAGAGCATAGGCAGATCCAACAGATGTATTTTTAAATTTAATAAACTGAAAAATATGATCTTTATTTGAAATACTTTCTTTGTGAACAATTGGAAAATATATTCCGTTGTCATCCATTTTAACAAAATACGAATCAGTCTGTTCAGAATTTTTAAGATTAATAAAAATAAAATCTTTTTCTCGAATTTCACGATCACAAGGAATGTTTTGAGCTGAAAGGAATTGAACAAACCCTGTCGCTCTTTTTGACTCATAAATAGTTCTTGCAAGATATTTTGTAAAACCAAATAAAGAGTTTTTAGGAATTATAATCCCATCACTTGTTGAAGCATTATATATATCAGCCGTACCCATTGAGTAGGTGTTACAATATTGTAGGGGTGTGCCGAAGTGATCTAAGACTATCGGCTCAAGTTGCGCAATATTATTAATTCCTTCGTCAGCATTATTAATTCCTTCGTCAGCAAAGGAGACTGTAAATGGAAAGCAAGATAAGATTATAGAACAAAATAATTTCTTCATTACTTTTTCCTTATTTATAAATTTTTTAATTTATTTAAATTGAGCTATATAATTTTAAATTAATTTACTATTACAGAGTCAAAATAAAAAAAAAAATCTTCCTTGTCAAGATAATAAATTAACTTATTACGTTGACAAAAGAATGTTGGATAAATAAAAGAACTAAATTTTGATTTTTAAATGATTTTCTAATGGATAAAGTGAATAAATGAAAATTTTATTTCTGCCCAAACTCATCATGACATGTCTTGAAAGTGGTGCGTGTTCTAAATTCTCTCTTACCCTCTCAGCTGGCAATTATGAGTAAACAGAATCTCTTTTAAATATGCACAAAAATGACGCATATATCTCAAGACAAGAAGAGGTGTTTAGAACCATAGCTTTGTCATTGAGAAATGTAATTTTTCTAATGTATAAATTCGTTGTTTAGGTTGAGCTGCAATTTCTTTGCTCTGTTCAAAATATTGGTTATTCCGTAATATTAATTAAAACACCGATGACAATAATAATGACTTATAGTTATAGGTGTTTTTATGGGGATGCGAGATGGTTAAATAATCTACTTTAAATTAATTGGTTGGATAGATAGACCACTTTTGGTAGTGTCCACCATTATACGGAAGTGAGTAAACAGAGCCATTATAATTGCTATCAAGGTAACGACCAGTAGCTTTATTTTGTAAGTAATATCTATCTTGAATTCCGCTAAAATAAATATACCACTTTTGAAAATCGCCTCCATTTTCTTGAAGAGTATAGGCATTCCCATTAGCATTGCTATCAACAACTAAGCCTGTTTGTACATTTTTAATGACGCAAAGATTTTGAACGCAATTTAAGTTCCATTTTTGATAGTTTCCACCATTTTGGGGGAGGGTATAAATATTGCCATTATAATTGCTATCGAGCAGTCGACCCGTTTCAAAATTTTGTAAAATTACCATAGCATTTGCTAAAAATGGGCATAAGGCACTTATGATGGATGCTATAAATAAAGCTTTTTTTAATAACATATATACTCCTTAAAAAGGTATTGTTTACGAAAATAAAAAAATATATTACGCATCAAAATTTGACAAGTTTGATCGATTTTCTCCGTCAAATAATTGATGGTTATATTCAGTAAATTTATAAAATTTTTATAAGTTAACTTTGCTCTGTTTAGTTGATCAAAAACATTTGAAAGAAGTCCAAAATCTTTTTATTAACAGCTTGACTTATAGTAAATCCATCGCCTGTTCCTAAAAATTGATCAGATGGATTTTTACTGAGCATGGATTGAATAGCTAGTTCAATTTCTGGATGGTATTGTAATGTTGAATAATCTGTAAAACTCAAATGCATACTATATGAGTCATCATTATATATATTGTTCACGACAAATAAAAACTCATCAGGCGAAGGTCGTTTATTTTTTGGGGGGCAATAAAATGGAAAGCATTTGTCATTGCTTTGTTTATAAAATTGAGATGAAAATATGTGCATAAAAGGAATATTTACTAGGTTCGGACAATTGTTTTGACATAGTAAATCGATTGTTAGATCGAGAGTGACAATAGCTTTCACCTTTAATTTTGTTTTCTGAGCGAAATGCGCGATCGTGGAAGAACCTAATGAATGTCCAACTAGCGCAATTTTATTCCAATCTATTGAATTTAAAATTTCTTCTTTTGTATTTTTAATTTTTAAATGTGAGACGCTAAAGGCAAGATCACTTATAGAATTGTTAAATAGATCATTTTTTTGTTCGTCTGAATCTGGTGTTATTATATTTGCGATGAGACCACTTGGCATTTGCAAATCACCACTTATAAAAACACTATTGAGTCCAATAACTATATAACCATTACTTACTAGATGGATAATAATATTTTCATACTCTTGAGCAGGAATACCATATCCAGGTACGAAAAAAATCACGGGAAATTTTCCAGGTGCTTTTTCAGCGTGATGAGTACTATGACTTTTTAAATTTTTTATTTGTGCAAATTCTTCATTTTTTTTATTGCCAGACATTTCTTTCATATCAACAATGAGATTGGGTAATAGGATGATGTTTTTTGATCGAGCGACGGATAATAAATTCGGAGTAAAATTTCATTGCAGTGTTTCAGATTGTGTGGGCTAAAATATACTTTAGTTTTTTCTAAATAGTATGGGCTCGGGCACATTGAGGTATTTATAATATGTTTATCAATATATCCTACAAAAAATTCTCCAGATGGGGGAAGGAGATAGCTTGTATCTGGATGCATTTTTTTGATTGAAATTTTTTTATAATTGTCTTCTTTTTCAACTTCAAGAAGAGTATGGAGGACTTGTTCTGCTTTTGGAGTAGTCTTATTTTTTAAATCCAGGGAACTACAACCGGTTAAAAATGAAAGAATGAATAAAAATCTTAGCAATTGCATTTTCCTTTTTATATATTTTAAAATGAATTAAAAACTTAGGGCATGATAACTTCTTACTCTTTACTTGAAAGCAAATAAAAAAGCAATTAAAAGAAAGGTAGAAATCAAACTTCATTGCCAAAAAATTTCTAAATGCGTTTTCCATAAACGTTGGTTATAAGATTTTCTACTACTTTATTTAAGGCATCTGCCTGTTCAAAAAGTTCTTCAGAAATATTTGCAGCTTCTTCACTTGTTTTAGAATTTATTTGAGTGACAGAATGAAGTTGATTGATGGCCTTATGTATTTCGCTTGCACCCCTTGATTGTTCTTTAGTGCCGAGTGATATTTCGTTGGCTAACTTTGTAACTGCTGTAACATTTTCTACTATATCATTAAATATTTTTGCACAATTTTCAGATACCTCAACTCCGAAATCAATTTTTTCTTTACCAATTTCGGTAATTGATTTGATTTTTAACTTCAATTCAGAGGTTATTAGCTCTACTTTTTTTATACTATCATTTAGTATTTTTGCGATATCTTTAGCTGCATCTCCACTCATGCCAGCAAGATTTCCAACTTCCTCCGCAACAACAGCAAACCCTTTGCCTTGTTGGCCTGCGCGCGCTGCTTCTATAGAGGCATTAAAAGAAAGAAGCTTTGTTTGAAATACAATTTCATTGATGACTTTTGTTTTATTTTGGATTTCGAGAATGAGTTTTACTATTTCACCCATTTCTTTATTGCTTCTGTCTGCTTGATTTATAATCGAGCTATTACTTTGACTAATTTCTTTCATCGCATTAAGCATTTCGTTGATCAGATCTTTTCCATTATCTACTTTTTTCTTTGACTCTCTAGATTTTTGTTCAGCATTGGAGGCACCATTAGCTAATTGTTCTGTCATTGAGCTTATCTGTGTTAAGGAACTCACGGTTTCATGTAAAGATGAAACCTGTTCAGAATTCGTACTTGCTATTTTTGTAGCAATCGTTTGCATTCTTTTTGAAGATGTCTTTAATTTAGTTGAGACTGTTAATATTTTATTTACTAGTAGATGTAATAAATTTGTAGATTTATTTATGAAAATAATTATAAAAAAAAGTGTAAATATAGAAATTACAAACATGAGCAGTGATGCATAAGTAATTGTGTTCTTTATAGTACGGGAATTTTCGTTCGAATTAAGTTCAAAATCGTTGTTTGCCATATTGATAAGATTTTTTAGACTGTCCAAAGCATTCCGATCTATACCTTTTACAGCACGATCAGCCTCAGACATTAAAAACTGATTTTGCGTGAGATAGTTATATCTAGTGGTTATATATTTTTTTTCTAGTTCATTTAAATCACTGATAAATTTTTCAATATTTGGTAACTCAATCTCTCCGAGAAATGGCTTTAAGCTATTTGCAATTTCTTTTTGCTTATTAATTGCATCATCCATTCCTTTGCTGTGTTTATTTAAACTTTCTAAGTCTTTTCCTCGTATGAGTATATTCTTCCATTCTTGAACCATAAGGCCGAAATTTCTTTCAATTTCTGCAATTTTTCTATATTTATTTAGAGAAATTTTACTACTTTCAGCTAATGATTCGTATACACTATAAGTTTTAAAGAAACCAAAAAGACTTATGCAAAAAATGAGAAAAGTTGATATTACAACAGGAATTATGATTTTAGATTTCAAACTGAAATGATCGTTAATCATAGAAGTCATTTTAAGCCTCCAATCTATCAGTCTACTATAATTGCATAAAAAATTTTTGTCCTAATTTATCAATTGTGATTGTTTTGAAATACGAATGCATATTTTCCAGTGTTAGCTGACTGGAAGCAAGATTGAGGTTTTCTCTAAAAATTTTTATTAATTGTTTTATTTTGGTAGCTTATTTTGGAAATAGCAATGCCCAGATAATTTTTTTTGGATGGAAAGCAAATATTTTGTAACTATATGATTTATATTATATTGTTAAATTTTTTAAAAAGTAACACTGAGACAGAAGTTAGTAAAAATCCTTATTTTTCAGTTGGTTATGGCTGTTCGCCTGTTTTACGATATTCTCTCATTTTGTTTTGCTATTTTCAGCCATTAAATTTTTTCTATTATAAAGCTCAGAAAAAACTCTCCGATAAGTGGTTTGGGGAGGAATCCATTATGAATATGAATCCAAAAAAAGAAAGAGTCACGAGTGAAAAATATACTCGTGATGGAGCGAAATATGTATGCACTCGCTGTAAGAAAAAATATTTTTCAAAAGATGAAGTTGAAAAATGCTACGACGGGCATCCAGTAAAAAAAGAAGAAACAGTTTGATTCCTCAATGCAAAAATCACAGCTCAATGATGTTAAATTATTGAGCTGTGGAGTAATTTTTTGTAATTTATAACGAATATGATTTACTAAATAATTAGCTCTAATCATTATCCACCTTAATCTCTAGAACAATAATTAAAACTGTCTAAAAAATACGCATATTTTTGTTAACTAAACACTCTTTTTATTAAATGAATTGAAATAACTAATAAAAATATATATATATTTGCATAATAAAAAAAAATAATTTATATATTTAAAGTGTTTTGTAAATTTAGCATTTGTGTAAAAACATGCTTTCATAAAATGGAGAAATTTTATGTTTAATTTTTTGATTAAACAAGTATTTTTATTTGCTCTTTTTCTAGTATACACTCCCTTTTTGTCAGCTATTGAAATAGAGAATACGCTGAATGAAGATTTAGCAGAATTGCAACCCATATCCGATGTTCAGCGTGTAAAAAGAAGCGCTCCAACTTACCCAGAATTATTATGGCCTGATGGGATCGTCCGTTATATGTTTGAAGAAAATAAATTTACAGAAGATGAAAAATCCAGTGTGAGATCGGCTATGCAGACTTTGGAATCTTATGCTAATGTTTCTTTTATTGAAAAGACAAATACAAGATATTCAAATAATCATGTTATGATTCAAAAAGGTCAAACTTGTAGCAGCAGTATCGGGAGTAACCCAATAGTAAAGCGAGATGTTACGTTATCAAATGATGTTCCATGTTTCCGCCATAAAATTCTTTTGCATGAGTTAATGCATACGCTTGGATTTCATCATGAACACGTCCGCTTTGATCGGGATCAGTATGTTGAAATTGAAGTAAAAAATATTAAGCCTAATGGACTACATAATTTTCATAAAGTTGGAGAGATGTCAGTACGATTTGGTGAATATGACTATGATTCTATTATGCACTATAGTTCAAGAGCTTATAGCAAAGATGAGTTTAATTTTAGGTCTGACTTAACCGTGAAACCCCTTAAGGAAGGTGTGAAATTAGGTTACAAGGATCAGCTAAGTGCTGGAGATATAGATGGGCTAATTCAAGCTTATGGGCCATCCTTAAATAGAAATGCAAAGTATATTGAATTTAAAAATAGTGCAGGCTTTAATGCGCAAATTGAAATTAAATATTATTATGATCAGACCAATTCAAAACAATCAGATTATTATTCTTGGTGGGGAATGATGGGTGATAAAAAAACTTACACATTGCCAAGCAATGTTGATTTCGCTGAATTGAAAGTTTCTTTCCGTAGTATATTTGATTGGTATGACTTGGAATATATTACTGTCTTAAAAGACGACTTGCCGATATGTTTGGAAACTTGGGGAACATTGTTTTCACCCCAATTGAGTCGTTGCTAAATCAGTTTAGGATTGCTTAAGAATACCAGTCTATGTTTGAGTAAATGAATGATTAATACCAGTGCATTTTAGTCAATTAAAAAAAATCTCATTTGAGTTTTCATTTAAATATTCAGATGGATTTTTCACAATCTCCTAAAAATTTTTTGGTACTTTATTATCATACTTAGTTTCTACCTAATTTCGAAATTCATAAGGGGGATCGTCTTCGCTCCCATTTAGCCAATTTCTTCAGGTATAGGTATTGTGGTAAGAAAAGATGATTTAAATTTGTCCATAAACTTTTGCATAACTCGTCGCAATTCACATTTTAGAAATACGTTCACTTTTTCTAAAAATGAAGATAATTTAATTCTGGCATTGCTGGCCATGAATCTGATATCATTATTCAAAACATGTTCATTCGCGATTGTTAAACTTCATTAACTGACTTTTGCAGAAAACATGCTTGAAAAAAAGTTCTCTATATTTTTTGGTATATAATCTAAAATTCATAATCTATTGGATTGGAGTTGATATGCGGATCATATTTATTTCCGGTGATGGACATGGTGCGGGGAAAACATATTTAGCAAAAAGAATAGCCAGTGGAAAAGAACAGATTTATTCAATTGCTAATATGATTCGCAAAGAGCTTTCATTGGTTTATCCCAAATATGATTGGTATAATAAGACTCCTCGTTTTAAAGACACAACAATTGTTAAAGAAACAGGAAAAACAATTCATCAAATGCTTGATGAATTGGGAAAAGAAAAAAAAAGTTTAAGTAACATATATTGGGCTAAACAAATAGTTGAATTGATTACTTACAGTAGAGATAGTGAAAATTTAGACATAGCAATTATAGATGATATTCGTTTGATTGATGAATATCTTTATATTAAAAGCCAATTTCAAAAAGAACATATTACCCATTTTCATGTGATCAATGCCAACGCAAAACCAGAGCCAATGTATCAAAATAAAGAATTACGAGAGCAAGCAGACTATCATATACTTTCTCGGATGGTTTTGTCTTCAATGGGTGTAAAATAAAGGGAACTATATGCAAAAACAACCTGTTCTTTTTATCGGGCATGGTTCGCCTAGGAATGCTATTGACGAGTCTGGATTTAGCAAAGCTCTTAAGGAATATGGCAGGAGTTTGCGCCTGAATACTCCTAAAGTGATATTATGTGTATCTGCGCATTGGTTTGTAGATCGTTTTTTCATTGCTAAAAATGAAAACTCAGATATTATTTACGATTTTTTTGGATTTAATGAAGACTTATCGCAATTCAAGTATAAATATAAAGGATCAAAGATCTGGGCACAAAAAATAAAAGAGGTTTTTCAGACTGAGCCGTTAGAATATGATGAAGAGAGAGGAATAGACCATGGAGTTTGGAGTGTTCTCGCACACCTGTTCCCAGATGCTGATGTGCCTGTGGTCCAAATGAGCATGAATAGAAAATTTAGCATAGAAGAGCACTATCGCTTTTATGCTAAACTAAAACCTTTACGAAATGAAGGTGTTCTCATGATTGGCAGTGGAAATATAGTCCATTCATTTGCTGGATTGAGAGAAGAAATAGATGCAAAACCTTACGATTGGGCCTATGACTTCGATGCAAAAATAAAAAAATGTATTCTAAACAATTCAATAGAGGAATTACTGCATTACGAAGCATTTGGTGATTGTGCACGACGTGCAGTTCCAACTATTGAACATTATTTGCCTCTTATTTTTTCCATGAGTTTAAAAGAAGAAAGCGATAGGATACTTTTTATATATGAAGGCTTCCAATATTCAACTATGTCTATGCTATCTTTTGCAATCGCAGACGGGTTAAAAAATTTTTAAAATAAAATCCGGGTAAGTTCATTATTTTTAACTAGGAAAATAATTATATATTTGTCAAGAAATAGACTTTTAAGGTAAAACTATAAATTTATAATGGGACTAAGCGGATAAAAAATAAAATTCAAAAACTATAAATATTGGGGATAGAATTGAATTACAAAATTATCATAACTGTATTAAGTGTAATTTTATTTGTCTTTATTGGAATTAAATTATTAAAAAAAAATGAGAAAATCGAGAATATAAAATTAGAAGAAAAAATACTTGAACAGCCCATACAGTCAAATGCTCAAAGTGAAATAGAGATTAAAAATAATCCAGGGGAATTGAATCAGGATCAAAAAAGAATATTAAGTAAAGCACCTAAAAATCGCTTTGAAAGAGATATATTAATTCTAGAAGAAAAATATAATATTTTGCATAAGAATGTTGAATTTAAAGAAAGTGAATTTAAAGTATTTTTAAAAAAATCAACAAATAAAAAAATTCCAGCTACAAATAATTGGTCTTTTGTAAAAAATGTTCTAGCAATTGACAAAAAATATTTAAAGGATCCAAATAAGAAAATATTATGGGAAGATGATAATTTTTATTATGTTCGAACCAATTCATCAAATATGAATGGTTCATATGAACATTTCAATCCTAATTTTTCATTAGTTGCTTTCCAGAAGGAGACATCTTCTGTAGGAATTTTTAATGGTTTTTTTATTGTAGAATTAAAACAAAAAATAAATGATTTACTTGCATTTGAAACTCAAAATAATGTGAAAATAATTTCTTCTTATCCAAAAAGCAATATTCTTGTACTTCGTGCAAGAGAAAAAAGCAATATTTTACAAACACTTGATACATTAAAAATAAATCCAAATATTAAAAATTCAAATTTAGAAATAATTACAGATTTTCCAGTGCCGAATTAATGCTAATGAGGTTTTAAATGTCTAGTAAAAATATTTATTTATTTTTAATTTTTCTATTCGTAGGATGTGGAAAAGAAGGAAAAAATCAAAATATTTCATTATTTGATAAACAGTGGCATTTAAAAAACACCGGTCAAAAATTATTTATCAATGAAGTTGGCAAGCCAGGTGTGGATATCAATTTAACATATCCAAGTCAATATACAGGAAAAGGGGTTAATGTGCTCGTTACAGATTCAGGAGTTGATTTTTTTCATCCTGACCTTGAAAAAAATATGAAACCGAACTCATTTATAGATATTACAAATTCATCTGCTCCAAGGGTTTTAAATAAATATAAATTGGAATTTGGAGAATCCCATCACGGGACAAGCGTTGCCGGGATTATTGGAAGTTCTATCAATCCAAACAATCAATTTAGAGGTATCGCTCCCGATGTTAAAATTGCCTCTGCAAATTATATGTCTACTTTTAGACTCAACTATATTTCTTCACTAATGAATGCACAAATGTTTATATATGTCTATGCTGCTAATAATGATATCAAAGTAATTAATGAGAGTTATGGTGCTCCAGCTTTCAGTTCGACTTCATTTTCTTTAGGAACCTTAAAACCATTAAATGATATAATAAAGGATAATATAAAAAAGGCTGGAGCTGGATTTATAATTGTTAGAGCTGCTGGAAATGATGCATGCAGTCAAGCTTATGCAGAAAAAATATTGAAAGCAAAAGGATTATCTTATCGGCGTGTATATGAAACTTTAGAATCTTTAACTCCGAATTCATTTTCATCTCTTGATTCTGATATGATTGAAATATTGAAAGCAATTCGACCCACATTATCGCAAATGGATTCTGATAACACAAATCCCTATAGAATTGCAGTGGCTGCATTAAGCGCTAATGGTAATATCGCAAATTATTCAAGCATTGGTGCTAATATTTGGGTGACCGGATTATCAGGCAGTGAAAGTAGTGTGCGTGCAAACGATGGGATTTTTCATTCACCTATTTTTAAAAAAGATTATCCTGAAATCCTTACAACAAGAATTGCGGGCATGCCAAGCAAAGGAGATTATTCTTTATTTGACCTGGGCTTTTTATCTGAAAATAAAAAACTAAATTACACAGCAAATTTTAATGGAACTTCAGCAGCTGCGCCAACGGTCAGTGGTGTTATTGCGCTTTTGCTAGAGGCAAATCCAAATTTAAGTTTTCGCGATGTGAAACATATATTAGCCAAAACTTCGAATAAAGACAAATTAACAGCAGATCCTAAACCATATTGTATAAAAATATTGGAAAAAATTGGTAATTACAATGCTAATTTTTCACAGCTCTGGAACATAGGTTGGGTACAAAATAAAGCTGGAAATACTTTTCATAATTTTTATGGTTTTGGTTTGATAGATGCGGATAGAGCGATTGAAATGGCTAAAAACTTTCATTCACCATTTGGAAGTGGAAATCAAGTCGAAGTTATTGATATAAAACCTGAAAATATAGATGTTGGCGCAGGCATGTCAGCAAGTTCTAGCTTAAATATGAATCGTAATTTAAGCATTGAAGCTGTTCAAGTGACTCCTTTCATAGAGGCTGATTGGCCAGATGGATTAGGAATTGTTTTAGAGTCACCAAGCGGTACCAAAAGCACATTATTATATCCTGGAAATTCATTGATAGCTCTTGAAAATGATAGCAAAATTAAAAATCTTTCATATCCTATAAAAAATTATTCAAAAGTGAATTCTACTACTGGTGGTGTTTATCTCTCCAACGCTTTTTATGAAGAAAGTTCGAATGGGGATTGGAAATTGACACTTTTAAATAGCAGTCATTCTCCCGCAAAATTAACTGGATGGAGAATTAAAATATTAGGGCATTAATTTTGATTTATGAATGAGGTTATTCATGGATTTAAAAAGAATAATATTGTTATTATTTATGATTGGTTCTTGGCAAAGCTCATTTGCTTTGGGAAGTAATTCAACATTAGATATTATAACAGGCATAGGTATTACGCGATATAATGAAAGCAGTGAAGATCACTCTCCCATTTCTAAGGTATCCCTTACAGGATTAAATTTAAATGGTTCTCTCTTATTTCCGTTAACTCAGGGACAATTTTGGTCTCCTATTTTGGGTGGAGGAATGACATTATCAGCTTTGTTTGGTAAAGAAAATATAGGACAGTATAACTCCTCTTCAGTATTTATGTCATCTTTGTTTTTAGTTGCAAATGGTGGATTTAAATTTGGTTCTACTCCTGAATTTTCTTTATATACACTTCTCAATCTTGGCTATTCTTTAAATGATAAACATACGGCTTCTATAAATACAGCTTTTAATGATTATCAAGTGGATACAGAAATTAAAAACCATTATTTGTATGGAATAAATATAATTGCGATGTTTGAAAAATCAAAAGATTTTAATATGGGTGGTGGCTTTATTTTTAATAGACATTCTATGAGATATGATAGTTTTATTCTTCTTGGTAAAGAGCCAACAAATATCGGTTTTGATACCAGCTTTGATGAATATTCTTTTAACTTTTTAATAAGTTTTAATTTCTAACTATAAATTTATGTTTAAAAATTATTAAATTCTTGAACGAGATCCGGATGCGGATTACAAAGTAACATTTTCAGCAGGAAAGTCTTGTAGAAGTATACAATAGCAAAGTAACGTAAATTCTATAGATATCCTAAGAAACAGATAATACAAGGCTTTATTTAAAGCGATTATGGAGTTTAAAAAGTTGTTAGAAATCTTGCTATTACAATTTAAGTTACAATGAGCTTCATCCGCAGCTTGACTTGATAAGATCTGTGCAGTATCAGAACTCACATTCATAATGTGCCAACGAAAAATGATGGCTATTGAATAAATTGATCACCTATTGAGTTAAAATACATGAAAAATTCCATATATATCACTGTAAAACTGTTCATATGCTCATTCTTTTTTATATTTTCACAAAATGTTTTTGCAACAAAGTTCAATGTTAAGTTTGAAAAGAATAAGGAACATAAAGCAAAATGTTTTGAAGATGATAACTCTGTTTTTGAAAAAATAAAGCATAATCCAAGAGATGTTTGCGTTATTATCAATGAATCCCTACAGTGTCAGAAGAGAAATGCTATTTTATATCATAAAAAAATAGATACATATTATTTAAATAAAGTTCTGAAAAATTATTCTTATTGTTTGGATCATAGTACTGTGAGCAGCTTGTACAGCATATTTATTCCTAAAAGAAGTCAAGTAAAAAAGAAATTTGCTGATCAGTTCGAAAAGTCAAATTTTATGTATTTTCATGATTATGATGCAGCAATATCTCTGTATAAGAAATTTCCAAACCACTTAAGCGATGAGCAATTTTACTCTCTTTATGGGTATGCATTATTAAAAGATCCGGTTTTTGCAAATGAAATTCGTGCTAATATAAATGCAAAGATACAGAGTGAAGAAGGATATGTTTGTAACTTTGCTAAGACGTCTCTCATGGCAAGTTTAACGACTGCCCGTGATTATAACACTCCTGTTGATCTTAAATATCTTGAAAATATGCTCACGCGATACAGGGTTTGCTATAATAAAAAGCAGTCAGAAAATATAATTCACGTGCAAAAACTTTTTGATATTGTTCTATCTGCTGAAAATCGACTGGAAAAATTAGTACCCTTATTGAGTAAAAGAAAGTCAAAGACTTTTCCCTATTCAGATTTTTCTGCCGCTAAAATTATTTTTAGCAAGTATCCTGATTATTTAAATGACGATCAGCTTTCACTTTTATATGAATATGCTCTCGAGTTTGATCTTGATTATGCAGAAGAACTTTTTAATTATTTTAAAAATGAAATTGAGGGAGCTCATACTTTTATCTATCATGAATCGAGTAAAGAGGAAAATTCAGAGCTCATTCAAAGAATAACCTCGATACTTTAAGCTGCACTTTGTTTTAAAAGTGTCTTCTTTTCAGTGTGCGCAGCTTCAACTAGGGAAATCATTTTGGGTTTTACAATAAAATACAGTAAAGCTGCACAGAACATAAAGATTGTTATGGAAAGATATATATAAAAAGGCTTTTCTATAGCATATGATCCGATCTTCGCTGCAATCAAACCCGTAATTCCATAGCAAGATAAATAAATAGATTGAAAAAATGATTTGTAATTTTGTGGTGCAATAATGCTGATTGCAGACATGATAACTGGATTTATTATTGTTTCGCTAACAGAAAAAATTATCAAAAAGAGTGCGACTTCATAATACTGTAAGGGCTTTGGCAAGAAAGAAGGTTCGTCGAATTTTAAAGTTAATAAAGTGAAGTAAAATAAAGCACATGCGCATAAAAAAAGGGCGAAATTCATTTGAGAAAAAAAATGTGGATAATTATTTTTCAATGCTCTACGCGATAAATAGTAAGTAATAATAGGAGTCGCTACCATTATAGTTAAACCTTCCAATGCTGAAAAGAATGTCACTGGTATATTATAATTAAACACTGTTTTATGCGTATAGTGCTCAATAAAAAGTGAAAGTGTACCTGAAGCGCTAAGATTATAGATTACTGCCCAAAAGCCAAAAAATATAATGGAAACAATGAGCATATAGAGTGCTTTGTTTTGTACTTGAGATATTTTTTCTTTTGGAAATTTTAAATTGATATTTTTGCCTGATTTAAAAACGAGATGCTTTTTTCCAAAATAAAATATTAAAATACCGAGAGCCATGCCAAAACCTGCCGAAGTTAAAGCTATGTGGTAACCATATGTCTGTAATAGAAGTCCACCGATGACTCCTGCTAGCATTATTCCTAAATTGATACCACAATAATACCAACAATATCCTGACTCTCTGCGCTTATCATTCCATTTATATAAATTTCCAAGCAGTGCTGGTATGCAGGGTTTAAAGAAAGCAGTGCCTGTCGCAATTAAAAATAAGGCAATATATAAAAAGTTTATGTTGGCTGAGAATAGCATAAAAAAATGGCCGAACATTATTATTGTGCCACCTAATAATATTGAACGAAAATGCCCAAGAAATTTATCAGCAATAAGCGAACCAAAAATTGGAAAAATATATGCAGCAAGTGTGTATAAACCACCTAATGTAAGAGCATCGGCTTTACTCCAGCCCAATCCATGCTCAGAAACTGGAGAAGATGCATATAAAACAAGTAAAAAAGAGAGAGTATAAAAACTCAGGCGTTCAAAAACTTCGGTTAAGGCAAGAACATACATGCCTTTTGGATGTGATAAAGTCATCATCTTTTCTTTCATGTATAGTGTTAAAAAAAATAATAGGATTTCAAATATTAAATTTTTAGCTAGCAAAAATTAATTTAGTCTATAAGAGAATGAATTCAAGTGTTTTTTTTCTTGTATTTTTGTCATTAATTCTTAAAAATTGCAAATTATTTTTTTTGGACTTCTTTATTATGTTCAACTTTATGTATGTTTAAAGCTCATATTTAAAAAAAATTAAATAATTAATTTAAAATATATATATTTTAATTTTTTTTCTTAAAAAGTTGAATTGTCACTTTATTGAAACAAAATGGACAAAATAAATATTTTAAAACGCTCATTAGATATGCAAAATATTTATTTTTAAATGTACTAAATACAATAAGTATTAGTTGTCGAAAATAGAAGCACCTGTTCTGAGTTCGGAATTGATCTTTACTTCTTGCGAAGCAAGATCAAGATAGCGACGCAGAATTGCTTGTTGGGTTCTATTTGTTTGCATGCAGGGGCATGGTATCCGCACAACGAGATCGATTCTCTCAGGGGATGGGAGAATGATGGATATTCTGGGATCGATACTTGCCGGCCCAAGTACGAAAGCATTGTTTTTACTGTTAAAAAATTTCTTAGCTTCTATTAAGTAAGGAGCAGTAATTTCTTTTGCTGCAAATAGTAAGAGTGATTCGCATTGCCTCCAATCCTGAGTGCTTGCAATGGGTACGGTAAAGGAATGAAAGACATATTTTTCATTGTGACTTTCCCTTGAGACGGAATATGTCAAGTACAAGCTGTTTGGGATAACGAGTGTGCGGCCAGTGTATTGAGAAAGTTGCCCAGTGGGTCCTATTTCGAGCAGGGTCGTGGTTAAAAATTTATAATCAACCACATCACCACGGAAAGCGCCGATTTCTATTCTGTCACCCACAGAAAATGGTTTTGCGATCCATTTATAAAAACCACCAACAAAACAGAGAATAAATTCTTTTGTCGCTATCGCTAAAGCAGCTGCGATGGCAACAAAAGAAAGAGCTATTGTTTTAAGTTCGTTCGACCAAATCGTAATAAGCGAGAAAAATATGATAACTATAAAGGCATTTTTAACACGTACCGTGATGTTAATCTTGCTTTCCGCTGGGGTGATTTTGAGTTGAGAGATTTGTCGCACGACCAAAAAGCGAATTGCAAGCAATGTGATAAAGACAATGACCGAAGTAAAAATATTCTGTACATAATATTTATCCTGGAAAAACTCGTACATGACTTTCCTTTAAACAACTATTTTTTACTGCCATAATGTAAGGCTGCCTGTTCTTTAGCAGCTTCCATAGCAGTTTTTATCATTTTTCCTTTTAGGAAGAAATATAAAACAGCACCTATCAATAAGATAAAACTCAAAGTTAAAAATGTTTTGAAAGGAGCTTCGAGCGAAATAGCCCCAATTTTAGCTGCTATAATACTTGTTAAGCCCAAGGTAGCCAAATAAAAAGATTGGAAGAGCGATTTTAACTTTATAGGAGCAATCATACTAATTGCAGACATCATTACTGGAGAAATGATTGTTTCACTAATTGAAAATAAAATAATAAAAAATGCAATTTCATAATATTGAAAAGGTTTTTCACCTGCAAGTGAATTCTGCCCAATAAATGCAAGGTAACTAAAATAAAATAAAGAAATTGAACAGAGTAAAACTGCAAAATTCATTTGGGTAAAAAAATGTGGATATTTGTTACGTAAAGCCATTTTAGCAAGGAAATAAGTAATGACTGGGGTTACAGCGATAATCGTGAGACTTTCAAGCGATTGAAAAAACGTTGTCGGGATAACAAAATTAAATAGCGTTTTATTTGTCTGATTTTCAATGAATAATGTTAATGTTCCAGATAGTGCAATGTTATAAATAATGGCCCAAATAGCAAAAAAGGCAAATGCATTTAGGAGTGAAAGGAGTGCTTTTCTTTGTTTGCGTGTGATAGGTTGATGGTCTTTTTCTTTCTGCTTTGATTTGCGAATAACTTTCTCTAGGACTAGATGCTTACGACCCATAAAGAAAACGATCATCCCGAAAATCATCCCAACTCCCGCAGAAGCAAGTGCAATGCGAAAACCAAAGTGTTGCTGGAGTAGACCGCTGCTGATCCCTGCTATCATAGCACCTAAGTTAATTCCAAAATAATACCAACTGAAACCAGATTCTCTGCGTAAATCATCAGGTGAATACAATTGACCAAGAAGTGCTGGCATACACGGTTTGAAAAATCCTGTACCTACTGCTACACAGCTAAGGCCAATATAAAAAAAGTATGAATATTCTGAAAAAAAGAGTAAAAAGTGACCTAAGATAATCACAAATCCACCAAAAATAACAGCTTTATATCTGCCAATAATTTTGTCGGCAATAAAAGATCCTAAGATCGGCAAAGTAAACGCAGCCATTGTGTAAATCCCTGAAAGGGCAAGAGCTTTTTCATTACTCCATCCCAGTCCATTGTTTTCGATACTTGCCGATGCATAGAGAACAAGTAAAAAACTGAGGGTATAATAACTTAAGCGCTCAAAGACCTCTGTAAATGCTAGGATATACATACCTTTTGGCTGTGATTTTTGTTTCATTTGTATTATCTCGCAAAAAATTAATAAAATAGTTAATCAAAAGCTTCTTGTGCAATTTGACCATTTAAAAATAGAGTATACCGTAAATGAGGACAAGATTTTTTGGCTTGATTTTTGACTGAGCTAGCAAGTTTAATTTTCAATATTTACGCAATAGAAAAGAATTATTTTATTATTTAATAAATTTTAATAAGAATGATTAATTATTTTTTAAAGCAGAGATTATTCTTATTTCAGTATTACTTTGCCAAAAATAAATGCTTCGGGTAAGAATTCATTTATTTTTCCAAGATCTTTTTGATCGATGACGAGTGTAAATCCTAAACCCATATTCCAAACTGTATAAGCTTCATCATCAGAAATATTTCCCAATTCTTGAAAATATTTCATTATTTTGGGAGTAGATATTTTTTCTTTATCTACTTGATAGTGTAAATCTGCAGGCAAAATTCGGCTGATATTTGTTAGGCCGCCACCCGTAATATGCGCCATGCCTTTTATGCTAAGCTGTTTTTTTAATCTTAAAATATCTTTCACGTACAAGCGGGTTGGTTCAGTTAAATAATCGCCAATAGTTTTGTCCGCAAAAGAATCTTGTAACTGGATATTATTATCCTGCATAATTTTACGTACTAAAGAATATCCATTTGAATGAAATCCACTGCTCGGTAAACCAATTAATAGATCGCCTGCTTTGATATTTTTCCCATCAATAATTTCATTGTTATAAACTTCGCCAACGGCAAAGCCTGCGAGATCGAATTTATTGTTGTCGTAAAATCCAGGCATTTCTGCGGTTTCACCTCCTAATAGAAGACACCCTGACTCCTTACACGCGCGCACAATTCCTTTGATCACTCGGTGAGCGATATCGACATTGAGCTTACCTGTGGCAAAATAGTCCAGGAAAAAAAGCGGACGAGCTCCACAGACAATGAGATCATTTACGCTCATGGCAACGAGATCTTGTCCAAGATCTTCATAGCGCTCCATTTTTATGCCAAGTTCAAGCTTTGTCCCGACCCCATCGGTGCATGCAACTAAGGAGCGCTCTTCATCGAAGGGGTAGAGACCAGCAAAACCTCCAATAGATGGATTCATTTCTTTGATTTTATCAACAAGATGTTCACCTGCAGCAATGCTAACACCTGCTTTTTCATAAGTTTGACTTGTCATAAATTTTTCTCCTGGCCAATAATTTTTGCGAGAGTGGATGTGAGCAATTTATGCTCGAGTGGGCGAACACGTTCTTGCAGTTGTTGCACAGTTTCGAAAGGAAAAATTGGAAATTCAATAGAATTGAGCACGGGCCCCGCGTCGAGTTCTTCTATCACTTCGTGTACAGTTAATTCCCAGCGTGAAAAATGATTATCAATCGCATATTCATAGGCGTGCGCTCCTTTGTATGTATTGAGATTCGCTGGATGTAAATTGATTAGAAGCGGGGTCGGTTGAGTTTTTCTCAGTTCGGTAAAAAACGTAGCAGTCAATACACGCATATAACCTGCAAGGACAATGACCTTAATATTTTTAATCGTTGTTAATTTATTAATAATTTCAATTTCGTGATCTGCACGCGATAGAAAATGCGTGTGTGGAATAACGAAACAAGGAATATTTTTATTTTGTGCTTTTTTAATCACAAGTGCTGATTCTTTATTGCAAACAAGCGCTTTGACATCCAAAGGAAATGCATTGGCAATTGCTTCAAAATTAGTGCCAGAACCACTGGCAAAGACAACGATCATAAAGACTCTTTCAGTGGTGTTTGTCCTTGAGAAATTTCACAAAACTCTTTTCCAATATCTAATCTAAAATGAGGTTTGCAAAAACTTCCATCAGAATTTTTTAAATAATAATTTTCAATCGAGCAGTAAATATTTTTTTGAGCTTGGGAAAAAGTTTTTGAACTCGCCAATAAACCAAATGCTCGCCCGCCAGTTGTAGTGCAATCAGGTTCAATTGCTGTAGGAATAAATTCACAGGAATTTTGCAGAAAATTATTAATGCTCAGTTCTCTGCGAGGAGCTGATTTTTCAGGATATTCTGGAGAAGCTGCAACAAGGAAAATTCTTTTTAAACCATCGTGATTGAATTCGTGACCTGATTTATTTGGATTAAAAAATGAATAACCCTTAGCAGTATTTAATAACTCAGTGTAAAAGTCTCTTTGTAATCCTGGTAACAAAACCTGTGTTTCAGGATCACCTAAACGGCAGTTGTATTCGAGTAACCATGCTTCTTGATTTTCATCAACCATAAAGCCTGCAAATAAAAATCCTCTATAAGGTGTGTTCCTTTTTGAAAGCTCTTTGAGGGTTTTTTCAAAGGTTGTTCTGATTTGTCCGAGAATTTTTTCACTTAAACACACGGGACTGACAGAACCCATGCCTCCGGTATTTGGACCAGTTTGCCCATCATTGCGCCGTTTATAATCTCTTGCCATGGGTAAGAGCCGAAACTCGTTGCCATTGCATAAAGCAATGGCCGATATTTCTTCGCCATTTAGAGTCTCTTCAATAAGGAAACAAGGAGTTTTCATTTGTTTGCTATAGGTATCTGTATTTACTTGCGCAGATAATTTTTCCCATTCAGGTAAATTTATTTCGATAGAAACAAGAGCATTGTAGACATCTTCTTTAGTAAATAAAACAAAAACACCTTTTCCGGCAGCCAGTCCATCATACTTCAGCACACAAGGAAGAGTGAATTGAGCTGTGTAATTTAACTCAAGATATTCGTGTAAAAGTTTTTTTAAATCATTCCATGCAATAATTTGAGCAGTTGCTGTTTTTATTCCTGCTGCTTGAATTATTTCTTTACAAATAATTTTACTGGACTCCAGTGATGCACAAGCGAGTGAAGGAGCAAGAACTGGAATATTATGTTTTTCACAGGCTGCTTGTATGCCTTGAGCAATGGGAAGCTCTGGTCCCGCAACAACAAGTCCGATATGATTGTCGCTGGCAAATTGAGCAATTTCATCGACGTTTGTATATGGGCACAAACGATATTTTGCATGTTCCCATTTTCTTTTACCTGAAGCACAAAAGACATTTTTTACTTCAGGTAGTTTTGCAAATGCAGAGAATAATGAATAATCACGCCCACCATTACCAATGATTAAAATATTTTCAGGCATTAAAGAAAGGGATATTGATTTTGCAAATGCATCAGGGGAAATCGGCCAAGGAATAAGATTGGGTTTAGAAATTTCATAAGGTGAAATATCTCCAACAAATAATTTAAATAACTCTTGATATCGGTCCGAAATGCTTTTAGAGATTTCTTCAACTACTTTTTTATCTTGGAATATAAGATGATTTGCCGGATTTCCCTTAATTTCTTCGGGCTTTCCTAAAAATTTTATCAGCTCTTCTCTTAAAAACTCCTTGGATAACTGCTTTGGATTCATGCAATTCGTTTCGTTTAATAGCCAGTAACGAGAAGAATCGGGTGTGTGGACTTCATCGACTAAAATTATTTTATTTTCAAAAATGCCCATTTCATATTTGGTGTCGACCAATACTAAATTTCTTTTTTGTGCTTCTAAACTGCCAAATTCAAATAATTCTAAGGCTTTTTTTTCAACGTAATCCCAATTGTCTTTTCCTATTATTTCGCTAGCTCGTGCACAAGAAATGGGAAGATCATGTCCTCCATCGGCTTTGGTCGTGGGAGTGATAATCGGTTTAGGGAATTTCGCATTTTGCTTCATACCTTGTGGTAACGTTACGGCGTATTCAGCAAAAACTCCTTCGACACCTTTGCTTTCATAAAGGCGCCAAATACTTCCTGTTAAATACCCACGTACAATGATTTCAATTGGAAAAACTTTAGTTTCTTTAACAAGGGTATGGGTTTCATTTAAACAACCGATTAAATTATTTTCGATTATATGCTCAGTTTTTTGAAAATAAAAAACTGAGAGAGCTTGGAGAATTTCTGCTTTTTTTTCAATTTCAAAAGGAAAGATAAAATCGAAAGCTGATATACGATTGCTTGTTTGTACAATTCTTGTGTTGTTATCGAGAACTGCGCTGTTACGTACTTTGCCGATATAAATATTTTGTATACTTGTCATTACAAATTCCTTAAAAGTAACGTTGAATAGCTTCTAAATTATCTTTCATTTGTTCGAGTGATATATTTCCACCCGCAAAAACACCTCGACTCACTGAGAAGGTGATTTCATTTGGGTGATTCGCACATTTACTGATAATTTTCCAATCTGCACCTTGCGCGCCCAGCCCAGGTGATAGAACAGACAATTCACTTACTTTTAACTCTTCTGAAAAAATAATATTTTCTCTATTTGCTCCAATGACAACGCCAATTAATTTATTTAAATCCTCTTGGTTAGCAAATATATTGTCCCGTAATTGCTGACATGCTAAAAGAGTTTTTCTCCAGTTTTCATCGATAAATGATAGTTCTCCTGTGCTAGATTCACTCGTTGCGCAGAGTACATAAACACGGCCTTTGCGATCTGCATTCTTTGCACATTCTTCAAAAGCTAATTGCAAGGTTTTTTCCCCTAAAAATGGACTGATAGTTAATGCATGTGCTTGTAAAGTTCCAAAGATAAAATGCAAATACGCTTTTAGAGTTGTTGATATATCATTGAATTTTGCATCAATTATTATAGTATATTTATCATTGTAGCGGTTTACAAACTCTTCTAATAAAGATATGCCTTTGCTTCCATACGCAAGAAAATATGCCAACTGTGGTTTTAATACTTTATCGTTTAGTCTATTACCATAAAAGTCGAGAATTTCCATATGTGTATAAACGGCAGTGCGAAAACTTTCAAAATTTTGCTGAGTGGGATTGGGATCGATACCAAGACAAAAATTAATATTTTTATATGTTTTCATTTAAATCTCTCCAAAATTTTTCCGCTAACATGGAAGAGGAATTTTTACTTGTAGAATGAGTGACAAAATGTCCCATTTTTCTATTCTTTTTTGCTTCTTTTTTTCCATACAGCACTACATCAATGACTGCTGGATTTTCTTTCCAAGCATTTAGATTGAGAGCATATTTATTATTTTGTTCTAACCAAATGTCTCCTAAAAGATTTCCCATACAGTAAAAACCTTCATTGAGTATTGGTGTTTGCAAAGGAATATTCAATAATATACGTGCAAGTGCATCGAATTGACTAAAATTGCAGGCGTTGAGTGTGATATGGCCAGAGTTGTGAGGCCGTGGAGCAAATTCATTTATGTAAATATAATAATCATCCACTTTTTCAAAATTATAATATGGATTCATTTTACGTGATAAAAAGAATTCGGTTGTTAATAGGCCTGTGACATCTAATTTTTCGGCAGCACGTGTAGCAATTTCTTTTATTTTTTCTTGCACTGCAAAAGGTAAATTTACAGGTAATTGAGTCGTATATAAAATATGATTCCTATGAACATTTTCAAATATTGGGAAACAGAAAGAGGAATGATCTGCTGCACGTGCTACAATACAACTTGCTTCCATTTCAATTGCAATTTTTTCCTCAAAAATAATAGGGATAAAATTTGCAGAGATTTCTTGCAAAAAAAGATTAAAATCATTTTTGCTTTGAATCATCCATTGTCCTTTACCATCATAACCACCAGTTACGGTTTTAATAATAAAAGGATAAGAAAATGTTTGAGCAATGCACTCTGCTTCTTCCCTGTTTATAGCATAGGCAAACTGACAGACAGGAAAATGATTGTTTTTTAAAAATGCTTTTTCGAAATATCTATTTTGAGTGGTTTTTAAGACTTGTGCAGAAGGGAATATCTTTGTACCCGTAGAATTACATATCTCTTCAAGTAGATTCACAGAAACATTTTCGAATTCATAAGTAACTATGTCAGAACTTGCAAAAAATTCTTCTAATTTTTTTTTATCTTCCCAATCACCTTGTACACAATGGTTCGTTCGTTCAATCGCAGGAGAAAAAGGATCTGGATCATAAAATTGGACTTTTGCACCAAGCTTTTGAAGAGCGCTCGCCAGCATACACCCAAGCTGCCCTCCTCCTAAAATACCAACTGTTTTCATCCTTATTTCTTTCTTTCAATAGTTTTTAAGAAAGCGCAGTTAATAGACTTTATCTGTTACTTTAACTGTGCATTTTTTAAATTTTCTTGGACGATTTTATTTCCCTCAAGTGCTAATTGAGCTCTATTTTTTCGCCATTTTATTAGTGCTAATGAAATTTCTCGATCTTCAATAGCAAGAATTTGTAATGCAAATAGGGCTGAGTTGGTCGCGCCGGCATTGCCAATGGCAAAAGTTGCTGTTGGTATTCCTCCAGGCATTTGCACGATAGAGAGCAAACTGTCCATGCCATTTAAGGCTTTGGACTGGATAGGCACTGCTAAAACAGGCACTGTGGTCAGTGCACTGACCATGCCGGGTAAATGAGCTGCTCCACCTGCACCAGCTATAATTATTTTTATCCCTTTTTCTTTCACTTGTTTTGCATATTCAAACATCAGTTCAGGAGTTCTGTGAGCACTTATCACTTGAATTTCATAAGGGATAGAAAATTCTATTAAAATGGCTTCGGCATTTTTTAAAGTCTCATAATCTGAATGGCTGCCCATAATGAGACTGATAAGCGGCTTTTGTGTCATTTTTAGTTTTCTCCAAAATCTTCGGGGCATGCGATTTTTTGCGCTGTAATATCTTGATAAATCCCTGAAAAACAGGCAGTGCACCAACCACCGTTTGAACTTTCGGACTTTTCTTCATGAAAAAAGTTTGTTACTTTATATTTGTTCTTATTTTGAAAATCATTCATAACTGAAAGAAGACTTTCTTCAGATAAAAATCCAAGGGAGTCAGATTTTAGATAATCATTCATTTCGTTTGGAGTCATGCGCTGCGCTAATAACTCTTTTCGTTTTGGGGTATCTATACCATAAAAACAAGGATATCTCACCGGGGGGGAAGATATCCTCATATGTACTTCTTTTGCACCTGCTTCTCTGAGCAATTCGATGATTTTTCGTGAAGTTGTTCCTCTCACAATACTATCATCAATGACGATTATGCGTTTATTCCTCACAGTTTCTCGCACAGGATTGAGCTTCAAGCGCACGCGAAAATTGCGTACATTTTGTGTTGGTTCGATAAAAGTTCGACCCACATAATGGTTGCGAATAAGGCCAATTTTATATGGAATTCCTGAGGCATTTGCATAACCCATAGCCATAGGCACACCACTGTCGGGAATAGCAATGACCATATCTGCCTCGACAGGATTCAAACGCGCTAGTTCTTCACCCATCGCAAAACGAGCGTCGTGGGCAGGAATATTCCAAACGAGACTGTCGGGCCGAGAAAAATAAACATGTTCGAAAATACATTTTGCTTTTTGTTTATTTTTGCTTTGGAAAGTAGACATATTGAAATAACAACTTTCGTTTTGTCCCGTACTCAAATCAATGGAAAGAATTTCTCCAGGCACGATATCACGCACAAACTCTGCTCCGACGAGATCCATGGCACAGGTTTCGCTACTTAAAACCCAGCTACTTTTTTCTGCATTTTCTATGGGTAATCTTCCTAATGACATGGGGCGATAACCACAAGTGTCTACGACTGCATAAAGGTGGCTTGGGGTTAAAATAAGCAAAGAAAAAGCCCCTGCTAATTTTTCAAAGGCTTCTTTTAATCGTTCTATAAATGTCTCTTTTGAGCTTCTTGCCATGAGATGCAATACGAGCTCAGAATCTGCGGTCCCCTGTAAAATGGCTCCATTTTTTTCGAGGCTGTGACGAATCTCTTCGGAATTTACAATATTGCCATTGTGTGAAAGCGAAACAGGAATTCCGCCAATTCTTGCTGTAATAGGTTGGATATTGGCATCAAGATTCCCGCCCGAAGTGCTATACCGCACATGTCCTATCGCCGTTGATCCTTTTAGCTTAACAAGTTCTTCTTCTTTAAAAACATCAGAAACAAGACCTGAATTTCTAAAAGTATGAAGCTGTTTGTCTTCATCTATTGTAGAGATTCCAGCACTTTCTTGACCTCTATGCTGTAAAGCAAAGAGGCCAAGATATGCTATTTTTGAGGCGTTTTCTGCATTCGTAACTCCAAAAACACCACACATATTTATTTTTCCTTATATTCGCATGAAAGTGTATCAAAAAAACGCTTTAGTGAATTAGAATAAAGTTTAAATACGGTCTTATAATCGAACACAGTTTTTGGGATGGAAGAGCCTACAGGTTTAAGTGCAGCAAGATACTCTGCTTTAAAATGATTTGAAGTCAATTGAATGAATTTTTCGACATTTTCTTTATGTTCAAAACCAAATATAAAGCCCATGTTACCTTCTGAAAAAAGATCCTGACTGGACATCTTCCAAAGATTTTCGCTTAACTCTATCTCACATTCTGACCTAAGGGAACAAGAAATAAGTGATCCAAGCAAACCCCCGTGACCGACTGGAAAACATAATTTTGGCTTTAACTCTTGAATTCGAGTAAGAACTTGTTTCCATAAATTTTGCTCACTTGTTAAGTTTAATTGAGGACAATGTGAGTTATTTTTTCCTAATATCCAAGCGGTTTGTGAAGCTTCGTAGCTTGATAATTCAAGTGCATTTTTATCTGCAAGTTGAACTAAGAAAACAGTTTTATGGTCTGCTTTTTCAAAGTAAAAGGCAGGCAACGAGAGCAATGGAATTTTTGTAACATCATCAATTCTACCAACAATACCAAGCATAGGTGTGGGTGGAATTGGTTTGCCAGAAGTTTGATTATTTAAGCTCACATTACCACTGACAATTGGAATATGAAATTCTTTTGCCACCAAGTTGATACCATCAACCGAATCGGATAACTGCCGCATGACTTCCGGTGAGCGGGGGCTACCAAAATTAAGGCAGTCTGTCATAGCGAGTGGTACACCACCACTCGCAACTATTTTACGAGCAACTTTTATTGCAGACAGAGCAGATCCTTGATAGGGATTCAGTTCTACCCAGCGCTCTTCACAGCCACCTGCAACTGCAATACCTGTTTTTGTTTCTTGATGGTTGACATCTTTTTCTTGAGCAAATTTAGGCAATCTCACAATACCAGCCGAAGCTGTTTGCATAGCGCCGCAACCTGCAACCGTGTTACCTTGCACAGTCGAACAATAATTATGATAAACAGCTGAGCGTTTTGCATTGGCAGGATGGGTAAATAAATTTTCAATTAAATTTGGATATTTTTCAATCAAGTTCTCAAGGCTGATATTAGATAAAATATCATTGTGAGCATCAATATTAACAGCATCAAGTGATAGCGATGGTTTCGACTTTGCTGTAGAGCCGTTCCAAATATTCTCTACGTTTTCATTATTTAAAACTTCATGATTTTTTAAATATGTTTCTCTATCTTGAACAGGAAGTTCATAGCGTGGAACTTCATCGATTAAAATTGGTATAGGAGTTGCAGTCACAATTTGCTTATCAAATAAACATACAAATAGCCCCGTTCTGTTTACTTTCCCAATCTCGGCATAAGATAGATTGAATTTTTTAAGTTCTTCAAGAACAGCAGTTAAATTTTCTGGTTTGACAGCACAGAGCATACGTTCTTGGGACTCACTCAAAAGGATTTCCCAAGCCTGCATATTGCTTGCCCGTTGAGGAACTTTTGCTAAGTCAATTGCCACTCCACAGCCAGAACGGCCAGCCATTTCAACAGAACTTGAAGTCAAACCAGCGGCGCCCATGTCTTGTAAACCAATCGCAAGTTTTTTCTCTATGATAGAAAGTGTGGCTTCAAGCAATACTTTTTCAGCAAAGGGGTCACCGACTTGAACAGTGGGCTTGAGAGTTGCTCCACCCGTAGAAAATTCAGAACTGCTCATGGTTGCGCCATGCACTCCGTCGCGGCCAGTGGCAGAACCAAAGTAAATGAGGATATTTTCCCCTTCTGGAAATAAAATAGATTCAATTTCGTTTGTTACGTTAGAATTGATCTGTATTTGTGGTAATATTTCTTTTGTTTTCTTTTTTAATATCGAAACTTGTTCTTCACTAGCTTCAGATAATATTCCCTTAAATATTTTTTCTTTATGTATAATTCCGGCTGTAAACGCATTGACTAAAATATTTTTGTTATAGTTGTGATGAAAGCTTATATCACCGGTGACTGTCGGTACTCCCACACAATTGCCATAATCGCCGATCCCGCGGACAGTGTCGCGCAAGAGGGTGGCATTCCAAGTGCCTTCACCGAATCGTAGGCAATTTAATGCTGCAATAGGATAAGCACCCATGCAGAAAACATCACGCAATATTCCACCCACACCTGTGGCTGCACCTTGATAAGGTTCCAAATAGCTTGGATGATTGTGTGACTCCATTTTAAAAGCGATGCCGTAATTTTTATTAATTGCGATCACACCTGCATTTTCGCCGGGACCTTGTAAAACCCAAGGTTCTTCAGTATGAAAGCGTTTTAAGTGCACTCGTGAAGATTTATAAGAACAGTGTTCGCTCCAAAGAGCTCCACACACAGCAAGTTCTTCCTTAGATGGGATGCGACCTAATTTTTCAACAAATGCAGTTGCTTCTTCTTTATTTAAGCCTGCTTTTGCAGCTGTTTCAAGATATTCAGCTGTGATGAGGTTCTTATTAGACATTAATGCGCTCTCCCCATTTTTATTTTTTCAACAAATTTTTCTAATTCACTTCCCACTCGAATTTTAATATTTCGAGATTGTGAAATTCCAAGTAAAAAAATGAGTCCAGCTGTGCCACCAACTGCGGTGTCAGATGCTCTTTCTGGGTGGGGCATCATTCCAAGGACTGTGCCTGAGTCATTTGTGATTCCTGCAATGGATTTATAACTGCCATTTTCATTGTTGTTGTAGTAAATAACAGCGTTACTTTCCGCTTTTGTACGTGCGTGTTCATCCACTGGAGGTACCCAATTGCCCATTCCGCAGGATAAAGGAACACGGAAGTGGGTCGAAAATTCTTTCTGTAACTCTTCTTCTTCATTTTCATTAAACTCAGGAATCCACACACACTTTTTGTCACTCTTCTTTTTTAAATAAGATGAATCAATGTGAATGGAAACTGGAAAATGATGATACCGACGTGTGATATTTTTCACTAAGGCACCAGGTAACAAACCCGTTTCGCATAATATTTGAAAACCATTGCAAATTCCTAATATGGCGACTCCATCAGCAGCTCTTTTTTTTACAAAAGCCATTTCTTCTGAACGAGCTGCGATTGCGCCCGCTCTTAAATAGTCACCATAACTGAATCCACCTGGGACAAAGATCGCATCTATTTCATCCGACTTTAACGAAGAATGTATTGTTAAATCAAGAAATTCAGCCTCGGTTTCGAGATTTGATGCGATCCATAAAAGTGATTCCTTTTCACAATTTGTTCCAGGAAAAACGGGGAGAAGAGTTTTTTTCATTGAATAACCTCAACCGTGAACTGCTCAATAACAGGGTTGTATAAAACTTCACTTGCATATTTATGCATATTTTCTGGGTTTGTATTGCCAGGCATACGAATAAAAAAACATTTTTGTTGGCGCATATCTATCACTTCATTGCCAGACAAGCGCATGTCATTTGCAATCGTTTTTGCTTCTGTGTCAAGGACATCAGGCAGAAGTTCAATAGTTACCTTGATTATTTTTTGCAGAGCGGGAATTTTATTATGGATAGCTTCTGAACTTTTACGCTTGAACTCTTCCGGTGTGATACCAAAAACTCTTTTGAATGTTACTGGTAAGGATTTTAAATAGCGATCTGTATCGAACAACTGTGATAATTTATCTGCACCAACAGTTTCTTTTACTTTTTTATTTTGTAACAGATCATTGAGAAATTGTTTCGGTTCGACTTGGTTGGTTGCAACCTTAGCAGAAATTGCAAGGGCGATGCCTTGAACGAGTTCGTATGCTTCTGTTCTATTCATTCCACTTGTTACTAGGGCAGTCAATACGCTTTGGCTTGCCCACAAGCCGCCGGATTTCCAAAGTGTGGCTTGCATAGCTTCTGGGCGGATTTGCATACCTTCAATCAGAGATGCACAACGTGAAAGCATAAAATCAGCAGTGATAAAGAGATCCGGCAAAGCCATACGTTCTACACTGCTGTGGGAAATATCTCGTTCATGCCAAAGAGCGACATTTTCAGACAGCATTCCGGCAAATCCACGGATAGTTCTTGCTAGACCACAGAGATTTTCAGCTAAGATCGGATTTTTTTTGTGCGGCATAGCTGAACTGCCTTTTTGCTTTTTGCCAAATGGCTCCAAAACTTCACCAAGCTCAGTGCGTGCCCAATGACGCATATTCGTTGCAAAACGATCGACAGCATTGGTTGCAGCAAGTATAGCGGAAGCGACTGACACAAAACGGTCCCGTGGTATCACCTGCGTAGCTACGGCCTCTGGTTGTAATTTCAGTTTAGTTAAAACTGAAAGTTCAAATTCTGCTGTCATTTGCGAATAAGTTCCCACTGCTCCGGATAGTTTGCCATAAGACATTGTCTTCTGGGCGTTGAGTATTTCAGTGTGTGCTCTTTGAAATTCAGCGTAATGACTTGCTAAAACTTGGGCAAAACTCATAGGTTCTGCATGAATACCATGTGTGCGGCCAATGCAAACTGTTTGAGTGTGTTCAAAAGCACGCTGTGCGAGGTTTTCTCTGAGTTTTTGTAGGATATTTGTTATTATTTCTAGGGATTTACGAGTGCGGAGGGAAAGACTGGTGTCTAGGACATCTGAGCTTGTCAAGCCTTTGTGGAGAAAGTGACCTTTGTCGCCCATGGAATCGCCCACTTCAGAAACAAAAGCAATCACATCGTGGCCGGTTTCCTGCTCTCGAGCCAAGTAATCAGCAGGAGTTTTAGAGTTAAAAGCTTTGTCGAAAACATTTATAACATCGTTGGGTGCGTCTCCCATTTCTACAAGAGTTGCTAAATGCGCTTTTTCAACTTCAGCCCAAGACGCATATTTAGAGTCTTCAGACCAGATAGATTTCATTTCTGGGCGGGAATAACGTTCAATCATGATGCGAACCTCCGTTCAATTTTATCTCTTCACGCGGTCACTTTCTCTTAGAAAAAATTTGTCTTAAGGACAAGAGGTAGCAAAAAAAATTGTAATTAGATTAAATGATTAGCTATTTTAAAATTATTTAAAAAAAAATTTAAAAAATTCATTATATTTATAAATAATGTTATCAAATTAAAAATATTTTTATTTAATCTATATTTTTTGATAGTTTTATAAAATAAAAACTTGGACAAGATTTTTAGTTAAATATTTAAAATCATTAATGTTAGTAAAAAGGTGTATTTTAGAAATTTAGAAATTCATTATTATTCTGATCAAAATTATTCCAATAAATCATTTAGCGCCTTAATTTTGACTCATGGCGACTACACACAGAGGCAAAATTTAATGCAATGAGGCGGCTTTAAAATAGAGAACCCTAAAAATATCGTCATTAGTATTATTCCGATTAAGATAATTTTTCGATTGGTGGATTTTATTTCTATTCTTCATTGCAAAATAATCTTGTGCCCCTTCATATTGAAATTACAATAGAAGGGATGGTCACCAAAATACATTCGTGAGATTATAAATTTAATGCTAATAATAAATCAAGAAATAAATTTTAGAATTTCTGATATAATTAAATCCTCTTTTTCAATTATAGATAGATGTGAAGCATTGTGTGCTTGTATCATTTTAAACTGTTCTGGGCTTGATAAGGCATTTGGTATATTGTTATCTTTTAAATCAATACAATTTTTAAGATATTGATCAACATTTAAATTTCCAGTCAATTTATAACTAACCATTGCCTTAAACAATAAAGTTTTGGCAAATTTTAATTTTGAGCTAATACCTTGTTCAAAATATTTTGACTCAACATTTATTGTGTTTATAATTTTTTTAGCCTCAGTCGGTGAAACCTCATTTTTTATAAGTTCATCCATTACATCTATTTCAATAAAGTTGTTTAACACTTGTAAATTATCATATACCGAATCGAGAAGATAAATATATATATTTGATATTCCTTGTTTTTCTAGAATACTTGCAATTTCTAACGCTATAATGCCACCCAATGACCAACCTAATAAGTGATAAGTTTTCTGTTTAGTTTCATCCATTATTTTTTGGATATGTTTTAAATAATATTCACACAAATCATGAAAATTATCTATCATTTTTTCTTGATATAAATTGTAATGTTCAACTCCATAGCAATGAAAATGATCTTTCATTTTAAATGAGAGATCTTTATAAACATCACAGCTACCCGTTCCTGAGTGGATCATAAAAATACTTGGTTTATCTGAAGACTTATTTAACTCAATGATTTGCTTGTATTCTATCTCTTTATTTAATTCAAAATCATTATTTTTACTTGGTTTAAAATCGGAAGATTTTTCTCTAATAAAATCACATATTTTTTCAACGGTATTATAAGTAAATATGTCTTTTATATTTAAAATTACACCTAAATCATTTCTTATTTTATTTACAATTTTAATTGAAATAATACTGTCGCCACCAACGCTAAAAAATTTATTATTTATCCCGATTGAATTTTTGGACAGACCTAAAACACTTTCCCAAATAGCACAGATATTTTTTTCCAACTCATTTCTTGGTGGGACAAAATTTTCATCTTGACGAATTTTTGGAGTAGGAAGTGCTTTTTTATCCAATTTGCCATTCAAAGTTAAGGGGATTTCTTTTAAGTAAACAAAATAATTTGGCAACATATAATCAGGTAAACAGGTTGATAGATATTCTTTTAATTCCTTTTCATCAATTTCAGCATCAGCGACGTAGTAACAAATAAGAGATTTATGTTCTGAAGAGGAATCTCCCAAAGTTTTTACAATTGCTACGGCTTGTTTGATATTTTCAAAACCTAAAATAGCACTTTCTATTTCACCCAATTCAATTCTAAAGCCACGGATTTTTACTTGTGAATCATTCCGTCCGATATATTCCAAACAGCCATTGGGTAACAAGCGAACGAGATCACCTGTTTTATAAAGACGGGAGTTATAAGAGGATAACTTTTCTTGCTCTGTTTGATATGGATTGGCAATAAATTTTTCAGCAGTGAGTTCTGGCCTATTTAAATATCCTCTCGCAACCCCTATACCGCCAATATAGAGTTCGCCAATAGCTCCAATAGGAAGTAATTTTAAATTATTATCTAAAACATAGGTTGTATAATTGGGTAAAGCTTTTCCAATCCAATTCACTTCTTCAGGATTATTGTATTTATGTGTATTAGATATCACTGTAGTTTCAGTTGGACCATATGCATTCATTAATTTTTTATTATGATTTAAATAATTTTCTAAAATATTTTTGTTGAATTTATCACCACCCACTGTCAGGAGATCAATTTCTAATACAGTGTCCTTATCAAGCAAAAAGGGGAGTAAAACAGCATAGTTTATTTGATTTTTTTTGACAAATTCAGACAGCAAATGAAGGTCTTTCCGAACTTCATTTGCAACTATATATAAACAATGTCCATGAAAAATACTTGATGATAACTCCCAAACATGTGCATCAAATACATAATTTGCAAACCAGAGCACAGAAATATATTTATTTTCTTTGAACTCTTCTGCAATTAAATTCCCTTGGTTTACAATCAAATTCACAACACTTGCATGCTCAATCAAAACTCCCTTAGGTCTACCTGTGGTTCCTGAAGTGTAAATCACATATGCTAAGTGATGGCTGTCGATTTTTGTTGTTAAATTAGATTGATTTTGCTTCTGTAAAGTAAATTCACCGTTTTCCCCATCGATAAATTCTATTTTTACATTTTGTAAATTTTTATTAAGGAATAATTCTTTAAGCGATTCATTGGTTAATAATACCTTTGAACCCGTGTCATTCAGAATATATTCTATCCTTTCCATTGGATACTCAGGATCCATGGGCACATAAGCCCCTCCTGCTTTAAGAACAGCAAGAATACTGATTAACATATGCTCGTCACGTTTTAGGCAAAGAGCAATAAGATCATCTGCTTTAATGGCATATTTATCTTTTATATAATGAGCAAGTTGATTAGCACGTAAATTTAATTCTGAATAAGTTAGCTTATTATTTTCACTTACGAGAGCTATGTTATGAGGAGTTTTTATAACCTGTTCTTCAAAGCATTGTATGATATTTTGTTCTTTAAAATAATTTTTATTTAAAGCACTTTGATTAGAATAAATATAAGTCAACTGATCGGCTGGTAGATAATTCAAATGCTTTAATTTAAAATCCGAGCTTAAATAATTATTTTTTAGCAATGAAATTTCTTTTAATATTTGAATAAATAGAGAAGTATAATTTTTAATTGTTTCTTTATGGAATAAGCTTTCTGAATAATTAAAGCACCCTGATATTTTGTCAAGTTCTTCATTCAGGAAAAGGCTTAAGTCAAACTTAGCAGGAGAATACATTTGATTTATTATTTCATCACATTCTGAAGTTTTTTCAATAAAATTTAAATATTTGTTATCCTTTACATTCTCTTGGAAAGCATTCATTTCAAACATAACTTGGAAAATTGGGTGTTTGGAAGGGTCACGTTCAGGCGATATTTCTACAACGAGCTTTTCGAAAGGTAAGTCTTGGTGCTGTTGAGCCTCAATAACTTCTTTTCCGACAGCTTTTATAAAATCAACTAAGCATAGCTCTGGATCTATTTTGGCACGTAACACAATTGTATTGACAAAATAACCTATTATTTCTCCTATTTTCGGAAAATGGCGGTTGGCAATGGGAGAGCCAACTACGATGTCTTTTTGTCCACTGATACAGCTTAACATTAAATAATAAGAGGATAAGAATAAGCTATACTTGGAAAGATCCAAATTTTTTGAAACTATTCTTAAATCATCTGATAATTGTCTATCTAGCTCAAAGAAAACATTCTGGCCTTTATAATCAATATGCAATGGTCTTTGCTTATCTAAATGAAGGTCTAACGCTTCGATTCCAGATAATTTATCTTTCCAAAACTTCATTTCCTGTTCTAAGATTTGGCCTTGCAAATAATTTTTTTGCCATCTTGCAAAATCTTTGTATTGAAGATCTAAGGGCGAGATTTTTTTTGATTGCTCGTTCTTTTCAAAATAATCGTAGTAGCTTAATAATTCATTTAGAAAGACTTCCGTTGACCAACCATCAAATGCAATATGATGGATAGTTATATTTAAAAACTTCTCTCTTGTGCCATTATCATCTTTCAAAATATAGATACATCCACTTATTGGAATATCTAGATTTAAATTAAAAGTATGATTTATTTTTTCTTTCAATTTTTCTTCAAAGTTCTTTTTTGAATCGCATTCAATTCTACACAGTTGAAAAAATTTTCCATTATCAAAGAGGGCTTCTTGATAGGCATTGCCCTCTACTGAATCCTTAATGACACTTCTCAAAACTTCATGCCTTGAGATAATCTCTTGTAATGAAAGGAGCAATGATTGTTCATTCGTATTTGCAGAAAGCTTATAGAGCATAGGAATATTATAACTGTTTAGCCCGTTTTCAAACTTATCTATAAACCAAAGACGTTCTTGCGCAAAGGACAGTATTTGCTCTTCTGTATTTTTAAATACAGATTTTTCAATTTTAATGTTATTTCCGCGCTTTAGCAATAATTCTTGTACTATATTTTTTATATTCTTTGAGGCTAAAAAATCTTTTAAGGATATATTTAAATCTAATTCTTTATTTATGCGATTGAGTAATTTAATTGCAGTAATACTGTTACCGCCTAAACTGAAAAAATCACTCTTAATACCAACTAATCCTTTTTCTAAACATAAAACTTCTTCCCAAATGGAAGCTATATTTTTCTCCATTTCACTCTGAGGTGCTTCAAATTCGTTAATACTTTTCAAATTAACGTCCGGAAGTGCTCTTTTATCTAGCTTACCATTTATTGTTAAAGGTAAGGTACTTAATTGCATAAAGAAACCAGGGATCATATAGTCTGGTAATTTCGTGGATAAAAATTGAGTTAATTCTTTAATATCTATCTGTATTTCTGATATGTAGTAGCAAATTATTACTTTATTTAATTCATCATTCCCGATATTTTTAACGATGACTACAGCTTGCTTTATTCCGTTAAAACAAAGCACTGCATTTTCTATTTCACTGAGTTCAATACGAAAGCCTCTGATTTTTACTTGTAAGTCGTTGCGTCCAATGTATTCCAATTCACCATTTTCAAGCAAACGGACAAGATCTCCAGTTTTATATAAATAACTATTTATATTTAATTTTTTTTCACTTGTTGTTTGCAGTGAATTGGTTATAAATCTTTCCGCAGTTAATTCTAACTTGTTTAAATATCCATGAGCGACACTTACACCAGTAATATAAAGCTCTCCAACACTATTAATTGGTAAAGGAATAAGGTTTTTATCCAAGACAAAGATTTTAGAGTAATCAAAAACTTTTCCAATAGAAGAATTTTTAAGATCAAAATCAAAATCTGAATTATATTTTTTTACAGTCACTTCACCTGTTTCTGTTGGTCCGTAATAATTCAAAAATGTTCTATTACTTCTAAATTCTTTTTTAATAAGTCGTGGATCAAATTCTTCCCCACTAAACATAACTTTATTTAATGATTTTAGGTTATCAATTTTTACTTCATCTAAAAATAATTTAAATTGTGAGGGAACAAAATGACATATTGTTACATTATAACTTAATATCAATCTTTCAATTTCGTCTAAATCAAAGATTTTCTGAGTAATAATTAATTTCGCCCCAGATAGTAGGGTTGTGAATATATCTGAAAATGAAACATCAAAGACTAAATTTGTCTTAAATAGGAAGATATCTTCGACTGTCATTTCATTTTCTTTAATCATGTATAAGATGCGGTTGCTACAACTTTCATGTCCCATCATAACCCCTTTGGGTTTACCTGTGGTTCCCGAAGTGTAAATCACATATGCTAAATGATGGCTGCCGATTTGTGTTGTTAGATTGCCTTGATTTTGCTTCTGTAATGTATATTCAAGATTTTTACTATCGATAAGTTCTATATTTACTTTTTGTAAATTTTTATTATGGAATAATTCTTTATGGGATTCATTGGTTAATAAGACTTTTGCAGCCGTGTCCTCTAGAATATATTCTATCCTTTCCATTGGATACTCAGGATCCATGGGCACATATGCCCCTCCTGCTTTGAGGACAGCTAGAATACTGATTAACATATGTTCATCGCGCTCTAGGCAAAGGGCAATAAGATCATCTGTTTTAATGGCATATTTATCTTTCATATAATGGGCAAGTTGATTAGCCCGTAAATTTAATTCGGAATATGTTAGTATATTCTTTTCACTTATGAGAGCAATATTATGTGGGGTATTTAAAACCCGCTCTTCGAAAAGTTGAACGATATTTTTTTGCTTCAATCTGGGCTTGCTCGTTGAATTCCGTTCACCAAGAATTTTTTCAAATTCATATTCATTTAAATATTTCAATGAATGGACAAGGATATTTTGATCGTTAGCAATTTGCATCAATAATTGTTTCATCAGGCCAAGCATTTTTTCAATAGTATTGGTTTCAAATAATTCGCCTGCGAATTTTAATTTGCAATGCAACTGTTTCTCAGTTTCATAAACGATCATTGTAAATGGATAATCAAGAGTTTCGAATATCTCTTCCATTTGAATTTCTGTATTTATTCTTTTTGATAAATCATCAGAGTGATCACTTGGATAATTTTCAAAAACAAAGATGCAATCAAACAACCTCTCTCCATTCTTTTGAAGAGTAGATAAATTTACGATACTCCGTGAATTTATTTCATTAATTTGATCTTGAATTTCTATCACGCAGTCAATAACTTTTTTTTCAGGATTAGCATTGTGATTGACAATCAGAGGAAGGGTGTTGATAAATAAACCCACAGAACTATCAATGTCTTTAACCGGAATGTTACGTCCTGAAACTGTTGTCCCAATAGTTGTTTTTAAACCGTTGCCATAAACACTTAAAACTTTATGCCAGACATACTGAAGCATGGCATTTATGGTAACAGAACGAGATTGGCATATTTTCTTTAATTCAAAGTATAAATTTTCTTCACAGATAATTTCTTTTTGTTGAGGATTTTTAACATGCTTATATCCATTAAATGAAAGCAAATTTTTCTTAGCTTCTTGTGAGAGCAAACCATTTAAATCGATGTCATTTTCAATTTCTTTGACATAGTTTTTCCAAAAGTTTATATTCGCATCTTTGTGCTCATTAAAATATAACTGAGCTTCTCCATAAGTAGGATCATATCCTATTTCTATTATTTTATTATCTATCAAATTTAAATATGTTTTATGAATATAATTTAATAAGACAGGTAAGCTCCAACCATCAAGAATCGCATGGTGGTTACTTAAAATGCAGGTGTATTCATCTTCTGAGAGTTTAAACAAAGAAACACGAGCTAAATTTCCTTTGTCTAATTGGAATTTATTTTTTCTATCTTTTTCTTGAAATTCTTTAATATATTTTTTTTGCTTAAAAGATTCTTTAATATCCGTTAAGTCAAAATATTTCCAATCAATCTTTCCATTTTTATCAATAACTTGGACAAGTTCCTCATCCCAAGCAAAGCGTAAACGGAGTACATCATATTTAGAAACAGCATGATTCCAGGCTTCATGTAAATACTCAGGTTTTAATGAATTCTTATAATTCCAAACAATTTGCACAAAATAAGCATCATCGATGTCACCTTGATTTAAGGCATGATAAACAAATCCTTGTTGTAAACTATTTGCCAAATATATATTTTCAACTTCTTTTTCTTTTTGAAGGGTATCCAAGTAAGAATGATTGATAATATTCCCGATATCACTTCTTGTTAAGTAACAGCGTTTAAAGTCGGATAGATGCAATATGATGCTAGAAAGATAATCCTTAAAATAGAGTGCCAATTGATTGGTTGTTTCTTTATCAAGTTTTGTGTCTATTAAAAAAGAAAGTGAACCATTTATAATCAGCCCATTTGCGGCAATGGTATGTTTCAATCTATTGATTGGATTTATAGAAACACCACTATTTTCACTTACAATCTGCCAATTGCTGCTGGAATAATCAACTTTGCTTTCATTTTCAAACTGCCCAAGATAGTTAAAGCTTATGCATGGCAATTCATTTTCAACATAGGAATAAAGTGCAGAATAACCAATCCCTTTATTGGGAACTTGCTTAAGGGATTCTTTTACATTAACAACTAATTTTTCAAGTTCATCATTTGCTGCAAAGCAAACAGGATACATACTAGTGAACCAACCTATTGTTTTTGTAAGGTCATAGCTTGGATCAATTTCTTCGCGTCCATGTCCTTCAAGTAAAATGGCCAGATGTTCAAGTCTTGTTTGCTTTTTGATGGCTGCAATGAAAGCGGCTATTAAAATATCATTTATTTCTGTTTTATATGCCTTATTGCATTCAGTTAATAGTTTTAGAGTCAGGTTTTCAGGGAGTCTAAATTCAGCAATGTTTAGATTATCGTCTGTTAATAATTCTTTTTGATATATTGATTTTAAAGATAAATTAAATTCTCGAATCTGTATTAAATTTCTTTCCCAATAATCTTTTTCATGGTCAATAAATGTAGAGTATTTTTTAAGTCCCTCTTCCCATTGCCTATAACTTGTTCCTTTTTTTGGTAATTTCTTTTGTGCATAAATTGACTGCAAATCTTCAACTATAATGCGCCAACTGACAGCATCAACAATCAAATGGTGCATCGAAACAAAAATGCGGGCTGTTTTGTCTTGAAAACCTTCTATATATCCAAAACTAAATAGAAAGCCTTTTTCTAAACTAAAGTTGCTTTGCCAACTTGTAAATATCTCAATTAATTTTTGGTTATATATTTCTGTTCCTTCTTTTTCCTTCAATAATCCAATATCCAAATACTTTATTTCAGGTAAAGAAATATTGGCAAGGTATGATTGCTTCCAAGTTTTATTCTCAAAGGTATAACCCAAGCGGAAAGCATCATGATGTTCTATTAGTTTGCATATTGAATTTTTTAATTTTTCTATATCCAATAATGGAGTTTTAATTAAAAAAGAGTGATTCCAATGCTCTGGTACCTTAAATTCTTGAGAGAAAAACCATTCTTGTATAGGTAAAAGCGGAACTTTTCCTGATAATATTCCTTCTTCTCTTTTTATTTCAATGTCTTTAGAATTAGAATTATTTTTTATATGCTCAGATAAGAGTTCAATGCATTTATATTTGAAAATATCTTTAACACTGACAACCAAACCCAATTGCGAGCGCATACGTCCAACGATTTGAATGCTTATAATGCTATCCCCACCCAAACTAAAAAAATCACTTTTTATTCCGACAGAATATTTGGGCAATCCTAAAACACTTTCCCATATTGCACAGATATTTTTTTCCAACTCATTTCTTGGAGCGACAAAATTTTCTTCTTGCCGAATTGTTGGATCAGGGAGAGCCTTTTTATCCAGTTTACCATTCACAGTTAATGGGATTTCTTTTAAGTAAACAAAATAATTTGGCAGCATATAATCAGGTAAACAGGTTGATAGATATTCTTTTAGTTCTTTTTCATTTATTTCTTCATGCGAGACATAGTAACAAATAAGAGATTTATGATCTGAGTTACTCTCTCCCAGAGCTTTTGCAATTGCTGCTGCTTGTTTGATATTTTTAAAACCTAAAATGGCACTTTCAATCTCTTCAAGTTCTATCCTATAGCCACGGATTTTAACCTGGGTATCATTCCGTCCAATATACTCAAAACATCCGTTGGGCAACAGACGCACAAGATCCCCTGTTTTATAAAGACGGGAGTTAAAATTGGATAACTTTTCTTGCTCTGTTTGGTATGGATTGACGATAAATTTCTCTGCAGTAAGTTCAGGTCTATTTAAATACCCCCTTGCAACCCCAACGCCGCCTATAAAAAGTTCTCCAATTGCTCCAACAGGAAGTAAATTTAAATGATTGTCTAACACATAAAGTTTATGATTTCTAATTGCATTTCCAATTTGGTTTACTTCTTCTGGAGAATGATATTGATGATAAGCGCTCATAACTGTAGTTTCGGTTGGTCCATATGCATTTATCACTTTTTTGTGATGATTTAAATAATTTTCTAGAATATTTTTGTTGAATTTATCTCCAGCCACTGTGAGGAGATCGATTTCTAATAGATTGTCTTTATCTAGCAACGATGGAGGTAGGACCGCATAGTTTATTTGATGTTCTTTGACATATTCAGACAGAAAATGAAGGTCTTTTCGAACTTCATTTGCAACTATATATAAACAATGTCCATGAAAAATACTCGATGATAACTCCCAAACATGTGCATCAAATACATAATTTGCAAACCAGAGTACAGAAATATATTTATTTTCTTTGAACTCTTCTGCAATTAAATTCCCTTGGTTTACAATCAAATTTACAACGCCTGCGTGTTCAATCAGAACTCCCTTAGGTTTTCCTGTGGTTCCTGAAGTGTAAATCACATATGCTAAATGATGGTTCTCGATTTTTGTTGTTAAATTGCCTTGATTTTGCTTCTGTAAAGTATATTCAAGATTTTTACTGTCGATGAATTCTATATTTACTTTTTGTAAACTTTCTTTAAAAAATAATTCTTTTTGCGATTCATTGGTTAATAATAATTTTGTACCCGTGTCTTCTAGAATATATTCTATCCTATCCATTGGATATTCAGGATCCATGGGCACATAAGCCGCTCCTGCTTTAAGAACAGCAAGAATACTAATTAGCATATGCTCATCGCGTTTGAGGCAAAGGGCGACTAAATCATCTGCTTTAATATCGTATTTATCTTTTAAGTAATGAGCAAGTTGATTAGCTCGTAAATTTAATTCGGAATATGTTAGTTTATCCTTATTACTTACGAGAGCAATATTATGCGGAGTTTTTAAAACCTGCTCTTCAAAACATTGAGTAATGACTCTTTTGTCTGGATTTTCAATATTTTTTGAATTAACATTATCAAAATATTTATAATAACCTTCATAAGGTATTAAATAATAATCGTTAATATTTTTGAGTTTTTTACCTTTTTTACTTTCTATTAAGTTATTTATAATTTGAGAATATAAATTATCATATATTTTGCAAAAATTATTCATTAATTCAATTGAGACTTTGTCGCATTTGAAATAAACTCTAAAATGTAATTCTCCATATTTTTCTTCGTATCCAAATGAAATATCATTTGCTAAGGCAATGAATGAATTGTGACCAACTTGTGCTTTTATGTTTTCAAATGATAAAGTCATATTTTGTAAATTAGTGCTTGCAAATGTTAAATTAAGAATCTCTCCCTTGTCTTTTAATTCTAATTCATAAATTGGAAAATAACTTTGTTTTATATTTTCTGTTTTAAGAGAATGTATAAATTCTTTATTTTTATGAATTATGTCCACAATATTTAGATCGTTATTTAAATGGAATGGAAGTAAACATGTATTGACATTTCCACCATAAATAAGATCTACTCCTTCCCTAATGGCAACAGGATATGGAATACAAAAATTTTCTGTTTTAGTGAATTTAAATATTGTTATTGCAAATATAATGTTTGAAAATGAATAAGGTGTTATTTTGTAATTTGAAATAATATTTTTTATCTTTTCTAAAAATATTTTATCAAAACTAAAGTTTATTTCGTGAATTTTAAATAATTCTTGTATATTTATTCCATCAGATTTAATTTTGTTTTTTAGAGGTTCTGAATATTTTAAAAATTTAAGATCAATAGGCTCAATGTTTAGTAAAGATTTATCCCAAAAATTCTTGTATTTTTCATAATTATTTTTAATTTTTTCTTTTAAATATAATGAAATATTCTGTAAATTTTTTTCTTGTTCATTTACAGTTATCGCATAAGAATAATTTTCATTGTTATAATATTTAGAAATTTCATTATATAATGTTTCTAAAGATGAACCGTCAATTAATATATGTTGCAATATAAATATGAATCTGAATTTTTTTTCATCATTTTTTATTAATATATACCGATATAAGCATCCATTTTCAAGATCAAAATCTTTACTTATAAAGTTCTTTAGTTCATTTGCTTCACAGCCATTTTCATAATACTTTAATTCTTGTATACTAGTATTGTTGGTCCAAAAATATTTGCCATTGCTATCTTCGACATGAGAATTCATTAAATAGAATTCAGAAATAAATCTTTTAAGTGAACGATTTAGTCTCTCTACATTCAATTCTCCTTCTAAAGCCTGGTCTATAACAATATGATAATCTGTTCGAGTTGGATTCAGTTTCCATTCAAAATAGAACAACAGATGGTAAGGAGTAAGTTCAACTGTATTATTCATGGTGATAACCCTTTATAATTAATATTATATTTGAAATAAAATAAGTATCTCAACTTTTATCTTACGTATATATTCTTGTCGAATTAAATAATGAGTAATTTTTTTTCATACTATGGAATTTTTATTTTAACAAGAGTTAAATTATAAATAAAAAATTTTTATTAAATATAAATAAATATAATTTATATAAATTTATATTTATTTATATGTATTTATTTGTTTTTTTTAAAAAAATTATTATTAAAAATGATAAGTTATTAATTTTAATTATATGTATTTTTAATATTTTAAATTAATGTAATAATAAATAAAAAAATATAAATTTTTTAAATATTTTTCTATTTCGCAATTTGTCTGAAACCGAGTTTTGATATCGAAAGAATCCAAACAACGAATTCATTAAAGCGACGATGAATAAATCATGAAAGAAACCGAGATATTGCTTTTTTAATATGCACTTATTATTTCTATAATAATGAGAAGTTAAACTATATAAATTGCAATTAATTCAAAAATATTTTCTTAAATTAATATTATATTAAATATTTTAAAATAAAAATTGATAAATTTAACTCAGTCCTACATCTAAAAACATCATAAGGACAAAACCAAAAATAAATCCTGCTGTGGCTTTGGCTTCATTGCCAGAGCGGTGGAGTTCGGGAATCATTTCACCACAAATAACATAAAGCATTGCTCCGCCAGCTAAAGCAAGCCCACCGGGCAGCAATGAATGGGAAAAACTCGTCGCGATACAGCCGAGCAATGCACCAATGGATTCAGCAAAGCCTGCAATTAAAGTGGCATTGATGGCATACCTATTGGAAAAACCATAAGCTTTTAATGACAATGCGACCACTAAGCCTTCGGGTATATCTTGCAATGCAATACCAATAATAATAGGCAACGCAATATTGATTTCACCACTGCCTAAACCAACCCCAACAGCAAGACCTTCTGGGAAATTGTGGATAGTAATTGCTAAAATAAAAAGCCAAATCCTTTTTAAGGATTTGCTTTCCATTCCTTCTCTGCCTTTTAAAAAATGTTCATGGGGAATTATTTTATTAAAAAAACTAAGAGCAATGCTACCTAATATTACAAATAACGAAACATACCCTGCTGAGTACAGTTTATTTTGAAATTCGTTTTCAGCAATAGTAATTGCAGGATTCAGTAAGGAAAAACAAACTGCTCCAAGCATAACTCCTGCGCTGATTCCAATTAGAATATCCCTAACTTTTATAGAAATATTCTTTGCAAGAAAAATTGGCAGTGCACCAATACAAGAAGCAAAGAAAGTAACAGACACTCCAATGGCAATTATATCAAAAAAAGAATTCGAAAATGATATCACTCTGTTCTTATATCCTTTGCATTACGACATATATGCTTTTATTTCTTTCTCAGAAATTCCTAAAATTTTTGCAATTCTCATCGCATAATCTTTGTCGGCTTGATAAAAATATCCGAGTTGCCGCACTTTGATTTCTTTATCTATATATTTCATATGTCCAGCGATGTTTGTCGTCAAACTATTCTTTTCTACTTCTGAAAAAAGCTTATAAAGCAGTCCAGCTTGAGCAAAATCATCTTTCTTAGGATACTCCGATCGACAGCTATTGCCACTTAGTAATATGTTTTGTTCTGATTTAAGTGGATTAGAGCGAGGACCACCATAACTATTTGGTGAATAATTAATAGAAGATCCTCCGTTGCCGTCCATACGCATTGCACCATCACGTTGATAGTTCGTTATTTTCTTTGCATACGGGCAGTTCACTGGAATCAGGGCAAAATTTGTCCCTAAGCGGTGCCGTTGAGTGTCAGTATATGAAAAAAGTCTTCCTTGTAACAGCTTATCAGGTGAGGCTTCGATGCCGGGAACAAAGTTAGCAGGACAAAAAGCCGCTTGCTCTATTTCTTGAAAGAAATTTTCTGGGTTTCTATCTAAGACAAGTTTGCCAACAGGAAGTAGGGGATAATCGGAATAAAGCCATACTTTTGTGGGATCAAAAGGATTAAATTTATATGTTAGCGCATCTTTTTCTGGCATAATTTGCACAAAAGCTTTCCAACATGCTTTTCCGCCCTTTTTTAAATGTTCGAAAAGATCTCTCGTTGCGCCATCCACATCTGCAAGGGCAGCTTCTTTTTCTGTATAATTTTCAATTCCGGCTTCACTTTTAAAATGCCATTTTATGAAGTAACTTTCATTTTTTTTATTCACAAATTTGAAGGTATGTACACCAAAACCATGCATATTGCGATATGATTTAGGCGTGCCTCGGTCTGAAAAAAGCATTGTCAACATATGCGTCGTTTCTGGACTCAGAGAATTAAAATCCCAAAAAGCATTTTTATCTTTTAAGTTGGATTGTGGATTTCTTTTATGAGTGTGCACCATATCTGGAAACTTAAATGGGTCACGGATAAAAAAAACGGGTAGATTATTTCCAACGAGGTCGTAATTGCCCTCGAGTGTATAAAACTTAATAGCAAATCCTCTTGGGTCGCGTTCGAAATCGGAAGACCCTTTTTCACCGCCTACGGTAGAAAATCTCACGAGCACATCCGTTTTAAGACCAATTTTGCTTAAGAAGTCTGCTTTGGTGTATTTTGTTATGTCATGGGTAACTTCAAAGTATCCGTACGCTCCAGCCCCCTTGGCATGAACGACTCTTTCTGGAATGCGTTCACGGTCAAAATGAGCCATTTTTTCTAAGAAAAAATAATCTTGTAATAAAACAGGGCCACGCTCACCTGCAGTTAAAACGTGTTCATTGCTTGGTATCGGAGCGCCTGCATTGGTAGAAATTGTTTGGTGAAGTTTGCTTTTGTTCGAATGGGCAGGCTTGGAATTATTTTTATCAGGCATTGCGAACCCCATATACTTTCAATCTGCAGTGTTGTTTAATCTTTTGAAACAAATGCATAATAATTAATTTTAAAGTAAACTGAGTCCTTTCGCAACCGATGTGATTCTGAGAACGTCATTAATTTTCGCACGAGTTATATTTAAATTCATGACTGCTTTTTCATGGGCAATGACACATTTTTCGCAGCTATTTAAAATACTAATTGCTAATGAAATCAGTTCAAACAATTCTTTAGGCATATAAGGTTTGGCAAGAGCATTCATTCTTAATAAGGGAGAGCCATATTCTTGTGCGGCATTTTCATCGTTTTTTTCAACAAAGAAACGGAATTTATAATATGTGTTTAACATCCCCATTATTGCTGGGATTTGTTTTGCTTCATTTATGATTTCATCTGCAATTTGTAAATGATTTGCCAATTCAAGCCCGATTAATTCTATCGATTGATTTGATAAAGTTCTCCCTAAAGAAATTAATAAAAGTGCATATTCATCATCACTTAGAAATTCGGATTCAGCAAATTTTTCGAAATTCAACTTTAAATCATTGACTGCTTTACCTTGTACATTATTGGATAAGTTTATTAAGAATTTTGAGGTTATTTCTTGTCTTATCATTTTATTTTCCTCTGCAATTAAATTCTTGCTCTTAAAAGAACAAGAATTATTTATGATTTATTATAATTTTGATAATAGAGTTTTAATTTAGATTGGCTATAAAAACTATTTGAGTGTTGCTTGGCCTTTTTCCCAATTACATGGGCAAAGTTCATCTGTTTGCAAAGCATCTAAAACTCGAATTACTTCTTTTACATTTCTCCCTACGGAAAGGTCATTGGCAGAAACCCAACGGATAATTCCTTCAGGGTCAACAATGAAAGTTGCTCTAAGAGGAACCTTTTCTACTGGATGTAAAATACCAAGTGCTTCGCTAAGCTCTTTTTTATTATCAGCAAGCATAGCTATTTCTAGGTTTTTTAGATCTTCGTGGTGCTTGCGCCATGCTAAATGCACATATTGACTGTCCGTACTTGCACCATAAAGTTCACAATCACGGTCATGAAATTGTTTAATTGCTTTGTTAAATTCAGCGATTTCTGTTGGACAAACAAAGGTAAAGTCGAGAGGCCAAAAGAAAAAGACAGACCATTTACCTTTTATGCTGTCATTGTTTAATGTGATAAATTCTTTTCCTTGTTCTAAAGAAACAACGGCTGGTACTGAAAAGTTTGGAAAAGGTTGGGAGATGCTAAGAATTCTTGACATTGATGAGCTCCTTTAAATTTATTTACTGAAACTTTAATGACATAGGATAGTTTATTTACTAATCCTAAATTTAGACTTAGTCTAAATTTTTTCTTATGTCAACTCTTCAAGGGGAAAAAATAAAATGTCAAAAATTTAAAATCTGATTAAAAAATAATTTTTAGCTTCCCAATAAACGAAAAAAACTCTTATTCTCTGGAGAATAAGAGTTTTTAATGAGCTATTGGAAAGGCTATTAGAGACTGGTATCCAAGGATTTTTTGAAAAATGACTTAGCAGCTGCCATATTTCTTTTATCACGCATGCAAATACTTAAAGTCGCATTTTGGCGATCATTTGCACGGTACATATACTTCCATTCACCGTTGCATTTTACATATGATTCTTCAATTTCATAATTTGGAATACGTTTACGAGATTTTTGATCCACATTGTTGCCAAATTTTTGAACCCATTCATATACAGTTTTATGAGATACTTCAACACCATGCGCAAGCATTTTTTCAGAAACAGAACGATAAGTCATATTCTCATGAAAATATAATTGCACAGCCGTTTCAATCACAGGCCATGGATAACGGTGTTGTTTGTCAATTCTTTCTTTAGTTGCCATTATAAGGACTCCTTGCATAGAAACGATAGGAACTTCACGTTAGGTCATTTTTAAATGAAAGGTAACGTAACAATTTTTTTTGATATATCAAATGAAATATATAGGCAAGAGATTATTGTTATTATTTATTATTTTGGAAATGATTGTCGGGGAGGATGTTTTCAGTTATATTGAATACGTTAGTTACTGTATTGATTTCAAGTATTTGCGCAAACTTAGCACTCAATCCAATCCATCGTTCAATGGCAGGTTTTACCATTCCAACCAGCACATGACAGGCTTCTTTACCATGCTCATGAACTGCAAGAAGTGTAGCATCTTCAATGTGATTTGCGATTTTATCGAGTTCTCTTAAACAGCGCTCGGCTTCTGGCTCGAGTTGTTCAGGATCCTTATTTAATAGATATATTGGCCTCGCTGCAAGCGTGAGAAATAAATTACAATCACTCAATAATGTTTCAAGGCTTTTTTCATAATTTTTGCCAGGATCCCATAACTTTAGAGTCACTACTTTTAAATCAAAAACGAGAAGTCCAGCCATATCAAGGGCAACTTGTAAGCTTTCAAACGAAAGTTGTTCAGCTGTATCTAAACGAGCATCTACTTTATCATCAGTCTCAAGTTTTAATCTGAGAAACTCAGGATTATCAATATCAATTGAGGAGTTATTTATACTGATTGAAGTGAGAGCACTGTTATTGTTGAGTGCAATATTTTCAAGTCTTTTCATTAAAATTGCTAATGTATCTATACTTTGAAGTGGAGGCACCCTCTTTCCATTCACTCTAACGTCTGCCATTTTTAACTCCTTTTACGAATGACATTTCCGAATAAACAAATTACTTATGCAGGTTTTTTCTGTTGTTCTACTTTCTGTATTTGGGCAATAAGTGAATGTGCTCTGCTGTTCATAGGGTCGAGTGCAAGAATATTTTCCATGAGTTGAAGAGCAATGTCCTGCTTGCCTGTCTTATAGGTAATCGTTCCGAGTGTGTAAATCATATTGACATCATGAGGATGTAAGCTGATATATCGAATCAAAACTCTTTCCGCATCGGCAAACTCATTCATTTCAAATGACAGTTTCACTAAATTATAAATTGCTACTGTGTTATCTGCTTTTAAATGACATGCTCTGACTGTCCATGATAGTGCTTCTTTAAATTCATTTAAACCTTCAAATGATAGGCCTAAACCTAGGCTAGCCATATCATCATTTGGAGCTAAACTGACAGCTTTTTGGAATTGAGGTACGGCTATATTATAATTATTACGATGTAAAGCCACCGTACCGAGGCCGATATAACATTTTGCACAATAAGGATCGAGTTCGAGAGCTTTTGTATAGTTAACGACACCGTTGTCAAGATCTCCAAGTTTGGTAAAGCAATCTCCAATAAGGCGGAATAAATTTGCTTGCTGCACAACGGATAAAGAGCTTTTTTGGAAAGCTTGAGAAATTAGATTTATAGCATCGATATATTGCTTAGCAATAACCATTTCTTCTATTTGTTCTATCAATTTTGATGCACTTTCTGTATCGTTTACTGCAATATTTACAATCAGTGATTTAAATATCTCAGACACTTCGTTGATATTTTTTTCAAAGGGAAATTCATTGGCAATTGCTTTTTTTATAGCACCTTTTACATTTGTTACTTTATCTTGTTTTTCAATTGTTTCTTGCATGAGTCGTGCTAAAGAGTGAATGCTCCCTGCAGAATACGTTTTATAGAAACGACTAATCCACTCACCTATCCAATTGTGACCATTCGAAATTGCTATAATTTCAGATGAAAGTGCACACATGACATCATACGTGCTATCGAGACATTTGAGAGGGTTTCCATTTACAGGTGCAATCGGACCATGAATAACAGCATCACACACTGAAATGATCGATGAAAATTGATTGCCCGCAATTTCTTTTAAATCATCCCCATTGGGATTTAAAAAATAGACGTGATCATCTAGTCCCATTTCTACGACGCTTTGTCTGATATCTGCACCCGCAGAGCCCGTCCCACAAAAGCAAAGACGCGCATTGCCTTGAAAAGTGGGATTGCTTTGTAAAAGGTTTTTAAAAGCAAAAACAGAGTCAAGAGCTCCTGATTCTATTTCAAGCGGTCCTAAATGAAAAAAGATAAAGTCTGTTTCTGGTAAACCCAAGGCGCTGCGCAATTCAATGCGCCTTATAGCCGATATTTCTGAGGAATATCTTTTTGTATTGATTGTTCTTGCCACACGACGAATACGCTGAGCGCTTATTTCCTCTAAATAAGACCAAGTGGCTCCATCTTTATCAAAACAAAGGATCAAATCTGCATTTTTTAAAATTTCTTTGCGCACCGTTTTTTCTCGCGCAATATTGGGGAGAGGCGAGCCATTGGGTGAACGGGTGCCAACATTAGCATGTGGAGGTCTAGGTGCATTTTGCCAAATGATAAGACGTGCTTGATTGATTCTTTTTGCTTTTGCAGCTTGATAACTGGCAAGAGAATTTTCACCTAAAGAAATAATTAAAGAATATTGTTCTAATTCTTTTTCAAGACCAGATAAAAATGTTTTATTTTCTGGCATGGAATCCATAGTGTAACAAGTTAAATAGATAGGAGTATTGGATAAATGCATCATTTTAGCAAAATGTGTAAATGCTCTACTTTCGCTGTGATTTGTATAAAGTGCTCCTTCTATACCAAGTTTTATCGCGCACGAATTCCAAATTTCAAGTTCGCAGGGGTGTGGAAGTTGAGGAGCAACAAATGCAATTCTTTTAGCTCCACTTAATATATGAGCAGCATGTTTTTGTTGCATATCCGCAAGCTCTTTGCCTCCAATCCCCTCAATAATTTGAGCGAGGTCAGAAAAGCTTTTATTCTTGGCATCCTTGAGTATATTTTCAAGGGAGCTGGTGGTTTTCATAGTTAATTATCCTCCCGAAGATATATGAGAATGCGCATATGCGTGGGTCGCTTTACGTAATGATTGTAAACGAATCAATTCAACAGAATAATCTTCTAAAATTTGTTTTAAAATTAATTTAAAATTTTCGTCGTGGAAAAATAAAAAATCTTTTAATAAATTATAATTATATTTAGAATCTACTTCGTTTTTTAGACTTTGCGCGTAAGAAGATACCAATGCTTTTCTTTTTATCATAAATATTTTTGTAACGTTATTTAATTCATATTCACTGAGCAGTGTATTTTTATTATCTATATTTAAATTGGAAAATAAATTATTATGAAGTTTAATCCATTTATTGTAAAAAATATAAAAATCTTTTTTTAAAGGAGAATTTGAAAATCGATGCGAAAGCTTTGTAATCAAACCTTCGTAATTTTCAAGGGCTGAATAAGAGGGCTTTTCCACCTTTCTGATTCCTTTTTAAAGAAAATTTTTAAATGTGTCTTGATCAAAGTTTATGAGATAGCTCTTGCATTAATCAATTATTTAGGTGTGTTGCTTTTTTGGCAAAAGGACTGTAGTTTTTGCTGGTAAGCAGAATTTTTCTATTCTGCCAATTTAGGAGACTTTACAAGTGATAAATCAATTAAAAGGCACAACAATTAAAGTAGACGATGGACAAGTCACACTGACAGATTATATGGGAAGTGATTTGTCTGTTGTGAATGCTGCGCGTGTCAGTTTCGGAAAACACAAATCAGAAATGGATGATAAAGATGTAAAACTCATCAATTATTTAGGTGCTCATAAACACATGAGCCCCTTCCGCCATGTCATTTTTACATTCACGCTCGAGGGTGTATCAGAAGTTGTCTGTCGTCAGCTTTATAAACATCAAGTGGGCTGCGCTTACACAAGTGGTGAGTTTAAAGAAGCTGCAACAACTTGGAATGAGATTTCAGGTCGTTATGTAAAACTTGAACCAGAGTTCCACGTACCTACAAATTTCAGAAAACAGAGCAAAAACAATAAACAGGCTTCCGTTGAAGGTGAAAATGTAGATTCTGAAGATGCTGTGCGCGCTATTTACCTCGATGCTATGGAACATAGTTTTGCTGCTTATAAGAAATTGCTCGACCTCGGTGTTTGTGGCGAACAAGCACGCATGGTTATGCCTCTCAGTTTCAAAAACTCACTTATTTGGACAGCTTCTCTCGAAGCAACGATCAATTTTATTAAATTGCGTGACCATGAAGGTGCTCAACTTGAAATTCGCAATCTAGCTCGTGCCGTTAAGAAATTAATCGAACCAATTTGCCCTCACTCCATTGAAGCTCTTCTTAAATCCAGCAAATAATAAAAACTTCCTTTAGCAGTGAAAATTTTATCCGATATGCAAAATGTACCCAGTGTGCAATTTGCATCGGTACATATTTACTCGTCTGGCCAAGGATGGCCGCACTCATTCTAGTAGCTTTGGAATGCAGTGAGTTTCATGGAGGAAACAAGCTATGGGTTTGCGCATACAAACCAATATTCAGTCTCTCAATTCTCAGCGAACCTTGAGAATTTCGACACAGGCGAATGATGAGTCCATCGAAAAGGTGAGCTCAGGATATCGCATCAATAAAGCGTCAGATGACGCTGCCGGTCTCGCAATCAGTGAAAAATTGAAAGCAGACATACGTGGTCTTAATATGGCGAGACGTAACGCCAGCGACGGTATTTCCCTTCTTCAAACTGCCGAAGGTGGTATGAATGAAATTGGAAATATGTTGACTCGTTTGCGCGAACTTGCTGTGCAAGGTGCTTCTGATACAGTTGGTAATAAAGAACGTAGCTTTATTCACAAAGAATTCAATGCACTGAAAGATGAAGTCGATCGTATTACGAATTCTACAGAATTCAACGGTACTATGCTTTTAACAGGTACTGCGGAAGGTCTACCAGAAGCATTAACTGGCAAATCAAACCCACCACCACTGGAAGTTCAAGTTGGTAAAAACTGGTTTAAGGAAACTGACGGTCAAGATGCTGATGGTGAATTTGGTCGTAATCCAGTTGATATTATTCGTCTTAATTTTCAAAACATCAACACAAGCACTTTGGGTCTTGAACTTGGCCGTGCGAGTGATGAGAGTATGGAATCGACGGGTGTGTTTTTGGAAGGTGGAGAACACAACGATTCTAAAATGCGTGCTCAACTTTCTATCAATAAACTCGACAGTGCAATTTCAAAAGTTGCTGAATTCCGTGCGGAAATGGGTGCGTATCAAAACCGTTTAGGATCAACCATTGCGAACTTATCAGTACAAACGGAAAACTATGCAGCTGCGAATAGCCGTATCCGTGATACTGACTTTGCAGAAGAAACCGCTAAATTGGCGCAGTCAAATATTCTGAAACAAGGTGGTGTTGCGGTGCTTGCACAAGCAAACCAAAGCCCTGGTGCAGCACTTCGTTTATTAGGTTAATCTTTGTTTATTTAATAACACTTTGCCACAGAGATTGTCTTTTATTTAAGATACTCTCTGTGTTTACTTATTTAGGAAGTGAAAATATTTCAATGGCTTCTTTATTTTGAATATCAATTTTAAATTCAATGGCAATTTGATTGTGTTCGGTAAGAAAAACAGAAATGGGATCTGCCACGACATATGAATCAACGATATTGTACATAATAATTTCTTCATTTGCGACGGCAGGAGTAAAAATGGGGTAAATATAATCAATTACATTTTTAGTTTTTAATTTTCCTGTGTTGAAATGCGTGATTCTATCTTTCAATAAACCTGCTTTTAACTCATATACAATTGAGGGTTTTGCAATAATACCAACATCATCAGTGTCTAAACTCAATTTCTCGAGGGACTTAATCAATAGATCCACCGATGTGATTGGAGTCACTGGAATGCGAGCAAGTCGTGCTAGATCGTAACAAGCCAAGCCTATGCTATCAGCTGCGAGAGATAATATTACATCTCTTTTTTCTGAAAGAAACTTATCGTCTAAAATAACATTTTGTCCGCCATTTATAAGCATGTAGGTACGTTTAGCCAAATTTTTTAAATGTGTTTGATTGGGAGGAATAATTTCATCTTTTGGAGCTTCATCCAAATTGTAGGCAATTGGGTAAAGATGTTTTGAATCGAGATAGTGATATTGATTGACTCCGATGAGAGAAACCACATGGATAGGGCTTCTCTGCATGAGAGTTTTATAAATTTTTGAAGGGGATGTCAGATTTAATGGCATACTCGCATACTCCTCTGGAGCATAAATGGCTTAATCAATCAGAATTACAAATTGAGATACGGTGCGCGATAAAATTTCAGTTAAAACGAAAGGTGACTTGAAAAGTGTATCAATATCTTAAAAAAATTGTAACAAACCAAAGCTAAAGCCAAAAGTATGAAAGGGTGTCAGAGTGTACGCATAATCGAGACGAATTGCCACACGATTGATCTTCATTGGGAGGAAACGGATGCCTATGCCAATACTGGATGCAGTTTGTGAAGAGGCAAGGTTCGCAAATGAATTGGTCGCATTGCCAATATCAGTAAAAAGAGCATGTTGGAGAGTGAGGTAGTCTCCGACGTAACTTGGTATTCTCAGCTCAAAATTTCCATACCAAGCAAATTTTCCTGAAAATTCGTTGTCGTAAAAACCTCTGATTTTATCGAGTCCACCCAAAAAATATTGTTGCGATAACACGTCGCTGGATGTCATACTGAAATTCGCTCTAAGGGCAAAATAAGAAAGCCTTGGCAAAGGGATATCAAATAGGCCTAGCGGAATATGCGGACTAAATAGGAGTACAGTGTTATTTAAAGAGGTATAATTGTCGTCAGGATTTGTATACACATTTGCTGTTGAATCTAAGATTGATACGAAATTCACACCATTGCTTAATATTCCATCGTAGTTTATGGAGCCTAGAGTGATACGAGCTTCTGCTGCAAGTGATGATGTTGAATTTGGCAATTTAAAGTTATTTTTTATATTGGTATTAATTTCTGTATCATTTAACCCATCTGTATCGATATTATAATCATAAAAAATAAAACCTCCGCCTAAAAATAGATTGTCTCTCAATTTTACGTCTGCATATGAAGTTAACATATTTCTTTTGCTGGAAAAGGATCCTAAAACTTTTCTTTTATTATCATATGTATTGTAAATATCGTGTTGTCTTGCGCCATTGATAACAAGATTAACAGGACCACCTAGTACATTTGGATTTCTGAAAAAAATAAAAGTTGAACAGTTATCGTTTTTACACCCGTAAGTAAAATTAAAAGTATAAAGTCTACCTAAAAAATTGGTATCATATAATCCAACTACGAGATATGAGCTTCCACCACCTGAACCTGTGAGAAAATAAGGTAACAGAGTCCACTTTTCGTCTACTTCGATTTTAATATAAATATCATCTACATCTTTATTTAATTGATAAAATTTAATATCAATTTTTAAGAAAATTTGTAGATTTTTTAAATTTTGTACTGTGCTTGCTAAATTTTTGAGACTAAATTTTGAATTTTCTTTTAAAGTAATTTGTTCTAAAATGATATCTTCACCAGTTTGGGTGTTGCCTTCTATCTCAATACTTTTAATTAATAAATTAACAGCTTGATCTGCTCGGATTTCTTTTCCAAATTTATTTGGATCTAGGTCTTGTGCATATGAATTATTAAATTTTAAAAAAAAACAAGAAAGTAGTGCAAGAAGATGTAGGAAAATTTTAATTATTTTAATTCTGAAGCACTGATTTATGAGCACGCTTTTCTTTTCCTAGTTAAAATTTTAAAACATTATTTTTTTAAAAAACTCATAACCGCTTCTTCTGTGTTTTTTATAATCTCATCGTAGTTAAATACACCTTCATCAAAAAGCCATTGTAATGAGATTCCATCAATTAATGCAATAATGATTGTTGCATATTGTAAAGCATCTCCTTTTCGAAAAAGGTCTTGATTTATCCCTTGTTGTATAATACCGGCGATCGCGGCTCTGAATTTTGAATAATGACTTGCAATTTCTTGGCGAACTTTTTCTTTTTGATCGATTTGTGTCCAAAAATCCATATTAATTCGATAATATTCTCGCTTGTTTTGAACTATACTTGAGCACATCCAAATGACATTGGAAAGCTTTGCAATGGGATCGGTGTTTAAATCTCCTGCAAGCAAAAGATTTTCAATATCGACGCTTACATAATCTAAGACCGTCATCATAAGATCTTCTTTGTTTAAGAAATAATAATGAATAATACCTTTTGAGACATCTGCAACACGAGCAACGTCTTGCATAGAAAAATTACTATAACCATAACGAGTGATACATTCGATTGTCGCATTTATAATTTGAGTTTTTCTTTCTGAAGCAAGGTCGGAACGGCTCATAATTTATATTCCTGTATTGTGACGTCAAATTCATATCTAGGAAGGAACTGTTATCCCTTCTGAAACACAAACAGCTTAAGATCTAAGTGCTATGAGTCAAGAGAATATCAAACAAACAGTGATTAAGAGGGAGTTAACAACTGCCACATGTATGATTTGCTTCAAATTATGCAGCAGGATGGATACCTGTCTTCTGTAGAGTTATTGGCTCTCAGGAAGACTTGCAAGGAATTGGGTGAAAATCCTGTCAGGATGTTGCGTTCTCTAAATATAGCTTCACCAGAGCAGATTCAAGATTATTTGCAAAGATATTTTGGAGTTGGAGCTTTAGGGAAGCAGGCTCTAAAAATGTTAGATGAAACCTACCAGTCTTATGTGCCAGTCGATATAGCTATTCATTACAGTTGTTTTGGTTTAGGTGAAGATTCAAATGTTTTATATGTGGCTATGGAAGATCCTTCTGATCGTGGCATTGTCAATCAATTGAGATTTTTTTTAAATAAAAGAATTGTTGGTGTTTCTGCAACTGTTTTTCAACTTGCAGAAGGATTGTCAAAAATATATAAAGTTCATAAATCGGCTTTAAATTTAACAACTATTTTAGAAAATACCCGTGGGGTTATCGCTGGGATACGCTATGAAGTTCCGCATAAAGCTGAAGCAATAAGCATTGATGATGATTTTGTAAGTTCAAATCTCAAAGACTCAGATTCACATGATGATGAACCAGTTGTTTCTAAAAAGAGTGCTAAGCAGGCAAATAAAGAAATTGAAAATGATGAACCGGAAGTTGAGGCGCAAGCAAAAGAAAACAGTTCTGGGGCAGAACCTTCAGCTGAAATATCGGTCGGAGCTGAAGGCGGTGATGCTGATAAAATGCCTTCTGTCGGATTTATTGATGGCAGCAGCGGTGAAGTTGATAATGCAGCATTGGCTGAAAATGTAAGTGCACAGGCAGACTCAGCTGAGAGTGAAGCACCACAGGAAATAGCAGAAGACGCTCCGACTGAAACTGAAGCGCCAGTGGAAGCAAGCGCAGGAGAGGAAGCTCCAATAGCAGAAGACGCTCCGCAAGAAATAGCGGAAGACGCACCGATGGAAACCGAAGCACCAATGGAAGCGAGCACAGGAGAGGAAGCTCCAATAGCAGAAGACGCTCCGCAAGAAATAGCTGAAGACGCGCCGATGGAAACCGAAGCACCATTGGAAGCGAGCGCAGGAGAGGAAGCTCCAATAGCTGAAGAAGCTCCGCAGGAAATAGCGGAAGACGCTCCGCAAGAGATAGCAGAAGACGCACCGATGGACACCGAAGCAGCAATGGAAGCTCCAATAGCGGAAGACGCAACGCAAGAGATAGCAGAAGACGCACCGATGGAAACCGAAGCAGCAATGGAAGCTCCAATAGCGGAAGACGCTCCGCAAGAGATAGTAGAAGACGCACCGATGGAAACCGAAGCACCAATGGAAGCAAAAGGTGCGCAAGAGTTAGCAGAAGATGAACCCGTAGACTTAGACTCAATGGAAGAACCGCAAGAACTCGATCTGCAGGCAGCTGATGATATTTTAGCAGATGATGTTGAAATGGAGAGTGATGATAGAGCACCACATGAAAAAACTTTTGCAATACCTTCAGAATCAATGACTGTGCAATTGTCATCGCTTGCAAGTTCTGCATTGGTTAAATTGTCTTTAATCGATGATAAAGATCAAGCAGTCGAAATGATAAATTCATTATTAAAGCCATTTAATACATCTGTTACCTTATTTGATTCAGAAAAATATTTGATAGAAGGTGAAGATTTTTCTTTGGAAGGTGATCTTTCATCGGAAATTAAAGCTGAAGGAAATTCCGTAGCTTTTGCTATAGAGCCTATTTTAAAACGTGTTTTAAAAATGAAAGATGATTTGTAATTATTGTTCATTGTTACTTTATACGTGAGGTGTTTTGTGGAAAATGATACCAACTCATCGAGTGTAAGATTTTCAGCGACAGATTGTATGGCATCCATGTTAAATGCACAAAGGCAATTGATGATTGCAGTGCGTCGATTAAATGAACTTGTGGCATTTTCGCAAAGCACAGATATTGAAGCAAATCGCCAATTTTTATTAGCTCTGCAAGGGCAGTTCCGAAAGATCAGCGACAACGTTTCTAACGTAACAGAAAATTTGGGTAACTTACTCGAATTTAGAAAAGCAAAAGATAGAGAAATTCAGCGTGCGTCATTTAACTTAGACAGCACGCGTCAAGCAATCGGTGAAAGTATTGTTACTTTAAATGTGACTTCTGATTATATCAGAGAGAGTATTGTCATGAGCAGGCACTCCCTTGCTGAAACACGAAAAACTGCAGATAGAAGCCGCGCGTGGGGGCGGTTGGGTTCGGATCTTTTGCATGATTTTAATACTTTTCAAGATCAAATGGAAGAACTCACCGAAGTCATAAAAAGCTGGGATGAATTGATGAATAAAACACAGTCATTGCAAAATGAAGTGTTCCAACATTCACAAACAACGCGAGAGGCCATTCAGGGTGTGACGATGGGAATGATCGGCGGGCGTGATCGCATGAATGCCGTGCAAGAAAAAATCTCCATACTTGCAAACCGTGTTGCGGACATTGGTAGCATTATTGAAGTCATCGACGATATTTCTGAACAAACGAATCTCCTTGCTTTGAATGCAAGTATTGAAGCCGCGCGTGCAGGAGATCAGGGCAAAGGCTTTGCTGTGGTTGCAGATGATATTAGAAAATTAGCGGAAAGATCTTCAACTGCTACAAGAGATATTTATGATAGAATTGAAGCAATTCAAGAAGAAACTTCTGGAGCAATGAGTGCGATCCGTGAGGGGCATGCAGTCATAGAAGCTGGGGTAAAAAAAGCTGCGACTGCTGATGAACTTTTAAAAGACTTAAGAGAAAAAATTGGGCAATTGTCTCGGCAAGCCATTGGGCTTGATGATCAATTAGGGACGGCAAAAAACCTCTCTGAAGGTAATAAAACCCGAACAAGAGAAATGTTTAGAAGTATTCGTAAAATTTCAGATACTGCGACCTTTGCACGAGATTTGGTGACGCAGGTCGAGACAAGTTTAACTGGAATCGTTGCTGCAGGAACGAGCAGTTTAGCGGCCATACAGCTTGAAATCAAAAAATTGGTAGAAAATATAAATAGTTTAGAGCAGGCACAGAGTGTAGCGCGGCAAGTGCATGATTGGGTCCACCATGTGGCAGTTGCGTTGGGTGAAGCTAAGTCAGACTCTGAAGTTGCTGCAAGCCAATGTTCAAGTGGTCTGCATCAAGTTGAGCTTTCCTTTAAACATCTTGACACTGACCGTTCTGCTTTAGAATCCATGCAAAATGTAGGCAAAGATATATCGAGTTGTGTTGATAAAGTGATTTTGGCCAGTGAATATTTAAAAAATATGCTGTCAAATGGTGTTTCCTTACAAATCGGCTCACCTGGGCAGGTTTTGATTCTTAAAGATGATGGTAAATTTTCCGAGACGGATAGCAGCGTAACTCCTTTAACAAAAGATGAAAGTGGAACTGATGAAAATGCAAAGGATGCAACTTGATTTATGGGGATTAGAATCACAGGCAATGGAACGCTTGAAAACAATATAGCAAAAGCACAAAAAGAAGTTGATAACAGTCTCGAAAGGTTATCAAGTGGTGTTCGCTTCACTCGCAATGATCCACTCCCCGTTGAAAGATCTCAATCTGACGCTCTTATGTCCAAAATGAAAGAAATAAATAAATATAGGCAAAATGTGAACGAAGGCTTGAGTTTTACGGAAACTGCGGATGCTGCGCTGAGCCAATTGACCAATTCGACGATTCATTTAAAAGAGCTCGTTGCTCAATCTCTAAATCCATCGCTTTCAGATAAAGAAAGACAGTTTATATTTATTGAATATCAGGCACATATCGAAGAAATGGATCGCACTGCAGCGACGACATCTTACGGTGGAAGAAATGTCTTAGACCACACGGATTCTGTTGATGTTTCAGGTGTGGGGACTTCTTCCAATGCAAAGTCTTTTTGGTCCAGAGTCGGCGCGCCTGTTATCGCCGATGGGAAAGATTTGAATAAAATCGGTATTGAGAAATTAGATGAAATAAATGCAAGACCTAAAGATCTAGGACTTATTTCTGCCGAGCACCTAGCAAATTCCCGTGATGGAGTGTCATTGGATGAAGTGATGGATACTTTTGGTTCCAGTGCTGAAAGTATTGGATCAAGTTTCGATGAAGCGCAGATGAAATTATCAGAATATCGCTCATCTTTTGGAGCAGCAACTTCAAGATTAACAAGTGCAAAGAATTCGTTGGATGTGGCATACGAAAACGTTGCTGCAGCAAACTCGCGTATTCGTGATGTGGATTATGCGACAGAATCAACAAACTTAGCGCGCGCAAAAATACTTGTACAAGCTGGGACAAGTCTTCTTGCGCAAAGTAACAATTCGCAAAATGTATTAACCTTAATTAAAGGTCTTGATCGCAATAGTTGATTATTGAATATTAACATACTTAGCATCGAAATAAATTTCATTATCTTCTTCTGGAATAATTTGTACAACAGGTAAATACCGTATTTCATTCTTTTGTATTGCAAAAGAATTGTGTATTTTTGCAAATACTTTAACAGCTGCCCGAGCAATAGCATAATATCCATCTGCTGTTGTAAAAATTTCGCACATAGAAATATTTTTAAATTTAAATTTTCCAGAGCACTTATTCATATGAAATAAACTTAATTTAATATATCCATCTTCATTTTTTAAATTTCTGATCGTTAAGTAAGTATTTGTTTCTCGATTTAATATTTGTTTGTTTTCTTCATTTAGACAGAGTTGTAACCAATAACCTTGAATAAATATAGTTACTGTTGTATTTGCAGAATAAAGCTTGCTGAACTCATTTTTAGATAAACGTGCTAGTAAGTGACTAAACTTTCCTTTTTTATCGAAAGCAGATTCAACTTTTGTGCCTTGAAAGAGTTCAGAGGCAATTTCAGAAGGTGTTTTTGTTAAATAATAATTTGTTTTCATTTTTACCTCATTTATTAAGATTTAAAAAGATTTCATTTGTAAAATTCTCAATATGTCTATAATGATCTTTTTTGTTTGAAATTGAGAAGTTTTGTTGTTTACTCCTCAAATGATACTTATATGATTTTTAAGTTAGGAGAGTGTCGGATAATTGACTGGTAAGAATTTGGACAGAATAAATTCATAAATTTGTGATTTAATTTTCCCATGAAAATTAAATCACAGGAACTCTCCATCCATAAGGGTCTTTCAATGAACCTGTCTGAATCCCGAGTAAATTTTCTTTTAATTTAATGGTTATTTCTCCTATTTTTCCATTATTAATTGTGATTTTTTCTCCATCTTCAATCAATGCATTGATGGGAGAGATCACTGCCGCTGTTCCACAAGCAAACATTTCTGTTAATTTTTTAGCTTTTATATCTTTAATAACTTCAGAAATTTCAACTTTGCGTTCTTCCACTTCATAGCCTAAATCTTTAGCAAGCTCTAAAATAGATGCACGCGTGACTCCTTGTAAAATGCTCCCACTTAGGGCAGGGGTAACAATTTTGTTTCCATAGATAAACATGACATTCATGGCTCCCGCTTCTTCAACATATTTGTGCTCGCTTGAGTCCAGCCATAAAACCTGTTCAGCGCCATTCTGTTTGGCTTTAACCATGGGAGGGAGAGCTGCAGCATAATTCCCTCCGCATTTTGCTTCGCCTGAGCCTCCGACTGCGGCACGGGAGAGGTTTCTTTCAATATAAACTGAAATACCTGTGTCATTGGCGAAATAGCATTTTGCAGGGCTTAAAATAATATAAAAACGGTAGGCTTTTGAAGCTCTGTAAGAAACGCCTTCATCGAGTGGGATCATAGTGGGTCGGATGTAAAGTGAATCTGGGGAAGGGAGAATCCATCTGCGTTCTATGCGGATCAGTTCTTCAACACATGCAACAAAAAGATCTTCTGGAAATGGCTCCATACCGAGACGAAGGGCAGAGAGACGCATCCGTTGAGCGTTTTTTTCAGGACGGAAAAGAAAAACTTCATCATCGTTGTCTTTTGAGCGGTAGGCTTTCAAACCTTCAAAGATTGTTTGTCCATAGTGAAAGACAACGGCGCTTGGATTGAGAGAAAATGGTTTATATGGAACAATTTCAGGTGTTTGCCAGCCATTTTTATGGGGAATATAGTCACAGATAAGCATGTGGTCCGTATCTATTGCTCCAAAAGGAATCGGATCGGAAGGCATAGGAGGTGTTTTGCGCATATGTTTTGGCAGTAAAAGCTTGTTGATTTTAAATTCGCTCTTTTTATTCTCAATATTTCTTTTGTTTATCATGTTATTCCCTCTGAAGAAGAGTCGAAAGTGTTTCGCCTCTGAGACACGACCATAAACTTTTTTTTTTTTTTGCGCTAGAAGCTTGACAACGTCTTGGAAGGTTGGCATACAGGTTTCACCGCTGGTGGGGCATCGACAAGTGGTAAGTCAACGGTTTTTGATACCGTCATTCCTAGGTTCGAATCCTAGTGCCCCAGCCATTACTTCTCCATTAAATGCTTCCTTTTTATTTCCAAAATACTTTCTAAGTTAACTAAAATAAGATAAGCTAAAATCTCAAAACGATTTAAATTAAAACTTTTTTGAGGTTCATATGCAAGTTCGAAAAGCTGTTGAAAAAGATTTTCCTGCTGTTTATTTTATGGGTCATGAGACTTGGGGGCAGGGTTTAACAATAGATGAATATTCTAAAAAATGCAGTGAATCCGACAAATATGACAATGGTCAATGGTATGTTTTAGAAGTCGATAAAAAAATCGTCAGTTCCTTGATCTGCTATCGAAATTCATTTGGTCTCGATGCACACACAGTCGGAATAGGATCGGTTGCGACGCTGCCTGAATATAGGAAAAGAGGGTATGTTTCTTTTTTAATGCACGACATTGTTAGCAATCAAGATCACGGGAAAGATGCTCGCGCCTTTTTATTATTTTCTGATATCAAACCTGAATTCTACGAGAAATTTGGTTTTAAAATTCTACCCTCGCATTTACAAAGATATAAAAAATCCATCACGATGGTACGTGATATGGACAATCATTTTAACTTGCACGAAATGAAGCTTGAAGATCTGCCAGTGTATTTTTAATTTATAGGATAATTTACGAATCTTTTTTGGCAACCATGAGTGTGACTGCGCAGTTCCCTTGGATATTAAGCATAGTGATAAAAGGATCGATTAAAGGCTCAATGCTCAATAATAGAAAGACTCCAACAGAGGGCGGGATACCTAGGGGAGATAGGACAATTCCAAACGAAGTTGCACTTAAAATAGCTGGTCCTGCCGTGCTGGCAATGGATGCTGCCCAGCTAGCAAAAAAGAGAGTTGCAATTGAAGAAAAGCTTATTGGAATTTGATATAAATTCATAAGAAATATTGCAATTGCAATGCTTCGTATCATCACTCCGGGTTTAAACAAACTGACGCCAAGAGGCATAACGAGTTCAACACTTTGTTTATTGACTTTAAAATCTTGGGTTAAAGCGAGCATTGCTGCAGGCATAGCGGCAAAACTACTCGAAGTGCCAAATGCGATTAAATATGAATTTTTCAGATTTTTAAGACAAGTAAATACAGGTTTTTTTTGCATGCGCGCAATAATAATAGAAAATGCAATAAAAAATGTAATCACTGTGGCAAATATGAGAGCTATTAAGTCAAAGAGTGCTTTTAAAGTTTGCAATCCTACGTTAGATAGAAAACCAGAAATTAAAAAGAATATACCGAATGGTAAAAAATACATGAGAATATCTACCATTTTTAAGAAAGCTAAAAAAATTGCATCAAAAAATGCAACAGCAACTTTTACATTGGGACTTTCCGTAATGCCTAGTGCAATTCCTAAGAGAATAGAAAATAATAAAATGGAAATATCTTTTCTCTCATAAATTGATTTGACAATATTTGTCGGAATAATATTTTCGATGTATGCAACAAAACTTCCATGACTCACGCTTCCTGGAGTATAATTTTTGATAACAGTTTCAGAATTATTTATACCATTACTCAATAATTGTACTGCATTTGTACTTAAATTACTACCCGGAGAAAAAATGATACTTAGAAAAACGGACATGAATGTGACAGCAATCATGCAAGAAAAAAATATAATAATCAGTCGTTTTAAATAATAAACAGAATCGCTTGAGTGGAAAATATTATAAAAACTACAAATGAGAGCAGAAATCATAATTGGTATAACGGTTATTTGTAAAAATCCGAGATACATATCTCCAAGAAATGCAATTTTTTTTGCAGCGACGGGAGCAAAAATTCCAAAAATTGCACCAAGAAACATTGAGATAAAAATTGTCCAATGATTAAGAAGAATTTTTTTAATCTTTTTTATCATTTTATTTCTTTCAAATATTTTTGTGCAAGATATTTATTCTTACCATCGTATTTCATTCTGTTTACATAGAGGTTCACCCAATTTAAAAGATTTGGATTATGCCAATTTACAACAATTGAGATCGGGTCTAACTCACCTTCTATTATCTTTCTGCGGACGTAGATATTGGCGAGTTTTCTGTTTTTAATAATATAATTTGCATAAATTTCATCGACGAATAGCGATAAGATTTTTCCACTGATCACATCGGTCAAAGCACTTTCTAAATCGTCATATTTAACGATAGTTGCGTTTTTTAAAAGCACATCAATATTGTTTAAATTATTTTTTACATAATCTTCATAGGCAGAGTTTTTGAGTACAGCAATTTTTAAAAATTCTTTATCAACTTCTGTATTATTACGGATTTTAATTTCAAGCAGTCGATTAACAATGAGAGATTGATTTGGAAATAAATAGGGTTCGGAAAAGTTGACGGAAATTCCACGTGAAAGTGTAGAGCTTATGGCACTTATTGCAAGGTCAGCAGAATCATTTTCCACAAGTTTAATCACATCAGCAAAAGTATTTGCGTTGCGATTAAATTCCAGGCTAACCCCAAGGTTTTTCGCAATATCTTGAGCTATGTCAATGTCATAACCCTTAAGTTTTTTCTTTTCATCTTCGTAAAAAAAAGGGGGATAATTTCCTGTTTTGAGAGCAACAATGATTTTCCCTCGGGAAATAATTTTTTTGATATCTGGAGGAATTTCAGCATTTGCATACTGAATGAAAAAAAATTGGATTAATAAGATATAGAATAATTTTTTGATAAAGAACGAGATAAATTTAAACATAATAATCTCTCAGCTATTATTAAATAGAAAACTTTAAGTTTATTTTAACATGCTTCTTGAATTAGAAGAGTGCAAAAAAAATAAGCCAAAAAATTGATTTTACCTTGGCAATAATTTCCTAAATAGTTTTTGACTGAAATGCTGACTTTTTCTATTACAGTTAAAATTTTGGCTATAAACTGAGAAGTATCGGAATTAACTTGGGGGGAAGCGTGGCCATAAAATATTCAGGCCCTCAAAAAGCGGCTATTCTTTTACTAGCATTTGGTGAAGAGATTTCGGCAGAAATCTTCAAGCATATGACTGAGTTTGAAATCAAGCGCATCGGGAGCGCGATGAGCCGTTTGGGTCGAGTTGACAGCGATGCTATAGACATGGTCATGGAAGAGTTTTATCAAATTCTTCAATCTAATAAAAAGTATTTTTTAGGAAGTAACGACTTCACCAGAAAATTAATTGAGTCAGCATTTAAAAGTGATCAAGCAAATGCACTTATCGATGAATTGTCCTTAACATCGAATGCAAATTTAGAATCACTCGAATTGATTGATCCAAAAATGTTGGCAAATTTTTTAAGAAATGAACATCCGCAAACAATGGCCTTGATTTTAGCGCATCTTGACCCTAAGAAATTTGGCGAAACATTGAAGATTTTACCCGAAAGTTTACATACTGAATTAATCCTAAGAGTTGCTAGTTTAGAAAGTGTATCTCCAGAAATCATCGATGAGATTGATGATGTTTTACGTAACGAAATACAAAAACTAGGTAACGTAACGAGTTCAAAAGTGGGTGGAATTGAGCCAATTGTCGAAATGCTCAATCTAATGGATAAAGCAACTGAAGAAAATATTCTTGATAGACTTGAAGAAAGAGATCCTGATCTTGCAGAAAATATTCGGAAATTAATGTTTGTATTTGATGACCTTATTAAAATTGATGATCGTGGCATTCAAACTGTTATGCGCGAAGTGAAACCTGAGCAATTAAAGCTTGCATTGAAAACAGCTTCGGAAGGTGTGAAAGAGTTGATATTTAAGAATATGTCACAAAAAGCAGCCGAGAATTTACGCGAAGAAATGACGATCATGGGGCCAGCAAAAATTTCCGATGTGGAACAAGCCCAATTTGCCATAGTGCAAGTGGCTCGGCGTCTAAATGATGAAGGCAAAATAGTGATTTCTGCAAGTGGTGAAAATGCTCTCGTTTGATAAATGAGGTATATGTGGTTTCAAAATCAGGTAAACTTATAAAAAAAGAAAATAAAAAGTTAATGGATACGCTTGAGGTTGAGAAATATCCTTGGCTGCATTTTAATGATCAAACCGTTATATTTCCTGATAACCCTCGTAAAAGTGTCATTTTACAAAAAATGCATGATCCGCAAGAGATGAACGTTAAAATCACAGCAGCCCGAGATTTTAAAAAACCGCTGGGCAGTCGTGCAAAGATGCTTCTGCCTACAGATATGACCTTGGATTTTGAAAAGGGTCGAAAAGAAATGGAAATTCGCAGAAGACGTACCATGATGGATGAGGAAGAGGCAATGGCTCTCGAACTGTCTGAAATGGAACATGAGATGGAAGTCAATGTGAATAAAAAGAGAAATGAAAATTCAGGAGCTGATCCGCAGGTAAAAACTCCTGACAAAAGTATGCCAGTGGAAAAAAGTAACAAAGAACAAGAGCTCAGTTTTGTTCCAACAGAGCAACAAACAGAAGTTAAAAGTGAAGAAAATATTGAAATGAAAACTGAAGACAGCACTTTAAAATTAAAGGAACAAAGTGAAAAGATATTTAATGAAGCCAAAAATGCAGGTTTTAACGAAGGTAAAGAAGAAGGATTTACCACTGGCAAAAAAGAAGGATTTGAAGCTGGATCACGTGATGGGTATCTAAGTGGTGAAGAGCGCGGAATGGCTGCTGCAGAATCTAAATATAACAGAGCATTTGAAAATATTTCCGAAGTGGCAAATAGATTATCTGAGTTACGAGATTCTTTAATTAAACAAGGTAAAGATATATTTGTTGAGTTAACAAAGTTGTGTTGTGAAAAAATACTTAAGGAGCAAATAAAATCAAGTGATGCTTCTTTAGCGCACCTTTTTGATGAAATATTGAAAACATATACTTCAAAAAATTCAATTACAATTGAAATGAACTCAAATGATGCGACTCGTTTGCGACGTCATATTGAAGCCAAAAAAGAAGTTTCAAAAATTGAAATAAAAGAAAATGAATCGCTGGAAAGCGGATCCTTTCATGTTGAAAGTGATACAGGTGTTTCTTTTGTAGATTTAAAGAAAAGTGTTGATAATATAGTTGAAAATTTAAAAGACGATCTTTTTCAAGACGAAACTCAAAGCGATAATATTAAATATTCAGGTGAAGCGAAAAAGGCGTAAAAAATGTTTTCCAATGAAGCACTTTTAAAATTAAAAAAGAAAAGGGATACTCAAATAATAAAAGATCCTTTTGAAAAATATGGGAAAGTCGTACAAATTGTGGGAACGGTCATTGAAGCGACTTTAACCGATGCACCTCTGGGAGCGCTCGTTCGAATTTTTAATAGAGAAAGAAGCTATGCGATTGAAGGAGAAGTCGTTGGTTTTCGTAAAGATAAAGCTCTTATAGTCCCATTTTCCGATCCAATCGGAGTGTGTGCAAATTCGCTTGTTCAATGTATTGAACGAGAACAAAAAATCTTAATCGGTGAACATCTGATTGGTCGCATCATTGATGGATACGGGCGTCCGATGGTCGGTGAAGAATTTGTTGGCAATTTGGGTTCTTCCTATTCGATCGTGCGTGAGCCCCTTAATCCCTTGACACGGAGAAGAATTTCGAAACCATTTGACACTGGAATTCGATCTATCAATGCACTTTTAAGTTTTGGAGAAGGACAACGGATCGGGATCATGGCGGGTTCAGGTGTTGGTAAAAGTGTGCTTATGGGAATGATCTCTCGCTACTCCGATGCTGAAATCAACGTAATTGCGTTGATAGGGGAACGCGGTAGAGAGGTTCGAGAATTCCTAGAAGAAAACCTTGGGGAAGAGGGGCTTAAAAAAAGCGTAGTCGTCGTTTCGACAGGCGATCAATCCCCTCTCAGTCGAGTGCGAGCTGCGCATGTTGGAACAGCAATCGCTGAATATTTTAGGGATCAAGGAAAAAAAGTATTACTTTTAATGGATTCATTAACTCGCGTGGCAATGGCACAAAGAGAAATCGGATTGTCCGTTGGTGAGCCTCCGACAACAAAAGGATACACACCTTCGGTTTTTTCTTTGTTACCAAAATTATTGGAGCGAGCAGGAAACAGTGAATCTAAAGGATCCCTCACTGGCATATACACAGTATTAGTTGAGGGGGATGATTTTAATGACCCCGTTTGTGATTCTGCAAGAAGTATTCTCGATGGTCATATAAATTTATCACGCTCACTTGCTGAAAGAAATCATTTTCCATCAATAGATATTCTATCGAGTGCGAGTCGAGTTATGATTGATATTGCAGATGAAAAACATTTAAAAGCGGTTTCTATTTTACGAGATCTTATGGCAGAGTTTCAAAAAAATGAAGATTTAATAAATATTGGTGCTTACAATGTTGGTATGAATCCAAAGCTTGATAAAGCAATGAAACTTCTTCCTCAAATCGATGCTTTTTTAAAACAAGATAGAATGTTGAAATGCACTTTTCATGATTCTCTGAACTCTTTACATGATTTACTCGGAGAAGAGCGTATATGAATTTTCGTTTTTCCTTACAAAGAATATTGCACTTACGGGAACAAGAAACCCAAGAGGCGGAAATGAAAGTTGAATATACAAAGAGGGTGATCGAAGCATTAAAAAACATGATATATCAGGAAAGAGACTTATATTTTTCTGAAAGAGATGAATTGAATATTTGTGTTAAAGATTCTCAAATACATAAAGTAACAATTTATGAACGATCATTGAATATGAGACAAGGACGTATTATGGAACTTCTTGATAATTTAAGAAGTTGCCAATCAGACTTAGAAGTTTATCAACAAACACTTATACAAGCTAGAAGAAATCAAAAAATTATTGAAAAATTAAAGGAAGTAAAAGAAAAAGAATTTCTGAAAAAAGAAGCATATAAAGAACAAACTATTCTTGATGAAGTTGGTAATCAAAAATATTTGAGAAATCAATTTCAAGAGAAAGGTGAAGAATGAGAAGAGTACTAAAATTTATTTTTCTTTTTGTTTTAATGATTCAGCAAATGGCGGCTCAGTCTGAGAATATGCCAAAAAATCAAACGGCGGCTCAGTCTGAAAATATGCCGAAAAATCAAATGGCAGCTCAGTCTGAAAATATGCCAAATATTCCAAAAAATGAACTTACTGCATCAGAAGCAATGCGGATTCGTGATGAACTTGAACTCATTCGCAGTGATGTTGAGCAAAAGTTGATACGCCTTGAAGATGCAAAAAAAGCTTATGATAAATCTCGACTTGATATAGATTCTCAGCTCAAAAAGATTGAAGAGGAAAGAAGATTGCTTGACGAAACTCTTCAAAAAGAGAAGAAACTAAAGGAGGAGCGGGTGAAAGAGGCTGTGGAGTTTGTTTCAAAAATGGAACCACGCAAAGTGGCTCCTGTTATGGACAATATGGATCGAGATCTGGTGATAGCTCTTTTGAGCCGTTTGCCTGCGCGTCAAGTCACAAAGCTCCTTGAAAACTCAACGCCCGCAAAAGCAACACAATTTTTGGAGTATTATACACGTATTCGCTCTGGCAGAGAATTTGAAATGTTAAGAGAGCTTGGTTTGTGTGCTCCATATAAGGATAAAAATGATAACAAAGGTACAGCATCATCCCCATAGTTTTCACACCGATGAGTATTTAGCTTCCCCTTTTTCTCGCCCTCGTTTTTTTGTTTCAACTTCAAGAGGATTTGAAGATATTCTGAAAGAAGAACTCGAAGAAATATGCTCAACTTATGAAATAAAATCAAATATTTGGGCAGGCTCTGCAGGCTGTTACATGGAAGGACCTTGGAGTGCGTGTATAGCTGCTAATCTAGCGGCTATGTGTGCAAGTCGTGTGCTTTTAGTACTAGCTGAAGCTGAAGTCAAAAGTGAAGAGGAACTTCATTTTATCGCCTCACAAATCGATTGGTCTCTTATATTCCCAAAAGAATTAACATTTTCTGTCAATGCCTCAGTGAGTGATTCCTTTGTCAATAACTCTATGTTTGCAAGTTTACGTATTAAAGATGCAATTTGTGATGTGTTTCGCAATAAAGTCGGTGAACGTCCAAATGTAAATACTGAAAATCCTGACGTCAAAATATTCGTCCGCCTTGTGCGGAGAAAATTGAGCATTTCTGTTGACACAACTGGTGAGCCTCTCTCACGGCGTGGCTATCGTGTGGGTGGTGTTGAAGCTCCTTTAAGAGAGTCCTTAGCGGCAGCTTTGCTCAGAATTTCTGGCTGGAATAAACTCGCAAATAGTATTTGGAAATCGAGTGAAGCCGTTTATTTAGAACGAAAGGGTGTGAATGAAAACTCGGGTAAGAAAATTCCTAAACAGGTTTTAATTTCCCCTTATTTTATGGATCCAATGTGTGGTTCAGGCACCCTTGCCATTGAAGCTGCTTTAGCTATTTTACATTGGAAACCCAATGTGCGGCGCAATGAATTTGCTTTTATGGATCTTTGTCCAGATAAAGTACCAGAAATGAAAGCTGCATTGCGTGAACTAAAAACAAAAATATTATCTAACGAAAAGCCTTTAGCAGATTTACCTGTCAGAGCTAGACTTTATTCACAACAAAACAATATTGAAGTGCATGATGATATTTTAGCACCCATTCGAGCTGGGGATATTCTCAATCGTAATATTGAAGTTGCGAGAGATTGTGCTGAAGAAGCCGGTGTGGGTCGGGTTATTGCTTTTCAAGTAAAAGATGCATTTATGAGCAAACCCCATGCATCCTGTGGTATCCAAATTGTTAACCCCCCTTATGGAGAAAGACTCGAAGAAGGTGAAGATCTTGCGCCGATGTACAAAGCGATGGGTGACCTTTGGAAACAGAAGTACCCTAATTGGAATGCTTGGCTTCTCACCGCTAATGAAACTGCTTTAAAATCAGTCGGTTTGCGTCCCACCCGAAAAGTTTCTGTATACAATGGAAGTTTGCAATGTAAGTATTTACAATATGTTATGTATCCAAGAGAAAAAAAAGCTTCGACCTGAGATGGTCTCTTCCGAGGCCATGTCTTCTTTCTTTATAAAAGGGGAATTTCTCTGTGTCTGACAAATTTTCAGGATTTAAAGAATATAGAGTTATGTATGTAGGCGTTGAACGTCTTATTGAATCATTGAAACACGATTTTTTAAATGCCGGCGCACGCAACCTCGATCAACAGAAAAGTAATTCTTTCTCAGTTTCATCGTATGTATTGAGAAGACTTGCTTTGGCTGCCAACGCTTTTCCTGGGGCAACAATTAATTTTTATACCGATGTTTATCAACTCGCACATGAACTTCCCGTATTCGATGCAGACTTAATTATACTTGATGAACGCCTCGTTCAAGATGAAATTGAACCCAATCAAAATGAATTGTTTGAAATTGAAAAAGAAGAAGAAAAATTAAATCAAGATGACATGAATGTTTTGCATTCATCAAAAACTACATTTGAACAAAAAGATCAAAAAATTGCTGTTACTTTTGAGAATTTAAAATCCGCAATTGAAAAATTTACTCCAAGAGGATTTCATTACACCATGCGGCGTGTGGTCGTTGTGTTACCTAATTCTGCAAAGACAACAAATCGAGAGTTTCGTTTAAGTCTTGCAAATGTTCGAGCAGTTATTATTGATCCACCTGACTCGGTCGAATTATTTTTAATTGCAACTCGGCAGTTGTATGATTTTCGCCTCAATCATAAAAAAACAAGTATATGTATATCTGGTGGAGGCCTTGAAGGATATATTTATTCTATCGGTGTCGTTAATGCAATTGATAACTGTTTACTTGATCGTGAGTGTGGTGATTTTGATATTTTCTGTGGGGTTTCATCTGGAGCAATTGTTTCAAGCACTCTCGCAGTTGGTGTGCATTCGGACGATCTCGTTAAACAAATATATAGAAAGCACACGAGTCTCGAACCTCTAGGCTTAAATACCGTATTTGATCCTGCAGGCGCTGAAATATTTCGTCGCGTTTTCGACTTTATCAGAGCATTTTCAACTTTTGACTCTGCAGAACTTGTCAGCCGATTACAAAATTCAGTACCGACTGGTTTTTTTAAAGGTGAAAAATTAAAAAAGTTTTTTGAAAGACAAATGCGCCATTTTGGTATTGAAGACAGCATGGCTCATTTAAAAAAAGAATTATATATTAGCGTAACAGATCAAGATACAGGTGAAAATATTGTTTTTGGAGAAGAACCTTGGAAAGATATTCGAATCAGTCAAGCAGTTCGAGCAAGCACAGCTTTGCCTCCATTTTATTTACCAGAAAGAATAAAAGGACATTGGTTTACTGATGGCCAATTAACGAGTGCTTCTGATTTCAATACTGCAATTCGTAACGGTGCAGGTCTCGTGGTATATATTGACCCAATGGTACCTTATACAAGCAATCAGCCTGGTGCAGTTATGAAAAAGGGTGGATATTTTACCTTGGTTCAAGCAGTAAAAAGTCTAGTCCAGACAAGATCAAGTTCAATGTTAATGCATTCAATGGATAATAATCCCGATGTAGATTTTGTTATTTTCAAACCTACAGATGAAGTTATGGAAGCTATGGCTGGAAATCCCATGAAATATTATATTCGCACAGAGCTTGTTGATTTAGGTTATCGTTGTACAATTTCTCAAGTATTAGCATCGTATGATGCAATTGCACATAAGTTTGCAAAACATGGTTTTGCATTAAAATCAAAAAAACTCATACAAGAACTCTTAAACTGACAATTTTCCTACATATATTTTGCCTATAGGCATTTTCTGTAACGTTAATACTATTAGGAATAAACCGATATAAACTCTGTATAAGGATAGGATTATATAGAGGTGGCGATCATGACAAATATTCGTTTGAAGAAGGGCGATAATCACTCTCGTAACAAAGAGGAAATTCCTGAAAAAGAAATTGTACAACCTAAAGACGAACCTTTTCCTGAAGCTGCCGAAGACGAATTGACTCGGAAGAGAAAAATGATTTTGACAGGTATCACAGCTGGTGTGGCTGTAGCGGGTGCATCAGCAGCGGCTCTCCTTTTTTTTGGCCCATATTCACCTTTTGGCGTGAAACAATCTGAAAAACCGGTTAATCTTCCAAAAGAGACTAAAGTAACACCGCCACCACCAGCAACGGAAGCTCCACCTGTGATACCTACACACACACCAGAACATATTGCACCACCAGTCGTTACAGCTGCTCCTATACCACAAACTGCTAAAGAACCAAGTCCTAAAATAGCAACTGTGCCAAAAGCAAAAGCTCCAGCACAAGTCGCCATTGCTCCAGAACCAAAGCCAGTTGTGCAAGAAGCAAAGCCTGTTCCGAAACAAAATAAACCTATTTCAATTGAAAATGATACAAAAGAGTCATCTGGACCTGATTCTTATAATTACAATATACAAGATGGTGGTCCTATTATTCTCATACCTGCAAATAAAAAAGTTATTATTTCGAGAGATCCTAATTTCAAATCAATTTATTTAAATGGTGCACCAGCGTCCGATGGAAAATATCGTATTTCTGTTCCACCGCCAGGAGAAGTGTATTGGAAAGAAGATGGAAAACCAGTGCATAAATTAAGAATATTACCCCCCATGCCATCTGGTCTGCGTGCAGATATTCCTCCACAATTGAAATTATCCGATCGACTCGTTTGGTCCGCAACAGGTAAAGTTTCATTTTATCGGGTTGAAGTTTCAAATGACGCAGATTTTAATAATAAAATAAGAACTTTTTCAACTGTGAAAACTTCTTTGCCTGCACAAGCCATTGGCCAAGGAAAGTGGTTTATAAAAATTTCGGCTTTAAATTTGCAAAGTGGTGTATGGGACTCAACAAAATCTATTCCATTAAGTATTGAAGATGTTCCTGTAGAAAAAAAAGAACCACCTAAAGAAGAAAATAAACCTGAAGAAAAAGAAATAGAAAAAGCAGAAACACCTGAACCAACAGAACCTGTAAAACCGATTGAGCCTATGATCGAGCAACCTGCTTCAGAGTCAAAACCCGAAGTTTCGACTGCAGCGCCTGCGGTGGAAGAATGAAGCCTAATTTCGCAGGATTTTTAATATAAAAGTTTTCTATTACCAAAATTTTGTCAAAATAAGTGAACATATATTTTTGAAATGGTTTTAGTAAGTTTTTTTGTTAAAATTTACACTGAAAATCCAAGCTATATTCATAATGAAGTTATTGAGATGAATTTTCAATTTTCTCATTTTCCTTTTGATTTTCTGCAGCATTTTCTTTTTCAAGTGAATTACTGCTTACAATAATTTCCCCACTTTCAATTTTCATTTTTTTAAAAACACTATCACTTTTGTTTGTTATAGAATTATCTTTTTCTGATTGATTTTCTGAATTAGAATTTTTTTTCAATTCTTCAGCATATAAATAATTTGGAAAAATCAAATAAAAAATAAGTAGAATAATTATTTTGCACATAAGTTTCTCGCTTGAAAAATAGCATTAATTATCAATTTTAATGAAAATAATAACAATTAAAAAATGCTAAAAAAAAGAATAAAATCCATATTTTCTAAGTTTTAAAATTTGAAAACATTCATTCTCATAGCATAATTAAAGTATGCAGTCAATCATGTATAATAAGTCTCTGTTGATTATAATATTTATTACGGGGGGTCATATTTAGAGGGGTGATTTATCTAAGGGCATTTGCGATCAGTATATCTGCCCTTAGAAGCACTTAAATTACATAACTCTGTTGAAACAAAAACATTATTCAACTGAGAATGAATTACTTTTAAAGCTGAATTATTTAAAGACAGCTTTAAGTTTAAAGACAGGAGTAACACCTGTATTTGTTACTCTAGTAACGTAGATGAGAGCGCTGTCGTTTTCACAATCTTCTGACTGTACATAAGTAAATGCGCCATAATCTGCAAGTCTTAAAGTACCGCACTTAACATCATTGCCTTTGATCACTTCATAACTGTAGTTAAATCCAGGATCTAGAAGATGTTCAATCGGATCATAAATATAAGTTCCACTCACAACTTTATTTGTCATTTTAAACTCTGCAACTTGAGTTTCTACATTTTCAAATCCTTTTGCTATGTTATCAGAGAGTGAAGGTTTATCGCTCGATATTCTCACTTCAAAAATTTCAGGAGTCCAATCGTGTTTAGATACTTTGACTTTAATAATATCATCTATGTTAGGTGATTTGTTTGGATTATGATAATCTAGCATATATCGGCTATAAATTCGTGCATGTGAGCCAACTGGTTTTTCCACAACTTCAAAATCAAAGTCGTTCACTTCTTGATAGCGGAAATTATCAGAGAATACACGGAAACCATCTTTAGCAATTTCTGAAGTGTTGTATTCGTTACGGTATAAACTTAAGTTAGCTCTTCCATCAGTGTCTGCATAAATTTTTGTTGCAAACATACGTTCATCTATTTTCTTAAACTTGAACATATTCAGAACGATTTTTAAAGGCGAATTATCATTTAAGTGGACGTGTTCTTTTTCTGAAATATCTACAGAACCTTTAACAGGATCGTAAGAATTTTTGTCTGTATTTGTATATGTAATCTGGCCATTTTTATCTACTGTTAACTTCCCTGTAGAAGGATCTTCACTCTTTGTATAATCATAGCCTTGAGCTTCTTGTCTGCGACTATTATTAAATAATGCATCGGATAATGTATCACCAGTGAAGAAGCAAAAATGTTCTTTTGAGTTTTTAAAGGTTTTTAATCTTTGTATTTCGTTCGAGTCAGCAACCGACTTTTGTCTTTCTTGAGAAAGTTCAGTGAAAGAAGCTATAGACAAAGGACCTTCGCAATAAAGTCTCCTAGAATCTTTTTGTGTTTCACCAAATGCGCAGTTAGTGAAACTGTATTTTGGATTGAAACTGAGAAGTTGTTTTATTGAAGTATTTACTGCTTGATTCGTCGCATGATAATTACCAGCAGGGTCATGTATGCTTCCGAAACATGCAAAACGTGCTTGTGCATTTTGAAATTCAGAACTTGCAATAACTTCACAGCCTTTTATATTTAATCCAGCATTTTTCATATCTGTTTCAATTTTTTGTATTTCTGAAACGTTGAAAAACTCATGATTATTCATTTTTAAACGAGCATCAGAGAGAGCGCCTGCTTTAACTTCTAAAATATATTTTTTAAATTCTGCATCAAGCGAGCCATCTGATATTTTTTCAATAATATAATCAAATTTTGTTACATTATTTTCTTTTAACGATTCTATCAACTGTGTGAAAATATCATATTTCTTATTATACAAATAACTAAATAAAGCAGTGCTTTGATTATAAAGGACTAAGCTATCAAGAGTTCCATAAGCAGAATTTGTAAGCTCTTTAATCGTTTTAATGTTATTTACGTCAATTCCATCAAACTTTACTTTGCGGTTAATAAAATTATCCGCTTGAGTTGCTCCAGCATAAAACTCAGCACTTCCTTCTTCAAACCAAGTCATGCGATTCCATTTTTTATCGAAGGAACTTGTGTCTCCATGAATTCCTTTTACAAGGTATCGGCCATTGAGATAATGAGCGTATTCATGGCGAACACGATCTTCGAGTCCAGAGTCCCCAGCATAAGTATAGAAAGTACCTATACTTTCTATATATATACCTCCATCTTCTTTATTGCTAAGGTTGCTGATGTAAGATTTATATTTTTTATATTCTTCGGCATCTTTATAGATAAAAATTTGTAATCTTTCGTTTGGATCATTTGAAATAGGATCAAGATTTTGAATTGTTCTTTTAAAGAGCGCTTCTACTTCTTTCATACCTAAATATTGTTTAGTTACTTCTTTTTCATCTAGAGATGAGAATATTACGATATTACCTTCATCAAATTTGGCCCTATTTGGAAAGAGAGTGTTACTTAAATTTGCTTTTGCATCACAAATATTCAGCCCATTTTTGTCTTTAAAGTCATCACAATTATTTGCATTTACAATATTATTTTCTTCTAATGCCGCAACTGCAGCAATCAACATAGGATTGGGATCTGATATACCTTTTGCGTTTTTAAAGGAGGATCTATTAATAACTCCAGTTAAGCTTTTGATAATATCTTTTTGGTATGTGGGATAACGTAAGAATTTTCCAAGTTCTCTGATATAATTCACATAAAGTTTTTCTTCTAGAATATTTTCATCTTCATTTACAATTCGAATTATATTTTGAATTATTCCTTTAAATATTTCTTTGGTATCACTCGATTTATAGAATAATCCTCCAGCATCATGAGTGGCAGAAAGAACTTTTTGGATCGGAGCTATTGCATTATAAAGGGGGAAGTTTTTATCTAACTTATTCCCAGTAATATACTGAATGAGATGGATTGTTTCAGCATAAGCCTGAGCAGATCCGATAAGATTGAAAATCCCTTTTGAAGTGTCTTGAAGTTCTTTTTGATCGATTGCAAAGTCAACATTCCGCAGTGTAAACAGTTTACGAGCATAAAGATCTGTCAATTGGGCAATATTTCTTTTTATAACGTCATCTGCATGATAGACAAGGTGCAATTCAGGGTTTTTAGATTCAAGGTAAAAGCCAATATTTAAAAATTTGGCGTAGTTAATTAATTTTTTTAAACTGTTTTTATTAAAGTTATTGATTTCATTTATTGCAGCTTGGGTAACTGTATTTATATTTTCTTTTTTATAAATGCTTTTGATTTCAGACGGAGACATAAGGAAAAGTTTTGCTAAACAATCACCGCTTACGCTGCTAATTATTGAAGCAATATTTTTTTCGTTTGTATTTAACTTTGCAACTAAATTATTCAATTCTATTGAGCAATGATTTGTTGAGAGATCTTCTTGAGGCTCTCCCATTGGATGAGCATGAATGGACATTTGAAATGCTGCTGCGAGAGCTGTGATTGCGGCTATCTTCAATGATTGGCTGGTGCAATTGGATATAAATCTTTTCACGTAACACTCCTGTGTATAATTGGTTCAGGTTTTAAAAACCTAATTATGAAATAATTTAAAAAAAATAAATTTGCAAATTCTATTAATAATATTTTTTTTAAAATAGATTTAATAAATTTAATTATTTTTATAATTATTTTATTATATGTGTTTAATTTATTATATAATATTTTTTAATTTTGTAAATTTTATTTCGTTTATTAATTGTTTTAACTATAGATGTAATATCCTTTAAATATAGACTAATATTTTAAAATAAAATTATTATTTATTGAATTTTAATACAATTTATTTAATTAAATTTTAATAAGATGAGCTTATTTTTAAATTAAAAACTTTTCTTGTCTTTAAAGTAGCTTACCATTTATTATGTAAAAACTAATTTTTTTTCAGAGTGCTAAGTTTTTTCGCATAAATTTGCTTTCTCTCTTGAAATGAATGTATTTTTGTGAATTATGGAAGGACTCTGTCCGTATCCTTTATTTTCGGACAATTTATTCGATTTTAAGAGAGTTTATATATGTCAATAGCTTCAGGTTCATTCGCAATCAAGCGATTTCAAATCCTCACTCCATCGAAAGACACACCTTTTTCATGGATAGTGGAGCAAATTAAGAAATCATTTATATCCCCCATCGGCTTAGATGACACACGTGAAGAGTCGATAGGATTTTGTCATCCGTTTACGGGCGAAGCTCAATTAGATGATCCTTTTTCACTGATTTATGAAAATTCATTTTTATTTGGCATCAGAGCAGATAAAAAGAAAATTCCTGCAACTTTTATGAAATTGCAGTTGCGAGCGGCATTTGAAGCTCTAGGGCATGAAAAAGAAGATGAGCATGGAACTGTTCGACGTGTGGGTAAAAAAGTACGTGAATCAGTAAAAGATCGTTTAAAGGAAGAATTATTGAAGTCTTCTTTACCTTCTGTCCGCCTCGTTGAAGTCATTTGGCAGTTAGATTCCAATCAAATCTGGCTTAGTTCTGCTTCGTCTTCTGTTATAAGTGAGTTTGAAAAGTTGTTTCAAGAGACTTTCTCGTTGCCATTGGTTTTATTAAATCCAGGTACATTATCAGTGGACTTTGAAAGATTACATTTGGGTTTAAAGGTAAATATACAGCCTTTGCTTGATGTTTCTCCTGTTTCGCTTGCAACTGCCGACTCAAATGTCAATGCCCATAAAAAATCAAGTGATGTTGATACACCCGTATTTTAGGAGTAAAGAATGCCTGCTGCAAAAAAAACGCACAATCCCATACTTGAAAAAACTTATAAATGTCCAAAGTTAAGTGCTTTAAACGCAAAAGAAGAAAAAGTTTCTTTAAGCGATTTTTCAGGAAATTGGCTCGTTCTTTATTTTTACCCTAAAGATATGACTTCAGGTTGCACGACAGAAGCTCAGGATTTTCAATCCCAGGCAAAAAAGTTTTCTTCTTTGAATTGTCAAATTGTGGGAGTTAGTAAAGATTCTTGTCTCAGTCACAAGAAATTTACAGAAAAAGAAAATTTAAAATTTACACTCTTATCCGATTCTGATGGTAAATTTTGTGAGGCTTTTGCCGTCTGGAAAGAAAAAAGTATGTATGGGAAAAAATATATGGGAATTGAGCGTTCTACATTTATCATCGATCCAAAAGGAAATGTGGTTGCAGAATGGAGGAAAGTTAAAGTCGCTCAACATGTCGATGAAGTTTTTAAAACTTTGAAGCAACTTCTATAATTCTTTTTGACTTTTGTAAATCAATGCATTTTTTTCTCGATTCCCTTATCACATTCTCCTATGCTAAAATAATTAAGATTCATCCTTAAAATTTGGAATAGGAGAAAATGAATGCAAGAAAATGAACATATCACTCCGATCATCCAGAGAAATAAAGAAGAACTCGCTTCAGGTTATCCCAAATGGTTCAGATTACTCGAAACGGCTGGATTGATAATTTTTTTTATTCTGGTTTCTATAATTGCTTTTCGAATTATTAAAGTAACAGTAGATCTTTGGTATTTTATACTTCCTGCTTTAATTCTTGCTTGGATATTTAGTGACTTTATCGGTGGACTTGTGCATTGGGCGGGGGATACGTGGGGGTCTGTTGATATGCCAATTCTAGGACCAGCGCTGATTCGGCCATTTCGTGAACATCATGTTGACCCTTTTGCAATCACCCGCCACGATTTTATAGAAACAAATGCTGCTTGTGCTCTAGGAGGAGTTCCTATTCTGTTAAGTTGTTTGCTGCTAAGAATTGAAAAAGATTTTCCACTTTCTTCATTTATAGCTTTTTTTGTTTTTTTTCTGACCCTCTTTGTCTTATTTACCAACCAAATTCATAAATGGGCTCATTCCAAAAAGAGAAATAAATTTTTAATATTATTGCAAAATGCACGTTTGATTTTAAATCCAGATCATCACCAAATTCACCATACGCCTCCTTTTAATAAATATTATTGTATTACAACAGGATGGTTAAATTATTTTCTAAATTCTATTGGTTTTTTTCCTAAATTAGAAAAATTAATTATGAAGTACACGAAAGCGCTTCCACGTAGAGATGATATAGGCATTGAAGCAGCTAAAAAAGAATTAAAATAATTTAATCTTGTGAATCGAGAATTTTAACCTTATAGATTTTAGTGTGAGCAGTGTTTTATTTGATTCGTTCTGGAGCATTTTTAGAAAAATGGATATATATCAAAAAGTTCAAAGACAAATTCGTGATAAAATCTATGCATGTGTCAATGAAGGTGTAGAACGTTATCCGCATGCTCTTGCATCTTATAATAGCGTTTTATCCAATCAGGATAAAAGTTATCTTATTCTCGCAGATTTTTTTGAAAATGATGAGCAATTAGAAGAAGGACGTTTAAGTCAGAACGCCCAGAATAAAGGTTTAATAATAAATCTATTAGGCAAATTGGGTATCTATGAGAATTCTTACTTTATCCCACCGCTTATCCTAAAAGATCAGCAATCCGCACTCTCAAATCAATTCTCAGACAATATGAATCCCGATCTGCTCAGAAAAATATCAGAGATCAACCCTTATGCCATTCTTTGCTTTGGTCACCGAGCATTGCTTGTTTTGTCAGCAATTTTTAAAGATTCGCTTGCTCTGCCTCTGAATGAAAACTTACAATTGGAACCAATTAAGCTCAGCGAAGGAAAATTTGCGCAGCTTTACTATCTTTCAAGTATCAAAGATCTCACATCTTTTCCAAATTGGCGCAAGCAGGTGTGGCAAGTGTTATTGCCTTTAAGCAGTTCAGCAGAGAAATAATCTTTCTAGTGTAAATTTAAGAGATTGATGTGCGAAAATGCACTTCCATGTTGACCTATTAGCCTCTCTTTAGTAATTGATCCAAGCTAATAGCCTTAGCTGATTGCTCGTATTTGGGCTTAGCAATTTTTAATGCAAAATCCTCTTTTGGGATTATTTTGTAAGTGGGAACAAAAAATGACATTTTCCTCAACTATCGAAGAAGTAAATAGCACCCGTCGTAAATTTAAAATCTCAGTGCCTGCATCCTCTATAAAAGATGCATTTCAAGCGGTAGCTACTGAAATTCAGAAAACGGCAGAAATTCGTGGTTTCCGTAAAGGAAAAGCTCCTGCAACTCTCATCCGTAAGTTTTATATGGGTGATATTGTTAAGAAAGCTGCGGATCGTGTTATAAATGATGCATATACAAATGTTTCAAAGACTGTTGATTTTCAAATTGTAAGCCATCCTCATATTGAACCTGAAAATCAGTTTGAAGAAAATAAGGATTTTGAATTCTCGGCTACAGTTGATATCAATCCTAAAATCGAAATTAAAGATTATCAAAATATTGTAGTCAAGATGAATAAAAATCTTGATATCGATCTCGATGCAGAAGTTGAAAAACTTTTAAATAACTATGCACGTGCTTTAGGAAAAACTGAAAAAGATGAATCTGGACGTGCAATCGTCAAAGGAGATGTGGCAAATGTCAGCTACACTGTGTCACATAATGGCTCCTTATTAGAAGGTAAAGAAGCAAAAAATCAATTGATCGAACTGAATGGTTCAAATATTGCTGCTATCGAAGAAGCGATCGTAGGGATGAAAGCTTCTGAAACAAAAGAATTTCCAGTGGAACTGCCTGAAAATTTTGCAGATGCAGAACTTAAAGGAAAAACAGTTCAATTTAATCTGACTTTAAACAGCGTTGAAACTCTTGTTCCTTCTGCTTTTGATGAAGATTTTGCAAAACGTCTAGGCTATCCTGGAATGGAAGAAGTTCGTAAAAATTTAAGAGAAACTATTAAAAGAAGCAATGAAGAAGCTCGCTCAAATGTAGCTTTTGAGCAAGTCGTTGATCAAGTTCTCAGCACAAACGATTTTGAAGTTGCTGAAAGTCTTATTGAAAGTACTGTAGATCGCGCGATTGCTGAAGCAAACTCTCGTGTTGCTAAGGAAAATCAGGTTAAAACAGACAATGAAGAAGTTCGTGCAAAATACCGTGACTGGGCTAATAAACAGGTGCGTGGAATTCTTGCGCTTGGTCACATTGCACGCCAAGAAGGAATTTCAGTAACGGATGATGAAATGCTACGTGATATGGCTTCCTATGCAATGGCAAATCGTATGGATCCTCAGCAACTTGTTAAACGCGCAGGCGCACAAGTTTATGATGAATTCCGTGGACAAGTTATGATCCGTAAAGTGATCGCTAAAATTCTTGAAATAGCAAAAGTTGAGTATTTACCAGAAAGTGCTGAATCAAAATAATTTTTGTTTACTTGGAATAAACCTCCAACTTGAGACGTTAGTATAAATGAGCACAGTTTGCTCCTTGAAAATAGTCTCTTTTTGGAGGTTTTTATTATGAAACTTGTATCTTCACTTATTGCTACTGTTTTTGCTTTGTCTTCCGTTTCTGCTTTTGCACAAACTAGTGAACCTTCTGCGGCTCCAGCGCCTGCAGCCGAAGCTGCTAAACCAGCAGCAGCTCCAGCTGCTACAGCACAGGCAGCTGCGCCAGCACAAGCTGAACAAGCTCCTGCTGCAGAAAAGAAAGAAGAGCACAAGAAAAAGGCTGGACACAATAAGAAAACTCATAAGAGCAAGGCAAGCAAAAAGAGTAAGAAAGACAAAGAAGCAGCTGCAGCACCTGCTTCAAGCGAAGCAGCTCCTGCTCCAGCATCGAACTAATCTAAAGCTGTTGAATTTATTAGAAAAGCATCCCCAAAAGGGGTGCTTTTTTTGTTTATCGAATCGAAAATTAAGAACCACATTTTATCTATGCGGCCGAAAATTAAGAACCACGTTCTCGATTTTTATGGTAGAAAAGGCTATGAGTTAGATTCAACTGAGGATCTTTTGTTTAACCATATGATATATAAGTAAAATTTACCAAAAATAGTGCTTTTATAAGTTATTAAAATGTGCTAAAGTGGCAATTCTTCGAGCTTCTGTCGAATTTTTAAGCTCAAAAATCACTATATAAAATTTTAGAGGTTTTTTTTCATGGCTTTTATAAAAAGCTTATTTATTTTATTTTTTTGTATTTATCAAACTCAGTCTTTGGCAAACGATGAGATCAATACAAAGAAAAATATAGCTGCTATCAATAAACAAAGAATAATTATAAAAAATAAAAAAATGAAAAAGAAAATTTGGCAACCTATTACTTTACCAAGTCCTTATTATACGCCTGAATTTTATAATCCAAATGAATTGAAAAATATTTTTGTTACCTATAAAAAAATTAGGGATAAAGTTGAACGTCCTCTTGAATATAAAGCAATCGATACAAGTAGTTCTACAGAATTAAATTTCATTACTCATGTAAATTCTAATGATAATCTAACGGATTTTAAAATAAGTTTAGAGTTGGAAGCTAAATTTTTATAATTTTAAAGCCTTTTTTTAAATACTTCTGAATTGTTAATAAGTAAAAAATCTAAATATTTAATATTTTTTCTTACAAAATAAGCACGAAGATGTCCAGAATCCTTATAAAAAGGTTTGTTTTGAAAGCGAGTTTGGAAAACAGATATTTCAATTTATTAACAAGATTATTTTAATAATTCAAGTTTAAGCCCCGATAAATTGTGCTTTTTATCGGGGCTTAAAATTAAGAAAGATTTTTTTGAAAATATTTCTTTGAAATTAAATAAGTTTCATAGCTAGAGAAACTTTTTCCCCTTCACAATCTAATTCTGTATTATATTGAATTTGACCATTTATCTGTTCGACAATTTTTGAAAGCGTTTCGTCTTCAATATATTCCTTGTTCGAATTTATTGCTTGGGCAAGGGCGTGACTTGTTTTTAATTTTAAGTAAATTTTATCTTCGACATTAAAATCTGCTGATTTTCTTGCTTTTTGAATAAGACTCACGAGTTCGCGAGCAATGCCTTCAAAACGTAATTCTTCTGTCATTGTGGGATCGATTGCTGCAACAAGTTCGGCATCGGTTGCAACTAAATGACTGCCACTTGGGCGCAATTCAACTAAAACATGTTCAGGTTTTAAAGTGAAATCTTTAATTTGAATTGTTTCTTTACGAAGGGCTTTTGCCGCATTGTCTTGTGAAATATCGTTAAGTAACATCTGTAACTCTTTAATTTTATCACCCAAGGATTTGCCAAGAACTTTAAAATTTGGTTTCACAATGATTTTTGCAAGTTCAGAGGGATCGTAAGTGATAGAAACATCTTTTACGTTTAATTCTTCACAAATGACGTGTTTCATTTTTAAAATCTGTTCACCATATTCTTTTGAGAGAACACCCACTGTTAGCTTTTTTAGGGGTTGACGATTTTTTAATTTATGCGACACGCGAATCGTTCTTCCGAGTTCAACGGTGCGACGAGCAACGGCAACTTCTTTTAAAAGCATCTGCTCTTCTGCACTGAGTTCACGGTATTTAGGTAAGATTGAGAGGTGAACGCTGCCAACATTTTTAAGTTCGTCAGTCAGGGCAAGTTTGCCAAAAAAGTATTCTGCTGTAAAAGGCGCAAATGGCGCGAGGATTTGTGTAGCTTGGAGAAGAACTTCATAAAGTGTTGAGTATGCTTCTTTATTGCTGCTCCAAAAGCGTCTACGACTTCTGCGGATGTACCAGTTATTTAGGTCATCAAAAAATTCAATCAAAGTAGGTGCAACTTTAGCAATTTGATATGAATTCATTGCTTCATCTATATTTTTAACAAGTTCATTTAAGCGCAATAAAATCCATTTATCGAGTGCATTTGTACTTTTAACTGAATCTTTCGTAGGATCCCAATTGTCAATAGAAGCGTATGTTGCAAAAAAGGAATAAGCATTCCATAAAGGTAACAACACTCGACGGGTGCTTTCTTTCACACCATCTACACTAAAGCGAACTTCTTCAGCTACTGTTGCTGGTGAAGAAAGCAAAAAGAGTCTTACGGAGTCAGCTCCGAATTCGTCAAGTGTTGCCATGGGGTCGGGATAATTTTTGAGGCTCTTGCTCATTTTGCGGCCATCTTCTGCAAGGATAAGCCCGTTTACAACCACGTTCTTAAATGCAGGTTTTTCAAAAAGCAAGCCTGAAAGTAGAGTTAATGTGTAAAACCAACCACGCGTTTGATCTAGACCTTCGCAAATAAAGTCAGCTGGGAATAGATCTTTAAATTCTTCGGATCTTTCAAATGGATAGTGATGTTGAGCATAAGGCATGGAGCCTGATTCAAACCAACAATCGAGTACAAAAGGCACGCGCGTGAGAACTGTTCCAGGGTGTTTTTTAGAAGGAATGACAATGTCGTCAATAAATTCCATATGAATATCAGTAATGGGTTTATCTGTGTATTGTTGAAGCTCTGCTACAGAGCCAATGCACATTTCTTCACCGGTTTCAGAGTTTTTCCAAATTGGAATCGGATTTCCCCAATAGCGTGAGCGACCTATATTCCAATCGCGCGCATTTTCAAGCCATTTGCCAAAGCGTCCCGATTTAATATGGTCAGGTATCCAATTGATCTGGCTATTCATTTTTAGGAGAAGCTCTTTGTTCTCTTCAATTTTTACAAACCAAGAAGGAACCGCTCTGTACATAAGTGGCAGACCAGAACGGTAACAGTGTGGATAGCTATGGACAAAGGTTTCGTGTTTAAAAACAAAACCACGTCTTTTCAGATCGGCAATGATAACTTTGTCAGCGGATTTAAAGTCCAAGCCAACAAGTTCAGCCGGGTTGCCTTCAATAAATTTTCCGTTGGTGTCGAGGTGATCTAAAATGGGGAGACCGTAGCGTTTGGCTGCATTAAAGTCATCTTCACCAAATGCTGGGGCCGTGTGTACAGCACCTGTTCCTGTGTCATGTAAAACATAGTTTGTGGCATACACTTTGAATGCATTTTCACCAGCACTTTCAACCCAAGATGAGAAAAAGGGTTCATAACTTGTATGTTCGAGCTCTTCGCCTAAAAATTCACGGACAATTTTATAAGAGTCTTGTTTTGGCCAGTAAGCAGAAACTCTGTCTTTTAAGAGATAAAAAGCTTCATTGGATGAGTTGTCGTGCACTTCTGCATAAAGACCTTTTCCGTCAATTGCAATGGCAAGGTTTGCGGGCAGAGTCCAGGGTGTGGTTGTCCAGGCAAGAAGGTTTTTGCCAGCATGCTTGCCTTTGAGTTTTGCTTTTACAGTTAAGGAAGGAGCTTGCACATCTCTGTAATCAAGACTTGCTTCGAAATTCGATAAAGTTGTTCCTAATGCAGCTGAATAACTTACGACAAATTTACTTTCGTAAATAAAGCCTTTATCATAAAGAGTTTTAACCGCATGCCAAACGCTTTCCATAAAAGGTGTGTCCATGGTGCGATATTCATTTTCCATATCAACCCAGCGGCCAAGGCGACGAATATAGCTACGCCATTCTTTCGTGTAGCGATCAACCGAAGCGCGACAGGCTTGATTGAATTTGGCAATCCCAAAATTTTCAATATCAAGTTTGCCATTTAAACCAAGTTCTTTTTGCACTAAAAGTTCTACAGGTACACCATGGCAATCCCAGCCGAATCTTCTTTCAACTCGATTCCCTTGCATGGTAAAGTAGCGAGGGAAGGCATCTTTTATTGAGCTTGGGACAAAGTGGCCAAAATGGGGGAGACCGGTGGCAAATGGGGGGCCATCATAAAAATTGTATTTCTTATTTTCGGGACGTTCCGAGATGCTTCTTTGAAAGATATTTTCATTATCCCATTTTTTTAGCATTTCTTTTTCGAGTGCAGGGAAATCTATTCCCTTGGCTGGTTTTTCGACTTGCATTGAAACTCCCTATGAAAACAGTTACTTTTGTATATCTTTCAAAGATATATGAAGTAACTTATACTTGATAAATATCTATAATACACATATATGTAGAAAAATTTTTGCAAACATATATCCCCCTAAGTTATAGAGGGAAACCGGAATGACCAGTAATGCGAAGGGTATAGCAAATTTATAATATATCCGTATAGTTTTTTAGAAGAATTCGTTAAAAAGAAAAGCGAATGAATTTATTACCCGATATCTGTCGGTATTTTCTGTTGAGCATATCATAAAGGATGTCTATTTGAATAAGAATTTAATCTCTGAGTTAACGTGGGTTTTATGTTTTATTGCTTTCTTTGTTCTAATAAAAACCTCTGTTTTAGGATTCTATCGAATTCCATCTGACTCCATGTATCCAACTTTAGTCTGTGGAGACCGTATTCTGACAAATAAGCTCTCCTATGGTTTACAAATTCCATTTCTGCGTTCCGTGCTTTTTTCTTGGAGCGAACCCAAAAGGGGAGATGTGGTGGTGTTTTATCTCCCTGATCGTGAAAATACCTTTGTAAAACGAATAGTTGGCTTGCCAAATGACGTTATTAGCTTTCAAAAAGGGATTTTATCTGTAAATGGCATATCGGTCAGCACAGGTTTAGCAAAGGAATATGATTATAAAGGCAGCAGTTATTTGGAAGTTGTTGAAAAATCTGAGGAAATTCCATTGCCTGCCCATACTATTCTCAGTGCGCAAGACAAAGGAACAACTTTTTTTGAAAGTCGTCGTTTTATCGTTCCGCCAGGTAAGCTTTTTGTGCTTGGGGACAATCGGGATCATTCCTTTGATAGCAGGAGTTTTGGTTTCGTCGATAAGACTTTTGTTTACGGTAAAGTATTCAGTATTTTGTTTTCAACAGCAGAAAATGAGTCTTTTTTTCCTGATTTTCGAGCAGAAAGGTTTTTTAAGAGCATAAAATAGGGGGAGTTAAAACTTTTTTATATTATGATATTATATAGTTAAGCTAAAAAACCTGACTTTTTAAAAAAAACGTTGAAAGATTTTCAATAAGAGCTTTCCTTATGAAAATAAAAAACATATAGTGCGCCTGTGTTTTGAACATTTTATGGAGGTACTTAGTACATATGTCTCGTTACACTGGTCCACGTATGCGTATCGCTCGTCGTCTTGGCACATTACCAGGACTTACAAGCAAAGAAATTAAAAGAAAATCTCGCCCAGGTCAGCACGGTGCTGCTCCGCATAAAAAGTCGGAGTTTGCTATTGCTCTTGAGGAAAAACAAAAAATTCGTTTCAATTATGGTCTTTCTGAAAGACAAATGCAACGTTATATCAAAGCGGCTCGTAAGGCTAAAACCCTTACAGGTGAAGCTCTTCTCCGTATGTGCGAAATGCGCCTCGATAGCGTTGTTTTCCGTCTTGGTTTTGCACCATCTATCCCAGCAGCTCGTCAGCTCGTTCGTCATGGCCACGTCCATGTTAACGGCCGTAGAGTAAACATGCCTGGCTACCAATGTAGAGCTGGCGAAGTTATTGTTCCAACAAACAAAGAAGCAACTCTTAGCCTTGTTAAGAATAATCTCGTTCACCGCCAAAATGCACAACCACCCGCATTTTTAAGCCTCAGTGCAGATAAGCTTCAGGCATCTGTCGTGAGTGTTTGCTCCCGTGAAGAAGTACTTCTTCAAGTAAATGAACGCCTTGTAGTTGAATACTACGCTCAACGCGGTTAATACTTGTTATAATATTAAGATCTCCTTGTTTTCTTACGAAAGACCTTCGTAGATGTTCTTTGTTAATTCTTTTACAAGATAAACAAGAAAAAAACAGGAGGTTTTTTTTTGTCTGAAGTTATCCTTTCTAAAAAATTTCAAGGGCGAAATTATATATTTGAAGAGCTCATTCTGAGTAAAATCCCTCAAGAAGCACATGTGCAAATGCAGGGGATAGGCACACGTTTTAAACTACACTATTTAACCGTAGAAGATTGTGTACATAGGAATCAGAGAACCAAAGTTGAATCTTTTGGTGAGTATCATTTTATCGTTTGGTATTATTTTCATCCTTCGCTTGAAAAACCAATTGAGCTGCATATCGTGCTTGGCAAAGACTTTTTACTTTTGATTGCCAATGAAACTCCCCATGCAGTGGCTATAGATTGGAAAATGCTTTGTTTCCCAAAAGGACAAAGCATTTTTTTATATGACGCAATTTGCCAGATGTTCGACGTGTTGGTTGAACACTCTGAATTATATGTGGGGGCTCTGGAATATGGTATGCACATGCTTGAAAAAAGAATTGTTGCTCGCCACATCAATCCTACAAAAATGCTGAGAATGAAATATCTGGTCAATGAGCTTGAGCAGACCGTGGGAGCCATTAATTCCATTTTTCATCAATTGGAAAAATATGAATTCAATTTAGATCAAAAATTTAGAATGAGAAATATTGTAGATCATCACAATCGTTTGTCTGAAAATGTTATGCACTTACGCTTTCAATCTATGGCATTAATGGATATATATTATGGTTCTTCGGGAGAGCGTTCCAATCAACAAATGCGTAAGTTAACATTGCTTTCAGCATATTTATTGCCAATGAGTGTCTGGGCTGGAATATTTGGTATGAATTTTGAAGGCATGCCATTTAAACATGATCAATTTATGTATATAGGTTTTCTCTTGATTTTTGGCACGCCACTATCGATTTTTTTATATTTTATTTATAAGAAGATTTCACGCAAAAAAATTAAAAATATGCGCAAACTTCATGATGAGAAGCATAAAAAACATTATCCGTTTTTAAAAAGGCGAATGGATTATTCAAATTATAAAATTATGAATGAAAGTAAAACAAATACTACAAAGAAGAAAACCTCAACAAATCATCATGACAAATTATAAATAGAAATGTTATACTTATTGGAGAAAATTTAAGGAGAATCAACAAACAATGGCATTCATATAGGATAGTACATTATGACTTCAGAATTTTTTAACAAGCAGAGGAATATACCGATCCCTGAAGGCACGCTTTCCATAGAGGTTGAATACAAAGCAAAGTCTTCATATCCCATTGTTGCGAGTCCGTCTGTTGAAGGCACTATTGGAGAAAAAATAATCACACCAACATATTCACAGGAACAACATAAAACCTGGAAAATAATGTTAAATAAACAGTCGAAACTGGTTCAAGGCAATCTATGTGATGAATATATTGAAGGTATGAATTTATTAAATTTTCCAAAGGAAAAAATTCCTTCACTTGCACAATCAAGTGAGACATTGAGAAAATGCACAGGTTGGCAAATTATCCGAGCTGAAGGACTCGTTTCTCCGAAATACTTTTTTGCTTTACTTGCAAATAAAGTTTTTCCATGTACGGACTTTATTCGCCATATTGATGAGATTGATTACACGCCTGCGCCGGATACTTTTCATGATCAAGCAGGCCACCTAGCGATGATTACGAATCAACGATTTGCAGAGTTTTTTCATTTATTTGGCATTGCAGGTGCGCATGCAAAAAATGATGCAGAGGTGATGTGGTTCAATCGCATTTATTGGTTCACGGTAGAATTTGGACTTATAAATCCTACAGCTCATGCAGGAAGCAAAAGAGACCATAAACAATGTCGAATATATGGGGCTGGTATAGCATCTTCATGTGGTGAGATTATTTATAGTTTGTCTGAAAAGGTTAAGAAACTTCCGTTTTCTCTTGATGTTATCACTGAAACAGACTTCGATATACATCATATGCAAGACCTTCTTTTTGAAATAGAGTCTTTCGATGAACTTGAATATGAATTTAGAAGATGGGCAACTAAAAAAGGCTTTTTATAAATCATGGTATATTTGAAAAGAATTTGTTTTTTTGTTTTTTCTAATTATATCTGTTTTCCTGTTTTAGCAGATAAAGGTATTAATTTAAGTTACGGCTTGGACGGTCAGTCATCTTCGTATTCTATTTTTTTTTATCAACACTTTAAATTAAATTCACCTTTAGATAAAATTAATATCGGTTACATTATTCGTTTTAGTAACTTTAATTCTGCGAGAGATTTATTTTATTCTGATTCAAGTTCATCAGAAAGAACAGCAGATAAATCTATACAAATCATGTCACCAAATGTGTATTCTTTAAATGCAGGTGTAAGTGCTAATGCTGAATTATTTAATAATATTGGCTTAGGATTTAATCTGGATATTTTAGGACACTCTTTTGGAAGTACAAAATATATAGTAAATTCAACTATACAAGCTAAACCTTCTCCACTGAATCTGTTTCTTTATAATATAAATGATCTTGGAAGTCTCAATTCAGAGTTTTATCTTTATTATTTACTAAACGACCAAATTTTTTTTAGAACTGGATTGTCACATTATTTTTCTGAATATTTAACAGAAACTCCTTTAGTAGATAATTGCAAAAAATTTCGCAGAATCTCAAATTTATTTTTTTTCTCATGTGGAATAATTCTTTAAAAAAAAATTTTAAATATTTGACATCAAAAATTCTATGACTTAAGATTAGAAAAATAAATTTTTAGATTTCCGTTGTCGTTGTGTCCGTTAAACACTTTTTAGAAAGGGTCATGTTATGCTAAAGAAACTTGTCTTAGTCTCTTCTGTCCTATGCACTTTCAATGTATTTGCGTCAGGTTCATCCATTCTTGAATTACTTTTAAACGGAACAGTCACTCAAACTCCATATTGGAGCATGGATGGCGGTAAATCCGTTGCTAAACAAGCAGTTTATTCATTTAATGGATTTGTGCCAGCTGATGGTATTTTAAATACAAATATTATTGGTGTTTCATTAGTAAATCCTTTGAGCACAGCAAATACAGTTGAACTTGTTCTCCCATCAAATTGCACAATCGGTGGACCAGCAGGTAAAGCAGTTGATGTGAGCTCAACAAAGTACGTTGTAAATGATGTTGAGTATGCAAATAATTCTCAAATTGATGTATCAGAATTTCCAAATACTGGTTCATATGGTGCTACTAGCATCAGAATATATGGAATTGATCAAAATGTTGAAGGCGCGTTGGCATGCCCAGCAAATGGTAGTTTGACCTATCAATATTAATATTTTTATGTTAATGATGGCATGATTTATTTTTATAAAAAAAGATTTTGGAAAGAATCATGTCAAAATTCAAATACATTTTAATATTATTTTATATGAAATCATCTTTTGCAGAACCTGCAAAAGATGATTTTCCTCGTTGGGTTGTGAATGGTATTGATAATTTAAATGCAATTGTATTTAATACAAATCAATTTCTATCCTATGATGGAGCATTGAGTTTTAATAGCTATTATGTCAATGTAAAAAATATTAAAAATAAGGATTTAAAAATTACATATAAAAAAATGAGCGGTTGCAGTTTTAGCAGTGGTGAAGATATTCCAGATTCTAATATTTTTTTACTTGTAAATGGGAAAGAATATCGTGAGTATCAATATATTAGCATATCTGATTTTAATATTGGAGACGATGGAGCTGAAATATCCATACGAATTAAGGGACTAAATATAAATCACTATGGAACATTTTCATGTAAAATAAATGCTGCTCTTGTTATAAATAATTGAGGTGAATATGGGAAAAATAAAATTTAGAAATTTAATTCATATTATTTTTTGTTATTCTACATTTTTTATAATTAATTTTTCTTTTGCACAAGATAATAAACCTAAAGGTGATATTTTTGTCGCCCCCATTTCATCTTATTCTGTTAACGCTGAAGAAATGTCACTTACTTTAGCAAATACATCAGAATCAGTGAAAAAATTTTTTTACAAAAGCCGATGCATTATAAATAAGGTCGAGTATGAAGACGACGCGTGTTCAAAATATTTTGCTTTCGATCTTACTGGCTTCCTAAAAGAAAATATTATTACAATACCAGCGAATACCCAAAAAAAAATCCCTATAAAACTCCTTATAAAACCAAAGGATAAAGAAGAATTTTCTGCGTTTTTTACTCCTGTATTTACCATTATATCTGATTTAGATAGGCCTAAAAATTCTGTAGGTTTTGAGTTTAAATTTGCCCCAGGAATACTATTCGCTTGGAATTCGACAAGTGCAAAACTTGATTTGCAAGAATTTAAAACAAGAAATTCAAAAGAAGGAGTAAGGATTGCACAATTTACTTTCGATATTTCAAAATTAAGTAGTCCTCAAGTAGTGAATGTCAATGCGAAAATTATTGATAGTAAAACAAATAAATTAATCCGTTTTTTAGATTTGGGCAAAGAAAAGATTATTGACCCACGAAGGAAAAAATTAGTGCTTAAGGGTGAGATCGATAAAAGTAAGGAAAATGAAAAAAACCTCTGTTACGAACTTTTATTTCAAGAACTCACAACGAATTCAGCATATAAAATAAAATCACCTTCTTGTACATGATTAAAAGTTTTCCCCAAATATTTATTTTTTTGGGTATCATTCTTTGCTTTTCAAATGTTAGCTTTTCTCTAACATACGAAACAATTCAATTAGATATAGAAAATGATACATTTTCTGTTTCTTTGAATGACAGTAAATGCGAGTTTATTCTTGATAATATTATAAATTATGAAGTATTAAAAAAAACTGAAAATAAATTTCTAATTAAAGCGAATAAAATTAATGAAAAAAGCGCAACAGTCATTTTTGATTGTGAAAAAGATCAGTATATCTATCGAGTTTTATATCAGCACGGTTATTCACAGTCATCTATGTTTTACCAAAGAGAATTTAAAGGCAAGACATTTTTAAATTACAATTTTAAAATGGATGGTAGAAACTCTACCACCCAAGTTATTCAGTATATAGATGGTTCAGTTCCAAATTTTTATTTTAAATCTTCAAGAATAGAATATGGAAACAGTAATTATTTTAATAATATTCAATTAAATTATTCTGGTGACAAAAGTGATAATGGTTTTCTAAATAATTTATATACTGGGATTTATTTAGGAAATGGAAATGATAATATTGGAAAATATGCAATAGCGCAAACTGGCTTTGGGATATATGAATATATATTAACGTATCAACAACAAAATTATTATGAAAATGAATTTTTCAGTCGAAAAATTTCATTAAATATACCAAATCCAGTTCGCTTGTATTTAACATATGATAGAAAAGTAGATGAAACCGAAAGATATTCTGCGCAAAGAGTATTTTCATTTGGAGTTGGTAATTTTCAAAGCTATCATTTTTTAAGTTATGAAAAAGAATATAAAAAACCAGATCCAATTAACAATCCTCAGTTATCTATTGTAGAAGATACATTTTATTTGAATAATTTTACTACATATTTTTTTACTTCTTTTATTTACCAACAATTAAATTCAGATATCTATTGCAGAGATAACAAATCTTGCGTATTAAAAAATCTTTTAACAACATTTAATTTTCAAAATTTTACGACACGTTTGCAATTTAAATATAATTTTATTCCAAATGGTTTTGATTTTTATTTGCAAAAATATTTTTTAGGAGAATCAGATTTTAATTTGGGACTTTCTAAAACATTTAGTCCGATAGAATTTTTTCAAAAATCTGATTTTTCAAAAACCAATATTGACGAATCTGATTACAAATTTTTCTCAAATTTAAATTTGAGACGGCATTATGGTGGTTTTTTTGCAACTCTAAGTCTACCAATTATTTATATCAATCAAAATCCATCAGCAAATGCATCTCTTGAATATGAAACAAAAAAGTGGATCTTCTATTCATCATGTTTGCTTAGACCATTTGATGGAGCCGATTGGCGGCAAGTCAATTGGCAAGTGACAAGTGGATTTTCCTATTATCCTGATAAAAATTTAAATTATGTAGTTGATTTTTTAAAAACTCATAAGATCAAAGGACATGTTTTTTCAAATCTTAGACTGCCAGAAGAAAATGTCACTGTTCAATTGATATTTGCTGGTTCAGTCATTCAAGAGTCATTAACAGATGATAAAGGATATTATGAATTTAATGATGTGCCAAAAAATGGAAATTTTGAAATCAAAATGAAAAAAGGAGCGATTGAGAGCAAAGCAGAAATAACTAAAGAAAATCATGAAATTGAAAAAAAAGCAGAAATTGATATCCCATATTACACTGTGGTTAATTTAAGTTTCGTGCTTGTGGAAAATGGAAAAGAGTCTACTTTATCAAAAATCAGCAATCACAATGCAGGCTATTCTATAGTATCTGTAGAAGGTGCAAAATATTTTGGCAATAAGATTGTTTTAAAAAGGGATCAAATTGAGAAGCTGCAATTGAATCCAGAAATCCTGCCGTTTGGATACCAAGTGATAAAACTAAGCGAGAATTCAGTGAATACTCTCGAAAAAGAAACGGCAAATATAACTATTTATCTAAAAAAGGATTGATAGAGATCAATTAAAAGATAGATAACTTAAATTATAAATAAAACAGAATATTTAAGTAAAAACTTTAAGCCAACATTTAGAGATTGAATTCATAGCTTTGTGTGATATGAATAATTTGTAGATATTTTGTGAATCTCTATATTTTTAAAATATGCTTTCTAAAATTTTTAGCTAATATATAGTAGGTTTTTGAATGATAAATATATTTATGTTCATTTTTTGTATTTTAGTCTGGGGATCAAGTTACTTATTTGCAAAAATGCAAAACAGTTTTGCACCCCCTGAGTTCTCTTTAATGCTTAGAATACTAGTTGCATTTTTCTTTTTTATACCTTTATTTATAGTCTCTAAAAAAAATCAAAAATTAAAAAAGAAGGATCATTTCTATATTTTCCTTTTTGGCATATGCAATTTTATGCTTGGTTATATCTTTCTCTATTTTGCGACTGTTTTAATGGCCAGTGGCTTAGTCGTTGTCATTTTTTCTTTTAAGAGTATTTTGACACCGCTTCTCATTTCTATTAAAACGAAGCAAAAGCTAAATTTAAGTCTTATTATTGGCTCATTATTTGCTATTTTAGGAGTTTTTTTCATATTAATGAATTCAAATACAGGAGAAAATCTTTCTTATAAAGGCCTTATTTTTGCAATTGCGGGAACGGTCATCACTTCATTTGGCGATCTTTTTTCAAGCATGAACAACGATAAAAAGATTTCTCCAATCGGTGCAAATTTTTTTGGTTTACTCTATATTATTCCCGTTTTAGTTATAATTAACCTAAACAATATGAATTATTTATATCAATTAGCAGATCTTCATTATTTGTTAAGTATTCTTTATTTAGGTTTAATTGCTTCTGGTATTTCCTGGCTTTTTTATTTGTACCTTGTAAAAAATATAGGGGCAAACTACTCGAGTTATATGGTCACTTTATTTCCCGTGGTGGGTTGCTTGTCATCTATTCTATTTGAAAGCATGCAGTTAGATTTAAACTTAATTATCGGAATTATGTTGAATTTTATGGGGCTATTTATTGTAGTTTTCTACATGCCAAAAAAGATTGGTCAAAAAAATAAAAAAGAAGTAATTAGACTAGCTTAAATTATTTTGAGTCATATTTTTTATTTTTCCAAATGCAACAGTATGAGAATCTTACTTTTATTGTTGCTTAATTTTTCGCCCAAGCTGCAAGAGCTGTATTGAGCATAAGCATAGCAATTGTCATTGGCCCGACTCCGCCAGGAACTGGGGATAAAGCTTGGGCAACTTCTTTCACATTGGCATGTACATCTCCGCAGAGTTTTCCATTTTCTTTTCTGTGGATGCCCACATCTATAACAACTGCATTTTTCTTTATATAGCTTTTATCTATAAATTCAGGTTTACCAATTGCAGCAATAAGAATATCCGCATTTTGGCAAATTTCTTTAAGTTGATTTGTTTTTGAATGGGCAATTGTGACTGTAGCATCTGCGCTGAGTAAAAGTAACGACATGGGTTTGCCAACGATGTTACTTCGTCCAACGACAACTGCATTTTTACCACTTATCTCTATTCCATAAGAGTAGAGCATAGCTAATACTCCAAATGGAGTGCAAGCAATGGCATTTGTAAACTCACCTGTTGCTAGTGCACCAATACTTTGTGCGAGAAATCCATCCACGTCTTTTTCTGGCAATATTTCATTTAGGATTTTTTCTGCATTTATATTTTTAGGAAGTGGGAGTTGTACCAATATCCCATCCACATTTTTATCATTATTTAATTTATGTATTATGGATAATATTTTTTCTTCACTTGCATCTGCTGACGAAAGATAAAAACTCTGTGATTCAAAACCAGCTTCATTAAATATTTTAATTTTATTTTTAACATAAACATGTGAAGCAGGATTATCACCTGCAAGAATAACAGCAAGGCAAGGGATTTTTTTTCCAATTCTCAAAGCTTGGGCTTGTGAAATGAATTGTGCACTGAGAGCCTTGCCATCCATTATTTTGCAATTTGTTCCTTCATAAAACGCGGCGGTTTTAGAGAGATCAGGTAAAACAAATCCAGTTTTTTGTGCACGCGAAAAAAACTTCATACAGAAACCCTTTATCCAATAATTTCAATTGAACTTTTTGTTAAAAGATAAGGATATTCGCTAAAAAATCCTTTGACTTTTTTCATTATTCTATCGCAATCTTTTTGATCAATAGCTCCTGATAGGACATTGCGTTTTAGTTGGTTTTCATAGCCAAGAAGGATATCTTCATCTCGGTAATTCATAATGCGTAAGATCTCTCCTACATCTTCGCCTTTGACTTCTTCGATGGCTTCAAGTTCTCCATTTGCACTGATACGTACGATCAATTCGTTGACTGCACCAAAAAGATTGTGATTGTTACCTAAAGCTTCTTGATAAGCGCCAACAAGAAAAAATCCAATATGATATGGTTCATTGGATTTAGGGATGTGTAATGCAAGTGAATGTTTGATATCTCTCTTATCAACAAATTTATCGAGACACCCATCACTGTCGCAAGTCAAATCCATGATCACCCCGTGATGTTGTGCTTTTTCATTTAATCTTGTGATGGGCATAACTGGAAAAAGTTGATCGATACCAAGAACGTCGGGAATGGATTGGAACATGGAAAAATTGGCCATATATTTACCGAATCGACTTTTTTCCAATTCATCAAATTCTTCGAGTTGCATACCTGATTGCCGATAAAAATAAAGGGCTTTATTGCAAAGTTCATAATAAAGAACTTCTGTTTTTGCGCGCTCTTCAATTTCGAGATAACCTAAATTAAATAAAGTAAACAGCTCATCACGGGATTGAAGTGAGTCATGATAATATTCTACGAAGTTTTTACCATTCATCAGTTTAATAGCTGTCATCATATCAGCTAATAATTTGTGATCATTTGGAGAAATATTCCACTCTTCAATATCTCCCCCTGTTTTTTCAACTTCCCGGACATCCGTGAGAAGAACAGCATGATAAGCAGCAACGGCTCTTCCACTTTCACTGACAATATGAGGTGCTTTACAGCCTTCCTCTTTGCATATGTCTTGAATAATATAAATCACGTCATTGGCAAATTCTTGCATTGTGTAGTTATGGCTAACGTAAAAACTTGTTTTACTTCCATCATAATCAACGCCAATGCCACCACCAATATTTAAGTAACGTAAGTTGAAACCACTTTTTAAAATTTTAGCATAAACGCGTGCGGCTTCCTTCATTGCATTTTTCACACGTTTTATTTCTGTGATCTGCGAGCCAATATGATAATGAATCATGGCCAATTGATCTTTAAATCCAGCTTCTTCAAGAAGATAGAGGGCTTCCATCATTTCGACGCTGTTGAGTCCAAACTTGCTCCCAATCCCGCCGGATTTTTCCCACATACCGGAACCTTTGGCATATAGTTTCGCTCTGAGGCCGATGTCTACGCAGTAACCTACTTTTTTTGCGTGGTTGATTATAAATTTAAGTTCGTCAGTGCCTTCAATCACAAGTACAACATTTTTTCCCATTTTTTTGGCATCGAAAGCGAGTTCAATAAAATGAGAGTCTTTGAAACCATTGCATACAAATAGAGCTTCAGGATGAAGGTCGTAAGCAAGAGCTGCGAAGAGTTCAGGTTTTGTCCCTACCTCTAATCCATAGACATGTTTACGCCCACTCTTTACAAGATCATCTATAAATTCTTTGCGTTGATTCACTTTAAATGGAAAAACAGCTCTAAGATCGCCATCATATTTAAATTCTTCCATAGCACTGCGAAATGCATTTTGTAGTCTTGTCAATTGTGTGTCGAGAATTTGAGGGAAGCGAACAATGAGAGGAGTTTGAACTTTTTTTTCAGCGGCAATTTCTAGAATTTTTGCCAACTCTATAGAAGTGGTTTTATTACCAAATGGAAAGACTTCGACTGTTCCTTTATTGGAAATTCCGAAGTAACCTGATCCCCAATCATCAATACCATAAAGGTCACGAGACTCTTGAATGACGTTTTTCAACATCGCCACACCCCCATTCAAAAAAGGAGTTAAAAAGAATGTTCGCAAAATCTTTGCGAGCGAAGGAAACCCGCTTTTCACATATAATAGATGTAGCCCATGTCAAGAATTTTCTGGAAAAAAATGCACAGTGTTTCATCTTTCAACTTCAATTAATATAAAATAAGCAAATTTATTTAACGAAACGGAGAGAGAAAAATGGCATTTTGGCATAATCAACGTTATGAGAAATTAGAAGAAATATGCACAGGAGATCCTCTGAGACAGTTACCAGAGCATAAATTTCCTTGGTTACTCATAAACTCGATTTTTCATGATTTCGAGGGGGATACGTGGATCGTAGAAGTTTCATGTACAAATATAATTCCATGCAAAAACTCAAACAAAGTTAAAGTTGAATTTAATTTAGAAGCTCAAGCAAAAGTTGGGCAAGAAAATTTAAAAAAAATGGGCATATCAAGTAATCGACTTGAAATAATGGGGGTTGTCTCTTGGAACAAATTAGAAGAAAGTTTTGGCACTTCGGCAATATTAGATTTTGAGCGAATCGAAATGTATGCAAAAGAGCTTAAAGGAAAATTTATAGAACAAGTTAAAAATAAATATACTTTAAAATTAAAATCTCATTTGCTTCTTAATAAAATTAAGAACAGTCGGATTTCTGGTTTTTCATCTGGAGAATGATACAAGTGAACTCATTTAATAATTTTAACAAATTGATGATAGATGTGCTAAAACACGATTTGCTTGCAATGCAAGATTTAAGTTTGTATTCTGATCTGTCGTTTCTTTGAGCGATTTTTTATTTCAAAAAATTTAAAGTTTTTTATAAATCTAATTTAGAAGGAAATACTCATAGATGTTGGAATTTATTAATATTGATTCAAAAATTTTGATCCATTTTGCTACCAATTTAACTTTATCGGTAGTTTCTTTTCTGATTATATATTTTATTCGAGTAATATTAATTAAAGGACTCGTAAAAACAAATCACAAGGTGCAAAAAATTGATCCTACCCTAATGCCAATCACTATAACAGTGATAAAATATGCTGCATTTATTATTTCTATTTTAGTCATTTTGAATATATTTGGAGCAAATACGAATGGTATTATTGCATTTATTGGTGCTGCTGGACTTGGTCTCGCATTGGCTTTAAAGGATACATTGCAAAATATAGCTTCGGGAATCATGCTTATTTTTTTACGTCCTTTTAATATAAACGATTATATCGAGTGCAATACCAATTCTGGTACGGTTATTGAGATCAATTTATTTACCACTACATTAAAAACAGTCGATGGATTATTTTTGTTTGTGCCAAATAATTTATTATGGAATGCATCAATAAAAAATTATACACGTAATGGCTTAAGAAGACTTGACTTTTTTGTTACCGTATCATATGCAGATCAACTCGATCTTGTTAGTAAATTGCTTATGAATATTGCGGAATCTGAAAAAAAGATTTTAAAAGATCCCATTCCTTTGGTTGTCGTCACAACGCTTGGTGAAAACAGTGTTCAATTGCTATTACGATGCTGGACTAAAAATGATGACTTTTGGGAAGTAAATTACTCTCTCAATAAAATCGTCAAGGAATCTTTGGAAAACTCTGGTATCACAATTCCATTTCCACAAAGAGATGTGCATTTGCATATTTCCAATAAAACGAGTGAGAGCAGGAGCAAAGTTATTCATGCACTGCAAGATCATAAATAATTTTCTGAGGAGGTCGAGTTGCGTTATTTTGTTATTTTTTTAGTTGTGCTTGCTTCAATTATTTTTTCTTTTTATTTTATTGATAAAAGTGTTGTCTTCTTTATAGAAGAACAACACATAAATAAATCTATTGTCTTAAAGAGTTTATCTGCTACACCTAATATTATTCTGCCAATATTAGCAGTCTATGTAATTCTCTTTATATTTATTGTTAAGAAATTTATGCATAATAAGCTTTTTCAGATGTTTTTTTGCGCTACACTTTCAGTTGTTTTAGCAGCCCAAATAAAAGATATCTTAAAATATCTGTTTGGTCGCTATTGGGCAGATACGTGGTTTAACAACAATCCTTCACTTTTAGTGAACAATGTGTATGGTTTTCAGTTTTTTCAAAAAGCAAATTCTTCATTTCCATCAGGACACACAACAGTCACATTTGCGTTCTGTACTGTTTGTCTTTTGTATTATCCAAAATATAAATATTTATTCATTATCCCTATGATCACTGTTTGTATTGGCCAAATCGGCATGCATTATCATTTTGTAAGCGATGTTATAGCGGGTGGATTTCTCGGTTATGCCGTTGCAAAAACCCTAACCTATTATTTGACTTCTGCTCAATTTCAAAAGCTTATTCCATTCAAAAGCAACTGAATTTACTGCCTGATAAAAATAAGTTGAAAAAAACAATTAAATGCTTTATGACTTATAACCGTTATAAGTGAGGAGTATAATGTCAATAAGATTTAAAAAGAGATCCATTTATTATATCCTATTTTTCTTCCTTTTATTATTAGGAATGTGCTGGCTTTATTTACAGTCAAATACGAAATCGAGTATTCAAAAATTAGAACAATCCCCGATTGTTGATAATTAAATTGTTACAATAATGTGGTTGAAAAAAATATTCTATTTTAAATAATTAATTTTAAAAATTGAATGGAGTGAAAAGTATATTTATTAGTAAAGCTATAAGAAGAGTGTACCTAAATTAGCGACCTCTGGCTGAAAGTTTTTCACGTGAAATGATCAAGCCATGGCTTACGTCATATGGTGACAATCCAACCGTTACTTTATCTCCGATGATAACACTGATTTGAAACTTACGCATCCTGCCTGAAATTTTAGCTGAAATGGTTTGTCCAGTCTTTAAACTCACTGAGTATTTTCCACCAGCAAAAACGTTGGTGACAGTTCCTTCCACGCTTAAGAGATCTTCACGACTCATGGGAACCTCCTATTCAATTTTTATAAAAGTTTCTAGAAATATTATTTCATATATTGTTTTATAAAAGCAAGTAGGTTTTTGACATATTCGCAGCATTAAGGGTTTTAAGGCGCAATACTCATCGGTGTTAAGGTGACAAATGTGATTTGTTTGTTTATGTTTTTAACAGTATACATAAAGAAACAAAGGAAACCTCTGTCGATTTAAAGCGGTTTTGAAAGATTATAATATAATCTTACGATTTATGTTTTGTCATTGCCTTTAAGACAATTTTTTTAATATATAAATATTGATAATTTTATAGATTTTTCTTTATCTACTGTTTTAGACATAAAAGAAAATTTTATTTTTGTTTAAGTGTTTTTCATTATGATTTCTAAATTTTTGATTTTTAATTTTAAATTATCAATATATTCTTTGTCATTATCATTATTAGCTTGAGCGGCTTCCAATGCTTGCTGAACAAAAAGCAGTGCCTGTGCATAGTTTTTGCTATCCATAGAAAGAATAATTGCATTATGAAACATATTTTTTATAGTCTTATAATTTATTTGTTCTTTTTTTTCTTTAATAAATTTTGAGTTAAGATTGGCAGCATTTATAAAGTACTCTAAGAATAATTCATATTTATCTAAGTTTAAGTTTAAAAGAGAACGAATGAGTATATAATTTGCATAATCTATTTCATTTTTACTATCGACAATTTGGCTGTAATTGTCTGTATAAATTTGCGCTTCGGATAAATTATTGTCATTTATAAACATAATTATGAGACTATAGTATGCCCTTGTAAAGCTTTTTTCAAGGGCTATAGCCGATTTTAAATCCTCTATCGCTTTATTGCGTTGGCCTGAAATATTTTTATAGATATAATGTCTATTATAATACGCATAGTGGGTTGGTTGTATTTCTATGGATTTAGCAATGTCTTGGAGTGCTTTCTCATATAGATTTAAATCGGAATAAGCATCTCCACGGCTGCCATAGCAGTATGCACATTGGGGATTTAACTCAATAGCTTTCGTAAATGCTTCTATCGCTTTATTGTATTCTTCAGTCATAAGGAAACGTCGACCCATATTGTAATAAACTCCCCATTTTTGATCATCAGGGGATTTTTCGAGTGCTTTGGCAAAATATTCCTGTGCGAGCTTAGGATCTTCAGTCGTGTTTGCTATCTGCATATCGGTAGCAGCTTCTAATAACTTTTTTGAAGAATCTGTGAATTCAAACTGACCCATTTGGATAGAGTGTTCCGCTTTAGATTTTACTTTTAAAAAAACAAATAGAACAATAAGAGCAGCAAAAAAGAGCACTGCAGCGATAATATTATATATTCTATTGCTTTTTTTATAAGAATTCATATTGTATAACCTCAAATATTGTCTTGTTTTTATAATTTATCAATCCTTATAAAAAATAAAAGGAAAAGTCAATTATGTTTAATGCTATGAATGTAAAAATAAAATAAGATTATTAGAAAATAAGAATATATTTTAATCAAGCCTCAGGAAAATTGTTTACTCGAAATACCGATGCGATCCGTACTTAAGAATCCTTAGCCATTTTTTCTAAATTGCTGAGTTTAAATTTTAAATTATCGATATATTCTTTGTCATTATCGTTATTAGCTTGAGCGGCTTCCAATGCTTGCTGAACAAATAGCAGTGCCTGTGCATAGTTTTTGTTATCCATGGAGAGTTTGATTCCATTATGAAACATTTTCTTTAAATTCGTATAATATATTTGTTCTTTTTTTTCTTTAATTAATTTCGAGTTAAGATTGGCAGCTTTTATAAAGTATTCTAAGGATAAATCATACTTATTTAAGCTTAAGTTTAAAAGCGATCGGATGAATATATATTTTGCATACTCGACATCATTTTTACTATCAACAATTTGGCCATATTGGTCTGTATAAATTTGTGCTTCGGATAAATTCTTATCATTTAAAAGCATTATGATTAGACTATAGTAAGCTTCTGTAAAATTTTTTTCGAGGGCGATTGCCGATTTTAAATCTTCTATCGCCAAAATACGCTGGTCCGGGTCATTATTATACATAGTATTTCTATTATAATATGCTTGATAGGTTGGCTTGATTTCTATAGATTTTGCAATGTCTTTGAATGCGTTTTCTTTTTTATTTAAATTGGCATAAGCGCTTCCACGGCTGCCATAACAGTATGCACATTGAGGGTTTAACTCAATAGCTTTCGTAAATGCATCAACAGCTTTATAGTATTCTTTTGTCATTTGGAAACGTTGACCCATATTGTAATAAACTCCCCATTTTTGATCGGCTGGGGATTTCTCGAGAGCTTTGTAAAAATATTCCTGTGCGAGTTTGGGATCTTCCGTTATTTTTGCAACTTCCAAATTAACAGCAGCATCTAATAATTTTTTTGAAGAATCTGTGAATTCAAACTGACCCATTTGGATAGAGTGTTCCGCTTTAGATTTTACTTTTAAAAAAACAAATAGAACAATAAGAGCTGCAATAAAGAGTATTGCAGCGATAATATTATATATTCTATTGCTTTTTTTATAAGAATTCATATTATATAACCTCAAATATTGTCTTGTTCGTATAATTTATCAATCCTTATAAAAAATAAAAGGAAAAGTCAATTATGTTTAATGCTATGAATGTAAAGATAAATGTAAAAATAAAACAAGATTTTAAGATTATAAAATTATATTAAAATTAATGCTCAGGAAAATTGTCCACCTGATATACCGGTGTGAACCCTACTTAAGAATCCTTAGCCATTTCTTCTAAATTTTTGATTTTTAATTTTAAACCATCAATATATTCTTTGTCATTATCATTATTAGCTTGAGCGGCTTCCAATGCTTGCTGAACAAATAGCAGTGCCTGTGCATAGTTTTTGTTATCCATAGAAAGAATAATTGCATTATGAAACATAGGTTTTATAGTTTTATAATATATTTGTTCTCTTTTTTCTTTAATGAATTTCGAGTTAAGGCTGGAGGCTTTGATAAAGTACTCTAAGAATAAATCATACTTATCTGAGTCAAAGTATAAAAGCGAACGAATGAATATATATTTTGCATACTCGAAATCATTTTTACTATCGACTATTTGGCCGTATTTGTCTGTATAAAATTGTGCTTCGGATAAATTCTTATCATTTAAAAATATAATAATAAGGCTATAGTATGCTCTTGTAAAACTTTTTTCAAGGGCTATAGCCGATTTTAAATCCTCTATCGCTCTATCGCGTTGACTCGAATCTTTACTATAAATATTATGTCTATTATAGTATGCTTGATAGGTAGGTTGAATTTCTATTGATTTTGAAATGTCTTGTAAAGCTTTATCAAATTGATTTAAATTAGAATAAACACTTCCTCGACTGCTGTAACAATAAACGCATTGGGAATTTAACTCAATAGCTTTCGTAAATGCTTCTATCGCTTTATTATATACTTGAGTCATTTGGAAACGTAGACCCATATTGTAATAAACTCCCCATTTTTGATCGTCAGGGGATTTCTCGAGTGCGTTAGCAAAATATTCCTGTGCGAGTTTGGGATCTTCGGTCGTGTTTGCTATCTGCATATCGGTAGCAGCTTCTAATAACTTTTTTGAGGATTCTGTGAGCTCAAACTGACCCATTTGGATAGAGTGTTCCGCTTTAGATTTTACTTTTAAAAAAACAAATAGAACAATAAGAGCAGCAATAAAGAGCACTGCAGCGATAATATTATATATTCTATTGCTTTTTTTATAAGAATTCATATTGTGTAACCTCAAATATTGTCTTGTTTTTATAATTTATCAATCCTTATAAAAAATAAAAGGAAAAGTCAATTATGTTTATTTCGAATCAGTTTCAGAGCAAACGGAATTCCAGAAATTTTTTTGATCACAGCTGTGATAATTTATACACTGTCCGGCGTGGTGACTCTTTACATTCCATCGCTCGTAGAAATTATGGGGATGAAAAATATTGGGAAGATATTTGGATAAATAATCTTTTTCCCTATGGAAAATACCCCGATCCTTTTTACAAACCAATTTTAACTCCAGCATTATTAATTGAAGGTTCAACACTCTACATACCCAATCGTTCAAAAATTGTTAATGAATCTGATAAATATAATTTACTAGGAAGAAGAAAAATTCCTCTAAATTTTGATCCAATAATAGACGCAAATATTGCATACTCAATAAATAAATACATGAAAGAAAAGCAATTGGAGCAAGAAACTAAATCAACCAATGATTTAACTAGAAATAGTCATGATGATTATAATTCAGACGTCATCAATCCCGTTTTTTCATTTAATCTAGGTGCCATTGAGGGTAAATCGTCAGTGATTGTCACCCGCTTTGGCATTTGCCACACAAAATTAACGTTCCAAAGAGGAACTTTGACTGTGCAAAGAACTGGAAATTATCCAAATGCGGCAAATATGATAGTTTCTAAAAAAGATATTAATCTCCAGCTTAAGATGGAAGCTGAGGGTGTGTTAAAAGAATTTATGCAAGAGATCAGATTGAATTTTAGTGGAGATTTGAAATCACCTAAAGGAGAAATTTACTTTGGAAATTTTAAATTATCTGCGGATAGTCAAAATAATATTGGACTTTCTCTTATCCATAAGGAAAAGCTTTATGGTTTCAATGTTACCTGTGAATTGACGGCTGGATTTCCAATTGGAAACTTATATTCACTCAAAGGATCTGTGAAAATTGATAAAGAAATTGGTAATATTACATTAGAAGAAATTAATTATAACGCATTTTTATACAAAGCAGGAATTGAAGTAGAGTTTTTTTATAAAAAAGAAGAAAATGACTCACATAATGATCCAAAGTTTTTATTTCAAAGGGCATATGAAATTTATGCTAATTTTTCTCAACAAGAACTATCAGCAAACTATCGAGAAAAATTAAAGCTAACTATAGCAGAAGGAATTGCACCGCTAAATTCCATTCCCAATGGAGACATCCTCCAAGTTTTACCGCCCGACAGCGTAAGTGGCGAATTACGTATAAAAGCAATAATAGACTATCAGAATAAAGAGAATATGAAGTTTTTATTGAATAGAAAAAGGCAGCTTGTCTCTGCTTTCCCATCTCATTCCAATCTCTGTTTCATCAATCCCATGGATGATTTGCGTTTTTTAAAATCTTTACACGTACAAGGCGGCGTTCCATTTAGTGTATGGTTTTTTTCACAATTTCCGAGCGGGAAAAAAGTGAATGAGCAAGGTATAAATTTAGAAACTAATGAAAGGGAAGAAATTTTCTATTCATTGCAGCTCATATTGTCACTTGTATGGAGATACGGAAAGAATTCTCCTCTTATTGGTGCTTTAACATTTGAAACAGCAGCAATGTGATTGGAGCTATTGAGTTTAAATCTTTTTTGGATTAAAAACTATATATCTTTAAAAATAATATTTAATTGATAGATTTTTCAAACATTTTTCCGCTATGAGTATTTAGCAAAATATACACGAAGAAAAGCTTGAACAATACTCACGAAGTGAACTAAAAAAACGATTTTAAAATATAAGTGATCATAGCTAGGCTGAAATTTAGGTAAAAGAAAAGCATTCTTGAAGGGCATTTGCGGCCAGCAACTCTGCCCTGAAAGGATGCTGTTTCTTTTACCGAGGATTTAAAAATTAATCAGAATACTTATAATTTAAAATCTCACGAAAAACACTTCGAAAAACCACTGCCCTGAAAGGATGCTGTTTCTTTTACCGAGGATTAAAATAAAAAATGAAAACTTATAAATTTAAAATCCCAGAAAAATACTTCGCTAAACCCCTATTTTTCAAATTCAACGATTGTCACACCATCACCACCTTCACCTTGGCGACCACCTCTGAATTTTAATTTATAATTTGCGCTTTCAAGAAATTTTCGCACAGACTCTTTGACTTTGCCCATGCCGTGTCCATGAATAATCACGACGCGATCGACTTCAAGCCGGCTCATTTTATCGAGTTCTATGTCGAGTTTATCGAGGGCTTCATCAACGGTTTTACCACGGAGATTGATAGTGTTACCAGAATGTTGGAGAGTGGGCGGGATTTCGCTGTCGTGGACATTATTGAATTTCTTTTGTGTACTTACTTGACTCTTTGTCTTAAATTTAAGATTTGTGTTAAAAGAATTTTTTGTTACTTTGTTGTTTTGTTTATCCGATTCATTCAATTCATGGAAAGGAATTTTTATTTTCATTATACCGAATTGGCATTCGACCTGACCTTTGCCATCCGCAGTGCGGAGGACAGTACCTGTTTCTTTAAATTTGGCAGATTTTACTTTCATACCCACTTGCCAGTGATCGGCTGTGCGTCCTTGGGCTTGGATGGATTGAGCTGTGCCTGTAGCTTTCTTTGCTTTGGCTTTGGTATTTTGCTCAAGATCTTCAAGTGAGCGTATGTCATCTTCTAAATTTTCTTCGATATCATCAAATGAATCATTTAACAGCTCAAGACTCTCGCGTGCTTCATCGAGCAGTGAGCGGCTTGACATATGACGGGGTGCCCGAAATTTTTGCGCACGTTCATCAAGGGTTGAAAAACTATTTTTATCGTCTGTCTTACTTTTCTTTGGCAGTTTTAAACCTGCTAGAGCTTCGAAACCAGAAAGTTTTTGAGGTTTCGCAGCATCTTTTTGAATTGCTTCTTTTGTGTTGATTGTATACTTATTAGTGCTAGAAGTATTTTCCTGTTCTGCAGAGCCTTCAACGCTTTTTAATTTTTCTGCATATTCATGTTTTAAATCTTGTAATAAACTTTCTTTTTGTTTTTCAAATTGCCGCTCACGGATGTCGAGTCTGTTTGCATAAGCATTTAAGCGTTTTTGCAGTTTGTTACGGTAGCCATTGACAAGGTCATTGCGCAACTCTGACAATTTTTCTCGTTCATGTTTTAAAGCTTTTAATTCCGATTCTAATTTTTTGCTCAATTCGACTTGTTGACTTAATTCTTCTTTTATTTGAATTCTTTTTAATTGGAGATCGCGGAGAATATTTTCCATTCTTTGCGATTCGTTGCCATAATATTGGCGAGCTTTTTCAATAATTTGTTTACTTAAGCCCATGCGTTCTGCAAGCTCAATGGCATAACTTTGTCCGGGAATGCCAGATAAAACCTTATAGGTTGGCAAAAGTTTATGCGGCTCAAATTCCATGCTGCCATTATAAAACCGCGAATCACCATCAGCCAAGGTTTTTAAATTGGAAAAGTGGGTTGTGATAATCACAGTTGCTTGTTTTTCAGCAAACAATTCAAGAGTTGCTCTTGCCATGGCCACACCAATTGCAGGGTCGGTTCCAACAAATCCTTCATCTAGTAAAATAAGTGAAGTTTCATTGGCAGCTTCTGTTACCTTTTTAATTTGTGCGAGGTGTCCCGAGAATGTTGAAAGATCTTCTTCACGATTTTGCCTGTCACCCAATTCAACAAATATATTTTCATAATCGAGCATTTCTGCTTTTTCACACGCAACAAAAAGACCTGCTTTAGCCATTAAAACAGTCACACCTACGGTCTTCATAGCAACTGTTTTACCACCCGCATTGGGACCGCTAAGTACCCAAATTTTAGGAGAGATTTCTTCATTTTTTTGTGGTTTTAATTCAAGATCGTTTGGAATACAATTTTTCTTTTCGAGTATAAAAAGCGGATGCTTTGCTTCGATTAAAGAAAAACGTTTTGTATACTCATTAGCCGTTAAAAAGATTGGTTGAATTCCAGTGATCGCTCCAGCAAAACGTGTGCGTGCGGAAATATTATCTAATTGGGTAAGAATATCTGCTGAATTTAAAATTTCGTCACAGGCAAGGAAACAATCTTTCGAGAGTTCCTTAATGATTCTCTGTTCTTCTATTTCAACATCGCTTTGTGCTTTCTCAAGATGCGTATGTTGTTGAGCTAGGGCATGGGGTTCTAAAAAAACCGTTGAGCCTGATTGGCTCACACCTCGTGGGATACCATCGATATCACCTTTACGATCAGCTCTAACTGGAAGTACATAACGTCCATCACGTAACATCCAAACACTGTCTTGCACAGCGTTTTTCACTTCTTGCCTTCTAAGGATTTCTTCGAGATGCTCAACAATCCGCCGCTTAGCATTTTCTAGGCGGCTGCGGGCAGAGTGCAACTCAGGTGATGCTGAAGAAAGAATATTTCCATCAATATCAACGCTTTTTTGTAATTTAGTTTGTAAATTCATCTGTGCTGATAAAGATGAAATCAATTCATAAAGTTTTGGAAAGCGTTGAATTCTCGTTTTTTCGAATCTAAAAAAACCTTGCAGTATATGGCAAAGTTTTAAAACAATGAGAATTTGAAATAAACTGAGAGGGGAGAGCAATGCTCCTCGTTTTAAAGGTTTCGCAAACATCTCTAAATCAAAGGATTCAAGCCCCAAACTGTTTCCTTGGGTTGTCAATTCAAGCATTTCAGCTGTTGTTGTGAAAAAGAAATCTCTTTCACTGTTTTCAAGCCAAGGATCTAATTGTAACAAATGCTTTTTTGTGTGAGGAGAAGTTGAGAATTCGGAAAGAAATTTAGTTATTTTATTCCACTCGAGGCGCTCAAGAGCGTCTTTGCGAAGAAATTTAAGAGAGCTATTGTCAATGTTGCTTTCATGTTCCATAAGAATCACACACCGTTTGTAGATTGGTTTCCAAGCGTAGCGGGATGATGTATAAACATATTATAAACAAACTTCAATAGGGAGTAGATACGTGGCTCGTGGTAAAAATTATATCAATCAAGATGAGCGACGTGATCATTTTCAAAAGATTGAAAAAATAAAAAAAGAAAAAAGATCCGTACGTGGCCGTAATGAAGATGATTGGATTATTGATAATCCTGATCAAGATAAAACAAAAATTGCAATCAAAGAACAGATAAAAAGCTTAATAAAAAATGGTATGCGCCGTGGGCGTGTGATTGAAGTGCAAAAAAGAAATATTTTTATTGCAGAAGAAAATGAAAAAGGAATGCCTGAAACAGAAAATTTATGGCTCTGTTCGGTGGCAAAAAGACACTTCCAGCGAGCTCACAAGGAAAGAAATTTTGTAGTGGTTGGTGATAGGATATTATTTGAACCAGATATCGGTATTGAATATGACCAAGATGGGCAACCACTTGATTCTGATTTGCCTCGGGGTGTTGTGCAACATGCCTTTATGCGCACGAGCAAAATATCTCGCAAAGATCCTATGCATCCTGAATGGGAACACGTTATGCTTGCCAATATTGATCTCGTTGTCATCGTTGCTTCTGTGCTGAATCCAGAAGTACGTTGGGGTCTGGTCGATCGTTTTTTGGTGCAAGCAGAGCTTGAGAATATTCCAGTTGTAATAGTCCTAAATAAAGTAGATCTTTTAACAAATACAAGTTTGGCAAATAAAGAATTTCTTGAAATCTATAAAAGAAGAGTCGAAATTTATCGTAACATTGGCTATGAAGTAGTTGAAATATGTGCATTAAAACCGAAAAAAACCCCTGAAGCAGTTAAACAATTACGTAAATTGTTTAAAGGGAAGCTTGTTGGTTTTGCTGGACACTCTGGGGTTGGCAAAAGCAGTGTGCTCAATCTCATGCGTCCTGAATTCGAACAAATAGTCGATGACAATCCCGAAATATTTTATAAAGGACGGCATACGACAACTTATAACAGCTTATTGCAGCTCGATATCGGTGCATATGCAATTGACACCCCTGGAATTCGTTCTTTTAATATCAGTCAATACGATGCCATTACTTTAAGCCATTGTTTTCCAGAATTCCGTCCTTATAAGTGCAAATATAGAGAGTGCTCGCATGATCATGAACCCAACTGTGGAGTGAAAAATGCATTGGAAGAAGCTAAAATCTCATATGAACGTTACCGCAGTTACCTTGGTATTTTAAAAGGATTGAGTTTCCGTGAAGGAGAAGGTGATTCAACCGATGCAAGTATGATAGCAGACCTCAAAGCTCGAGAACAAAAAAGAGATGAAGAGCAATTGCATAATATAAATCAAGAAAATATAGCGGAAGAACGGCTTCAAGAAATTATTAAAATAAAAGAAGAAGAATAATTGCAAAGGTAACAAATATGTCAAGCAAACTAGAAAGTAACAACTCTCAATACGATATTGCGATTGTTGGTGGCGGTCTTACAGGAATATTGCTTGCACTTCGTCTTTCTAGAGAGAGTCATAAAGAGCACGGAAAAATCGTATTAATTGAGCAACAGCCTCAGCTTGGTGGTCGTAATTTTTTTTCTTCTCCCCTAAATTTTTCGGGAAAATCATGCGAAGAAATAAATCAGGAAATTTTATTGCATTCGAGCCAGTGCCAGAATTTAAGTGGTCCTGGATTTGAAATTATGAATGTAGAATCTTTAAATGCGATGTTGAGACATATTTTGTCGCATTTAACAGAAGATGAGAAAAACCAATGTGAAGAATTTATGAATCGATTGGAAGATAGCGAAATAGATAGAAGAAATCGCTGTTTTTTTGTTAAAAAAGATTTTGTAAGTGACGCACAATTGCTCACTGGTTCTTCGGAAATATTAACAAAAAGAGAAGCGGAATTACTCCGTTCGTTTGCATTTGATTTTTATTCTCCAAATCAGGATACCCACGAAGATAATATAGACAGAAATAACACACCCTTTGAAAAATCCTCTCAATGGAATGAACTTACGAAAAGCAGTAAAGAAACGTTGGGTTCAATTTTTTCATCTATCGTTGGACCAGAGTGGGAAAAATCATCATTTATTCAAGTTTGTAAAACTTTATGGATATTTTTTAATAATTATAAGGATCCTTTACCAAAATCTTTTAAGCGAAAAATGGGGCTTGAATTATTTATTGAAAAAATTCTCCGTGCACGCGGAATTGAAGTGCGGACACTCTGTGAAGTTCTACGAGTTCATCACAATAAAGAAACAAATTTTAATATAATTTTAGCAGATGAAGTCAATCCAATTCACAAAACAATTCAAGCAGACAAACTTATTTTTGCTATCCCGCTCGTTCAGTGTTTAGGAATTATTGCAAAAGAAGAATTTTCTCCAGAACAGTCTCGTTTTGTATCAAAGGTGCGTCCGCTTTCTTTGGTGGTCTCAGAGATATCTGACTTTCTCTCTGTGCGGTCCGAAAATTGGCCTGAGAATGTCGGTGCTTGCGATAGACTGCTTTTTCCCGTAGAACGTGTGCAAGGGTTTTTAACGTGTGATGGACGTCTCCTTTTTTCGACTCAGCTTGATTATGAAGATTCTCTGCAAGCTCCTGCTGTTCGTGAAGCGGTTGCGCGACTGCGCAGAGCAGCAGCGCGTGTGCTGAAAGCGGAAGTTTCAGAAGAGATAAAAAAAGGTGCACGTATACCACAAAATAAAATATCGGAACGAATTGTCTTAGTGCCTGTTGCTCAATCAATTCCGAATAATATTCCTGCAAATATTGAAGTTAAAGAAACAAAAATGGGAATCAAAGGTCTCTACTGCTGTGGTGACAGTTTTCCAACCTTAGCGGATGAACCTTGGAAACGGGTTGTAGCCAGTGTGCATGATGTCATGCTGCGTTTAAATGGGAATGGGGCTTAAAAGGCTCCCTTTTTTTTTGGGGATTAAAAAAATGGAAACTTTTTGTTCTTTTTTTCAAGGCAAAAATGGAAAAATTCATTATTTCGACAATAAAATAAATAAAAAAATTCTTCTTTTTATTCATGGCCTCTCTGTCTGTAAAGAAGTTTTCTATCAACAGGTTGAATTGTTAAAAAATGATTATCGCATAATAGCAGTCGATCTTCTTGGACATGGTGCTAGTGAAAATGCTTTATATGCTGAAGCGGCATATTCTAGTTCAGGCTTTGCAGATTCTATTATCGAATTGTTATGTTATTTAAAAGTGCAAAATATTACGATATATGGCTGGTCTTTGGGGGGAGCTATTGCAATTGATATACTTGAGCGATTTCCTGAGACGAAAAAAATAATCATTGACGGTTACCCTCCAGTTTCCTACATAACTAAGAATTTTGAGAGCGCATACAAATACCATGAAACTACTCATTTAATCGCGCAAAGGGATCTCAGTGAAATTGAGTCTATAGAATATGCTAAAAAAGGTGGAATAATCGCCAATGAAAATCACTCAAACGAAAGGGTTGATAAAATAGTTAAAGCTGTTTTACGTAGCAATGGAGAAATGAAAGAGATTTGGTTTAATTCTTTATTAAAATTTTCTGGCATAAGCCCAAAAGAGTGTGTTGAGAGACACAGAGATAAAGTAACACTTTTAATTGGAGAAAAAGATCCAGGAATAAATTTGAATTATATCAAGGATCATTTTAAAGATATTACTGTATTTTATCCCGATGCAGGGCATGCTGTCTTTTGGGAAAAGCCTTATGAAATTCGGAAATATCTTTAAACTTTTCCACCATCAATTGCAATTTCAGTCCCATTTATATGTTCTGCATCTTCGGATAAAAGCATCGCAATGACGCTGGCTGCTTTTGCTGGTTCTGCATAGATTTTTTGTCCAAGTGGGTCTAAAGTCTTAATTAATTCCTTATTCACTCCTTCAGGAAAGGAAAAAGAATTTGCAAGGTCGGTGGTGATGCCTCCGGGAAGAACGCAATTTGCATGCAAACCATGTTGAAAATATTCAATAAATAAAGAACGAGTGAACGATTTTATTGCTCCTTTTGTTGCTGCATAAGCAGCAAGCCAAGGATGTGGCTGTTCACTTGCAGATGAAGACGTGTTTACTAAATAACTTGTCTTGTTTTTTAAAAGCCAAGGCAATGCGTGTTTATTAACGTTAAAAGTGCCTGTTAAGTTAATTGAGATCAATTCATTCCATTGATTTAAATTCATTTCAAGAGTTTTATAAACACGTAATATTCCTGCATTGTGACTCAATCCATTTAATCCACCAAGTTCTTCTGCTAATTTATCAATGCAAATTTTTACTAAATTATAATCAGAAATATCACAGACCGCAGAAACAAATTTAATCGGAAAAAAGCTAAGTTCATTGCATAATTCTTTAAGTTTTTCAGAATTATTATCGATTAAAGCTAGGTTTCCTCCTTCGGTTGCAATTCGCAATGCTGTTGCTTTGCCAATTCCGTTTGCTGAACCCGTAATAAGAATATTTTTATTTAGAAACCGTTTCATAGTCTTTCCTTTCCGATTTTTTTAAAAAAAGAAACAAAAAAGGTAAAGCGAGTATAGTGCAAACAGAACAAAATAATGCAAAGCCAACAATTTGATGCGTTGTATCAATTAGGGAAACAATTTTTGTCCCAGCTGCAAAAAAGAGAGCTGTTACGATACTAAATAAAGATGCAACAGTACCTTTAGCTTGATTGGTTGAATATAGTATTAAGCGATATAGTGAAGAATTGTATGCACCTAATCCAATACCATATAAGCTCATTGGCAGAATTAATATGAAGAGATTGTCTTTAAAGATTATGCTTGATATTCCCATTATAAGAATAGAAATAAATATAAAAATTGACCCTTTTTGTACCATTTCCTGTAGAGAAAATCTATTTAATAATTTGGAAACACAAAGTGTACCTAAAATGATGCCTCCAAATACAGGCACTTGACAAAAGCCATAGAGAGCAGATGAAAGTTCCAATTTTTCCATTAATATATTTGGGGAGAGTGCTATCCACGATAAAATAGGAACACCGTTTAAACCAGCTAAACAGCAGCCAGAAAGAAAAGTTTTATTTTTTAAGATATTTTTCATCGTTTTAAAAATATTCAAAATATTTAAATTAGGTAGCATGCTTAGGTCAGCTTTTTTAGTAAATTTCTTAATTTTTATGAATTGAAAGTGCGCAGTTTCTGGCATAAAGAAATACAGTCCAATAAAGCTTATTAAAGACAGAACAGAAGTGATTAAAAAAATTCCCCGCCAAGCAAAAAATTCCAGATATGCGCCACCCAGTAAAGGTCCTAATAAAGGAGCAATGAGAGCCACATTTGCCATAAGAGAAATGGTTACAACCGCTTCTTTTTCAGAAAATAATTCCTGTACTGTTACGTAACCGAGCACACCGATAAAACATGTGCCCATCCCTTGCAAAAAACGAAAGAAAATAAATTCTGAAAAACTGCTAGAGAAATATAGACATATGGAACTAAAAAGGAAAAAGCCTGCGCCAAAGACCATCAGGTTTCGTCGACCAAAGCTATCAGAGAGAGGTCCTAAAATAAGTTGAATACTTGCCCCTCCAAGTAAAAATGCAGTGAGAGCAAGAGGAATATTTGCAGATAACTCATTGAATTCTTGAGTCACTTGCAGCATTCCTGGCATAATCATATCATTGGAAAGATAAACCGTGAATTCAAAAAGCACTAAAAATACTATAAAATATTTTTCAATTTTAAAACGTTCTAAAATCATTTGAAAGCTCTTTCTATTAAGAAATATTACTTAAATTCATAATAAAAAAAATGTATATGGTAATATAAGTCATTAAAGTTTAAGAAGGAAATAAATTTTATTACAAAAAATGAAGCCAATAAATATTGTGCAAATAAATCCTATGATAAAACACTGACTTAAATATATATAAACGATTTAATTTCGCTTAATACGGAGATTTGTTAAGAGTATGAATGAAAGCATTTAAAAAAGTCCTAAAGATCTAGTAAGTTCCATTGTGAAAACAATGTAGGTAGAAGTTCTCTATATTTAATACTAATAGATATGTCAAGTTTTATATTTTCCTACTAGAAAAAATAACTGAGTAGGAAAAATAATTTTTTGCTTCATGCTACTTTATAATCAGATCCTAATTTTTATTGAGATTTATTTAAATTATTTTTATCTAGGTGGTTTATGGAAATTAAAAATGTATTTAATTTTTATTCACGCTACGGGAAAATTTGTTACTATGATAATAAATTAAATAAAGATATCTTACTGTTTATTCATGGTCTTTCTGTCTGTAAAGAAGTATTTTATAAGCAAATAGAGCTTTTAAATAATGATTTTAGAATTATTGCGATTGACTTATTGGGACATGGGGGCAGTGAAAATGCAACGCATGATTTAGATTATGCGTATACTGTGCAAGGTTACAGCGATTGTATTATAGAGTTTTTATCTATATTAGGTGCACAGGGGGTGACTGTCTACGGTTGGTCAATGGGAGGATCCATAGCAATAGAATTGCTTGAGCGTTATTCTGGTATTAAAAAAATATATATCGATAGTTGCACACCTGTTTCGTATATACAAGGTAACATGCGCAAAGCATATCTATTTAACAAAGTAGCACGTCTTATAATTAAAAAATTTTACACTTATGACGAGGCAATTGATTGTTTAAAAAAAGGTGGAATTGTACCCAATCATACACATAGTTTTCAAAAAATTGAACCCGTGATTGAAGGATTTTTACGTGCGAATGGTAATATGCGGGAAATCAGTTTTGCATCTTTAATGGAAATGAAAGGAGTTAGCCCCAAAGAATGTGTTGAAAAACAGCGTGAAAAAGTAAAAATATTGGTTGGTGCAAAAGATCCTAGGATAAATATAAAATATTTAAAAAAACACTTTGCAGATATCACAGAGATTTATCCCAAATCTGGCCATGCCATTTTTTGGGATAATCCCAATATTCTTCAAAAATTACTTGAGCAAAATTAAAGATTATTATTGTTCTGACAGTTGTTTTCTTTTTCCCATTTAGAGCGTACTTCTTTAGCGCGTTCCTGGCGAACAAGCAAAGCTTGCATATTATTTTTGCGCATTATTTCTGATCGTTTAGCTTCGCGGGCAAAATATTTATCATGGCAATGTGGGCAATAAAGATCTTTTTTAAATTTATCACTGCTGAGATCTTCTGGTTTCAAGGGCGACCAGCAGCCGTAACAGATTTCATATTTTGTTTCGTTAAGTTTTTTATCAACAGCGACTCTGTAGTCAAAAACGAAACAATCACCGTCATAATAATTGTCTTCATTTGGAGTTTTATTAGCAGTTTCTTCAAAATATTTAAGAATACCACCTTGCAATTGATAAACTTCCTCAAAACCTTCTTGACGCATAAATGCTGTTGCTTTTTCACAGCGGATACCACCTGTACAGAATGTAACAACTTTTTTATTTTTATGTTGAGAAAAATTGTCTTTTATCCATTGTGGAAATTCACGGAATTGTTTCAAGCGGGGATCAATCGCTCCACGAAAAGTTCCAAGGTCAACTTCATAATCATTGCGTGTGTCTAAAATGACAAGTTCTTCACCGGAATCGAGCCATTTTTTAAGCTCGAGGGAATCGACATATTTACCAGTAAAATGTGCTGGTTTAATAGAGTCCATACCCATAGGTATAATTTCTTTTTTTACTTTAATAATCATGCGGCGAAATGGAATATGATCGCTATAACTTTTTTTAAATTCAACATCTGAAAAGCGTGGATCGGCATGCATATAATCGATATATTTTTGAATTGCATTATCGCTACCTACTAAACAAGAATTGATTCCTTCATGCGCAAGAATGATTGTTCCTTTAATATGCAAATTATTACAAAATTTTAAAAGAGTTTCACGTAGTGCACTTGGATTTTCGATCTGAACGAATTTATAATAAGCGATGTTAACATAAGGATGTGAAGCGGATGGGCTTGTTTGATTCATAAATTTCACCTTGTAAAGTATTGAAATTTAAAGCATTGATTTTATTCAATGCTTTTTTTTATTTATATGTATATGCCAAATTTACTTACGAAATCATTTCCTTGTAAATTTTATTGAGAAGTTCTTTGTCTTTGCGTTCCCAAGACTGGAATACACGGCGTGCTTCACGATTTTCTAAAGCAGTTGTGCGGAAATACTCAATAAATCCTGTTTCTGTGTCTTGTGTGCGTAAGTTTTGCACTTTTTCTGCAGCGATTACAATTTGGCTCGCTCCACGGGTGAGGATAAGATTGTTGCGGTTCCATTCTAAAGAAACTGCGGAAGATGTGAAAGTCATAATTTCTCCTTTGTAGTTAGACCCAAAAAGTCAAGTTATCCCATAGCGCAAGCTTATAAGAGACTCAAGTTGAAATCATCTTTGTTATATTTTTGGTCATTCTTAGATTCCCTTAACTTTTGTGCTGACTAGCTGGCTAAAACCTAAAAAATTTGATATTTGTGAGTCTCAGAAATCTTTATATGTAATGCAGAGGACTTATGTTGTTGATATTGCGTGGATATTTTCTCGTATCTTTTATTTTAGCGCAATGTGCATTTGCTGACACAGCGAAAAATCCTTTGGTTGCAAAAGAGCAAGAGCTGAATATCGGCAATTTAAGTGATCCAAAAACCCTTGATCCACAAAAATGCAATGAAAAGGTCTGCGAGGCAATTATTTTACAACTGTTTGAAGGGCTTGTCCGAAATAGCATCGACGGACATGTGTTGCCAGCTGCTGCAGAAAGTTGGATGATCAGTGCCGATGGGAAAACATATCATTTTACCTTGAGGAAAAACTTAAAATGGTCCGATGGAACAAAGCTCACTGCAGAAGATTTTGTTTTCACTATGAAGCGTTTGGTAGACCCAAAAGTGGCTTCGGAATATTCGACTTTATTTGAAAATGTTGAGAATGGAAAAGACATAATTGAGGGGAAAAAATCCATTGACTCCTTAGGTGTAAAAGCTAATGATGAGCGCAATCTCGAGATAAAATTGATCACAGCTACTCCTCATTTTTTGAAGAATTTAACCATAAGCAATACTTTTCCTACCCAAAGAAACAACGTTGAAATGCATGGTGATACTGAAGAAGCATTTACAGCTGCAGGTATTCTCATCTCCAATGGACCCTTTAAACTCTCTGACAGAAAAGTAGGAAATAAAGTAACAGTTATAAGAAATGAGCACTATTGGAATGTGGAATCTGTTTATTTAAGCAAGTTGAATTTTCATTCCGTAAACGATTTACTTACAGAATACAGAATGTTTGAAATGGGTCAACTCGATGCAACTGATAGCATTCCTGTTGACTTATTCAAGCAAATTAAAAAGAAATATGTAAATGAATTTAAAGCCGTACCTTTTCTTGGCAGCTACTATTATGTCTTCAATACCCAACGCCCTCCTTTTAACAATAAAAAACTAAGGCAAGCTTTGAGCATAGTCATTGATCGTGATGCAATTGTGCAAAAGGTGCTAGGACGAGGAGAGAAGTCTCTTTACGATTTTGTTCCCTATGGTATGAGCAATTACACGCAGGCAAAGCCTTATTGGCAAGACTGGACTCGGGAACAGCAACTTATAGAAGCCAAAAAACTCTATAAGGAAGCTGGCTACACAGCAAAAAAACCTTTGTCAGTGCATATATTGATTGGCGCACTCGACGTTCATCAAAAAATTGCAACAGCAATTTCTTCCATTTGGAAAAAAGAACTTGGGGTCAATACTATTCTACAAAATGATGAGTGGAAAAGAATATTAGATAAAAGAAAAATTGGTGATTTTGAAATTATGCAAATCAGTTTTGTGGCGGATATCAACGATGTCTCAAACCTTTTTATTCAGTTACGCAGCTCGGATCCTGCAAACGATGCGCATTTTAAAAATAAAGTATACGATTCTATTATTAATAAAGCAGTTGTGGAGAATAACTTAGCTATGCGACAAAAATTATTTCAACAAGGTGCAAATATATTGGCTGAAGAACAACCAATTATTCCAATATTTAATATTGTATCTCTTTATTTAGTGCGTCCATATGTGACAGGATTTAAGAAAAATATTTTGGATCATTATTATTTAACTGATGTGCATTTGAAAGAAAAACCTAAAAATTTCGATTGATTTTTATTTTAATTCGACAAAGGATTTGTCATGAAAAAATATTTTAAAATTTCTCTCATTGTTTCTTTATTCTCTTCTGTTGTATATGCAAATGGACTCAAAGATCCCTTGGCTGCCAAAGTTCAAGAAATTCATATTGGCAGTTATGATGATCCAAAAAGTTTGGATCCTGCACTCTGCAACGAGCAGGTATGTGATCTTATTTTAATTCAGCTGTTTGAAGGTCTCGTTAAGGAAAATAAAGTAGGTGAGATAGAGCCTGCAGCAGCCGAGAAATGGGTCATATCCGATGATGGCAAAACTTATACTTTTACTTTACGTAACAATTTAAAATGGTCAGATGGTTCAAAACTCGTTGCGCAAGATTTTGTCTATGCAATGAAACGCTTGATTGATCCTAATATTGCTTCTGAATTTTCCAATATCTTAGAAAGTGTTGTCAATGGAAAAGAGATCCTCAGTGGCCAAAAAAATCCAAAAATGCTTGGAGTCAGAGCTCTCAACGACACAACGCTTGAAATAAAATTAGCACAACCCACTTCCTATTTTTTGCAATACATGATTATGCATAATGTTTTTCCTTTACAGAAAAAAAATGTGGAAAAATATGCGAATAAAGGTTCCTCTTTTGCAGCACCTGGCAAACTGATTTCCAATGGACCCTTTATTTTAACTTCGCATAAGATAGGAAATAAACTAACAATTGAGAAGAATCCATACTATTGGGATAAAAATTCTGTGTATCTAAATAAAGTTCATTTCTACCCTATTGTGGATAGCAATACAGAATACAAAATGTTTGAAACGGGTCAGCTCGATATCACTGCAGGAATTCCAGCTGGACAATTTAAAAAATTAAAAAGCAAGCATACAAATGAATTTAAAAGCACACCGATTTTAGCAAATTATTATTATGTTTTTAATCTCAACAATGAGAAATTCAAAAATAAAAATATACGCACAGCGTTAAGTATTGCTTTGGATAGAGATGTTATCACCCAGAATATTTTGGAAGGAAGTCAACTTTCCCTTTACGATTTTGTACCCTATGGGATTAAGGATTATAATCAGGCAAAGGCTTATTGGCAGGATTATCCAAGAGAAAAACAGTTAGCTGAAGCACGTAAACTTTATGCAGAGGCAGGTTATAGCAAAGAAAATCCATTAAAAATAAATCTCGCTTACAATACGAGTGAAGGGAATAAAAAAATTGCCACTGCTGTAGCTTCTATGTGGAATAAAGAATTGGGTGTGCAGGCTACCATCCAAAATGAAGAGTGGAAATCCTTACTTGAAAAAAGAATCAATGGTGATTTTGAACTCATTCGATATAGTTATATTGCTGATATAAATGATCCAATTAATTATTTAATTCAATTCCGCACAAAAGAATTACAAAACGATGCGCGTTATAGTAACAAAGAATATGACAAACTGATAAACGATTCCATGAGTGAAATAAATCCTGTTAAGAGGAAAAAATTACTCGAACAAGCAGGTAAAATAATTGTCGATGAATCACCTATTATCACAATTTACAGTATGACAAATAGTTATTTGTTAAAAAATTCTGTAGTGAATTTAGAAAAAAATATAATGACGCGTTATTATTTAAAAAATACTTATAAAAGAGAACAAAGAAAAGCTATCAATTGAAATTTAAATAGAGGAATAAACATGAAATATATAATAAAAACCTTTTCGCTTGCATTGATTTTAACTCATTCTGCATATGCAGCTGTGCCTAAGGATCCAATGGCTGCAAAAGTGCAAGAAATCAATATTGCGAATAATCAAGAACCCACGACTTTTGATCCGCACAATTGCCATGAAGTAGCTTGTTCCAGTATTCTTGAGCAAATATTTGAAGGTTTAGTCAATGTTGATCAAAAGGGAGTTATTGTTCCTGCACAAGCAGAAAAATGGACAATGTCCCCTGATGGAAAAAAATACACCTTTACGTTAAGGAAAAATTTACAATGGTCCGATGGGACGAAAATAACGGCGCAAGATTTCGTCTATAGTATGCAAAGATTAGTCGATCCCAAAACAGCGTCGGAAAATGGTTATTTATTAGAAAATATAGTGAATGGTAAAGACATAAATTCAGGTAAAGCGCAACCAGAATCACTTGGAGTCAAAGCACTCAATGAAAACACTCTTGAAATAACTCTTATTCGCCCTACCGCATATTTTTTAGAAGTTATGGCGATGATCAGCACAAGTCCCGTGCAGAAAAAGAATATAGAGAAATATGGTCCTAGGGAATTCACTCACGCAGGCAATCTTGTGAGCAATGGGCCTTTTGTTCTGAAAGAAAGAAAAATTGGCGATAAAATCGTTTTAGAACCAAACCCAAACTATTGGGAGAAAAATGCTGTTTATTTAAATAAGGTGAATTATCTTATATTAAAAGATTTGGTTTCAGAATACCGCATGTTTGAAGCGGGTCAATTGCATATAACGGGAGTGATTCCAGCGGACCAATACAAAGCAATTAAAATAAAATATGCGGAAGAACTGCAGAGTACACCTATACTCTCTATGTATTATTATATTTATAATTTAAATAATCCTAAGCTGCAAAATAAAAGTCTGAGAAAAGCACTCGATATGACTATCGATCGTAAAGCAATCACCGACTCAATTTTAGGCACTGGAGATATTCCTTCCTACGAAATTGTTCCTTATGGAATGAAAAATTATACGCAGAGAAAACCGGAATGGACTTCTTGGTCAAAAGATAAACAATTGATTGAAGCCAAAAAATTATACGCAGATGCAGGCTATAGCAAAGAAAAACCATTAAAATTACAAATTCTTTATAACACCGATGAGAATCATAAAAAAATAGCCATCGCTATAGCTTCGATGTGGAAAAAGAACTTGGGGGTTGAGGTAGAAATTGCCAATGAAGAATGGAAAACCTTACTTGACAAACGATCTACCGGACAATTTGAAGTTTTACGTTTAGGGGGACTTGCAACTATGAATGACCCCTATGATTTCTTAACAAATTTTCAATCCACCAGCGTACGCAATACGCCAAAATTTAAAAATGCAGATTATGACAAATATATTGAGCAAGCTGAAAACGAAGTGAATCCTGTTTTAAGAAAATCTCTATTAGAAAAAGCAGGGAAAGTTTTAATGGACGAGCTGCCATTTTCTCCTATTATGAGCCAAACCCGTAAATATTTAAAGCGAAAAGAAGTGATTGGCTTTAAAAAGAATATCTTAGAAAAATATTCTTTTGTTGGTGTTTATTTAAAGGATAAAAAGAGTGATTTAAATTAATCCCCATTTTGAGTAGAGGAGAAAGTTATGAAAGGGATTTTAAAATATTTAGCCATTTCTGTTACTTTGTCACAGGCTGCATTTGCAGCAGTACCAAGTGATCCCCTTGCCGCAAAAGTGCAGGAGGTCAATCTTGTGAACTCAGAAGAGCCGACTACGCTCGATCCCCAACTTTGCCATGAAACAGCCTGCACAGAACTCGTCCGCAGTTTGTATGAAGGCTTGCTCAGAACTGATGGAAATGGAGAGATCGTTCCTGCTGCGGCTGAAAAATGGTCTATCACCCCCGATGGAAAAAAATATACTTTCACATTGCGCAAAAACCTAAAATGGTCAGATGGGAGTGAATTGACTGCGCATGATTTTGTCTATGGTTTTAGACGTCTTGTCGATCCCAAAGTGGCTTCAGAAAATGCTTCTAACCTTGAAAATGTCTTAAACGGCACTGAAATCAATCAAGGTAAAATGGCATTGCACACTCTCGGAGTCAAAGCGCTTGATAACTTGACCCTTGAAATCACTTTAAAAAGACCAACGGGTTATTTTTTAGAATCCCTCGCTGTATCTGCCGTAGTGCCTCTGCAGAAGAAAAATTACGAAAAGTATGGAGCAAGTGCTTTTACCTTAACAGAAAACTTTGTCGGCAATGGCCCTTTTATTTTGTCGTTACGTAAGTCAAGAGATAGAATAGTTTTTACCCCCAACAAATACTATTGGAATAAAGACAAAGTTTATTTATCCAAGGTGAATTACTTAATAGTTGGTGAAGCCGTTGCTGAATACAAAATGTTTGAAGCCAATCAAATTCATATGACAAATAGCATTCCTACGGAACAAATAAAAGCAATTCGGGAAAAATACCCCAATCAACTAAAAACTTTTGAAGAGCTAGCAACTTATTATTACATATATAACTTTAGAAATCCAAAATTAAAAAATAAATCTCTGCGGCAAGCTCTTAATATTGCCATCGACAGAGATGTGATAACTAAGTCGCTTTTAAATACCGGACAAATATCTGCTTACGATCTCATTCCAAATAATATGAAAAGTTATAGCCATAGCAAAGCCTATTGGCAGGAGTGGCCACGGGACAAACAGCTTTCAGAGGCAAGAAAACTCTATGCAGATGCAGGTTATTCTAAGGAAAACCCTCTCAAAATTCAAATCCTTTTCAATACCGACGAAGGTCACAAAAAAATAGCCACAGCCATTGCTTCTATGTGGAAAAAAACTTTGGGAGCTGAGGTTGAAACGCTCAATGAAGAGTGGAAAACCATGCTCGATAAGCGTTCAACGGGTCAATTTGAGGTTATGCGTTTAGGTGGAGTGGCGGATATAAATGACCCATATAATTTCTTTGAAAATTTAATTTCTCATAAAGAAGTGAATGTAACGAAATATATAAATGCAGAATTTGATAAATATATTGAGCAGGCAGAAAATGAAGTGAACCCTGAAAAAAGAAAAGCATTGCTTAACAAGGCAGGGAAAATAATTGTTGAAGAAGCCCCTATTTCTCCTATCTATTATTATGCAAATAATTATTTAATCCGTGACGAGCTTGTCGGCTTAAAAAAGAACAGTATGAATCAGTTTAGTTTGGTTGGGGTCTACTTAAGGGAACAAAAAAAATCTTAATTAAGAGGAGAATATTATGACAAAATCTATTTATCTTGTTTCTTTATCGTTTTTTGTCACACCTTTTGCTTTAGCTGCGTTGCCAAATGATCCCCTTGCGGCAAAAGTGCAAGAAATGAATATAGGTTTGGGCAGTGAAGTGCAGACTCTCGATTTACAAAAATGCACAGAAACAGGGTGCAGTGATGTTCTTGGCAAATTATTCGAAGGACTGGTTCAATCCGATGAAAACGACATTATAAAACCTGCACAAGCGGAAAGCTGGAAGATCTCTGCAGACGGCAAAAAATACACCTTTACTTTAAGAAAAGATATCAAATGGTCTGACGGCACAATGATCACAGCCCACGATTTTGTATATTCACTGCGTAGACTTGTTGATCCAAAAGTGGCGGCTGAACATTCTTACTTGTTTGAAGGTGTGGTCAATGGCAAGGACATTACCCAAGGGAAAAAGCCTCTTGAAAGTCTGGGTGTCAAAGCAATCGACGATCATATCCTCGAAATTACGCTTAAGTATCCGATCGCTTATTTCTTAGAAGTTCTTGCTATGCCTAATACTTTTCCAGTGCAAAAAAAGAGTATTGAAAAATATGGAGAAGGTTCTTTTACCCATGTGGGTAACCTTGTCAGCAATGGTCCGTTTGTTTTAAATTATCGGAAAAATGGTGACAAAATAACGCTCACTAAAAATAATAAGTATTGGAATAAAGAAAATATTTATTTAGAAAAAGTAAATTATTTTCCCACAGAAGATCTTAATGCAGAGTACCGGATGTTTTTAAGCGGTCAATTGCATAAAACATTACAGGTTCCTGTGGATCTTTATAAAAGCATAAAAGTTAAAAATGCCCGCGAACTTAGAACGAAACCTTATCTCTCAACCTATTTTTATATTTTTAATTTAGAAAATCCAAAGTTTAAAGATAAAAATTTAAGAAAAGCATTGAGTATGGTCGCTGATAGAAAAATCATAACTGACACTGTTCTTGGAATGGGGCAAAAGCCTTTGTATGATTATATTCCCTATGGAATGAAAAACTATACCCAGAATAAACCAGATTGGGCAGACTGGTCACGAAAACAACAGCTCGAGGAAGCCAAAAAACTCTATGCTGCTGCAGGTTATTCCAAAGAAAAACCACTTAAGCTGCAAATTTTATACAATACGAGTGAAAGTCATAAGAAGATTGCTTCTACCGTTGCATCCATGTGGAAAAAGGAGTTGGGGGTTGAAGTTGAAACAGTCAATGAAGAGTGGAAAACTATGCTCGACAAACGCAGTGTAGGTCAATTTGAAATAATGAGGATGGGCAATGTTGCAACAATCAACGATGCGTATGACTTTTTTACAAATTTGCAATCAACCAATGTTTCAAACGATCCTAAGTTTAAAAACTCTGAGTATGATAAATATTTTGCCCTTTCAGAAGTTGAACTCAATCCGAGTAAAAGAAAAGAATTGCAAGAGCAATTAGGAAGAATAATTATTGAAGAAGTTCCTGTCATAACATTATACAGTGGAACAACAAATTATTTATTAAAAGAAAGTGTACAAGGATTTAAAGAAAATGTAAAAAATAAATACAGTTTGACCGGTGTTTATTTACGTGAAGAGAAAAATAAAAGTTAAGAGTGTGGTGAGCATTAATCGTCAATAAAAAATTTTTAACTTCGACGGGTACGAGTCAGATAACACTCCTCAAAAGGCGCATAAATCACCTTCTGGAAATTTTAAGTTCGTGAATTTTGACAGAGAGAAGAGTTAACTGGTGTTGAATTGTTCATCGGTTTGAATTTTCTCCTCTCTAACTTTAAATATTTTGCTTAAAAAATTTACAAAATTTACTTTGCATTTGATTTTGCCTTAATATTGAGAAAATACGTATTTATTTTTTTTGGTTATTTATTTTTTTTAATTTAATAAATTATTTTATTGTATTAGCAAAATCACTCCAATTCCACTTGTATTAATTTTAAATTTAAAACTTTTTTTCAATTGCCGTTAATAAAATCCAAAATCATAGATAAAAAATTTTAAATAATTATTTAGACTTTATTAATATTTATTATGTTTTATTTCTTCTTCTCATGATAAAAAACTATCAAACTTCAACTAATAGTTTGTAATTATTGTAAAATATTCATTTTGAAATAATTTTAATTTTATATAAAAAATAAAATTAAGATATTTTAAAGCAAGAGATAAAATATATTTAAAAAATTTTATTAAAGAAATTAAATTATATTTAAATTTGATTACCATTTCATA
>NZ_JACRSE010000005.1:300000-462308 GCF_014281055.1 Fluviispira vulneris | reverse complement strand
TTCGCTTTGGCTGTGCTGATTGCGACGGGGAAATACCGGATCCCATTCCGAACTCCGAAGTCAAGCCCGTCTGCGGCAATGGTACTGCACTCTTAAGTGTGGGAGAGTAGCTCTGTGCAGCCTTTTAATTTTCCTTTAGTGGGTTCGTAGCTCAGTCGGTAGAGCATTTGCCTTTTAAGCAAGTGGTCCCCGGTTCGAATCCGGGCGGACCCACCACTAATATAAAGCCCAAAAAGAATTTTCTTTTTGGGCTTTTTTTATGTTTAAAAGTTACCCTATCTTACTTAGATCTTTTGAAAATAAAGGTTGATTTTATTTAGGGCAGTGTTATAAGAATTTTCTGTTTTTTGTCTGTTCTAAGTTGAAGGGTTAATCACATGGCAAAGTCCAAAGCTAAGATAAAAGCTAAAGTTGCTAAGTCCAAAGGGAAAGTTAGCAAGGCTATTAAGACTAAAAGAGCTGCAGCTAAACGTTATAAGTTGACTGCAACTGGTCTTGTTAAGGTTCCTCACGTAGGAAAGCAACACAAAGCAACTTCTAAGAACCGCAGCCGTAAAACACGCTTGAAAAAGCTCAAAATCATGCGCGCTGAAAGTTCAAGATTGGTTTCCCGTTGCCTACCAAACGGTTTATAAAATAAGCTATTAGGCTAAGTTTTTGTAAAACTTAAAAATAGTTTATTGTTCGTTAAGTTGTTTTTAAACAGATGAATGGCCAGCAAAGGTTGCTGAATAACTCGGCAGCGCCATCATTCTAGGAGGTTATATACTATGGCTCGCGCAAAACGTGGCTTTAAACTTCGTCGTCGTCATAAAAGAGTTCTTAAATTAGCTAAAGGATACCGCGGTACTCGTAGTAGACTTTATCGTACAGCTATACAAATTGTTCGTAGAGCACTTTGCTATGCATATCGTGACCGTAAGGTTAAAAAACGTGATTTTCGTGCACTCTGGATTCAACGTATTAACGCTGCATCAAGAGCTCATGGTTTACCATACAGCAAGTTCATGAATGGTCTTAAGAAAGCGAGTATCACTCTCGATCGTAAGCAACTTTCTGACATTGCTATTCATGATGAAGCTGTTTTTGCGGTTCTTGTACAAAAATCAAAGGCTGCTCTAACTAAGTAACATTTATTTTTTGACTCGGAGCGTAGCGCAGCCTGGCTAGCGCACTTGCTTGGGGTGCAAGAGGTCGCAGGTTCAAGTCCTGTCGCTCCGACCATTTTCTTGACTTTATTTTTTAGAGAATCCGATTTTAGGCAATTCTCGCTATAGGTGGATTTGTTTATGAAGCATCCTATTCTTAAATCTTTTGAATCAAAGTACATGCGCACAAAGCCATTGCCAAATTTCAAGGCTGGTGACACTGTGTGCGTTTGGGTAAAAATCCAAGAAGGTACTGAGAAAGACGGAACTCCAAAATACCGTTTACAATCTTTCGAAGGAACTGTAATTCGTTACCGTAAAGGTACAACGAATTCTACTTTCCTCGTTCGTAAAATGTCAGCTGGCGCTATTGGTGTTGAGCGTAACTTCTTTGCGCATTCCCCTCTTATCGACCATGTTGATATCAAAGTTCGTGGTAAAGTTCGTCGTTCCAGAATTTACTACATCCGTAAGCTTCGTGGTAAAGCTGCTCGTATTTCGAGCCGCTATGTATCAGCAGAAGAACTTAAGGCATCAGTTTAAAATAAGTAGTATTTTCTAAAAATACAGACAGAAAACAGCTTAAAAGCCTATGGAATTAATTTCTATAGGCTTTTATTTTTTACAGATTGTAAATTTGTGAGTTAAATTAATATGAAATTAATTGTACGATAATCAATCAATTCTGTAAAAACTATTCCTTTATAATAGCATAAAATTTAAAGCGAAAAAAAATATTGACCGATATTCATTCATAAATTTTAAAAATCGTCTGATTTTCGGGCGGAAAAATTTTTAGAATTTTTTAGTAAAATTTATAAGTATATGATAATATAAAATATTCCTCTTTGGCATAAATATTGCATTAATTAAAATATGGAAAAGATAATTATTTCCATGCATTTTTTAAACGCAAAACAATAGAGGTATAAATGGATTACGAAAATCTGCAAAATTCTGATTTACTTAAAAATGAACAAGACTCCCTAACTGATAAAAGAAACAGAATAATTCGAAAAAAACTGAGGAGTGGAGAAAAATTTACCAAAATGCAGGAGTCGTTAGCACTTGCGCTTAACGAAGTTGCATCATCACCTTATGTCGCGAAACGATGGGTAAAACTCTGCTTATCTTATGTTGAATTTGTTTCTCCAGTTGAATCTGCAAAAGAACCGGGCCGACTTATGATTTTGCTTTCGCAATTTCCATATGGGCTTACTCGAAATGAACTCTTAGCTGCTTTTTATGAAGGTTATTCAATTTCATCATCGCAACGTAAAGAGAGTTTAAGAGTTTGTTTAGAGAAAATTATTCAAAGAGCGCGAATTATCTTTTTTAAATATGATTTAACTATTATATATTGCAAAATTAATAAAAAATATCTTATTTCACCTCTTTTTAAAAAGAATATTAAATAAATATTTAAAGAGTTTTGCTCTCTTATTATTTCCATTATAATGTAATTTATAAATTCGCAGACAAAGGAGATAATACATGTTTGAATCAAATCTTTTAGAAAGCAAAAAAATATTAGTTACGGGTGGTGGAACAGGACTTGGTAAAAGTATGTCAGAACGATTTTTATCTCTTGGTGCGCAAGTAGTTATTTGTGGAAGAAGAGAAGAAATTCTGAAAGAAACTTGTCATGAATTTAATAATAAATTCAAAAATGATAAAGCTTCATTTAAAGTGTGTGATGTGAAAGATGCAGCATCTGTAGATAATATGATAGAAAGTATATTTTCGGAAGGTGAATTGAATATATTGGTAAATAATGCAGCAGGGAATTTTATATCTCGTACTGAAGATTTATCACCAAGAGCTATCGACGCAGTGCTCAATATTGTTTTGCATGGCACAAGTTATGTGACTCTAGCTTGTGCAAAAAGATGGTTAAAGACACAGCAAAAAGCTGCTGTTTTAAATATAGTAACTACATATGCCTCAACTGGATCTGCATTTGTAGTTCCATCTGCAATGGCAAAAGCAGGCGTTTTAGCTATGACAAGAAGTCTCGCAGTGGAATGGGGAGGAAAAGGGATACGCATGAATGCAATTGCACCGGGCCCTTTTCCTACAGAAGGAGCTTGGGAAAGACTTGTCCCCAATGCGAATCTGGGGGAGCAATTAGAAGGAAAAAATCCTTTGGGAAGAGCTGGCAAGCACATTGAATTAGCAAATTTGGCTTCATATCTAGTATCGGATTATGCAGCTTTCATAAACGGCGAAGTTGTTACCATAGATGGGGGTGAGTGGTTGCAAGGAGCAGGGGAATTCAATTTTTTAAAAGCAATGAAGCCTGAAGATTGGGAAATGATGCAAAAAAAACGGGCTAAATATTGAATTCAATAATTAACCAAACTGCGTGCAGTTTAATAAATAATGCATATAACTAGAAAGTAGTTGATAATTTTTAAAATCTTTAGTGATGAAAAGTTCTGGAAAACTTTCTAAAACAATGTTTCTTTGATGATAAGCTGGATGTGAAGCTGCTAATTTAACTGTTGCTATTATAAATTTTTCTTCATCAGCATCTTTAATTGATTTAAAAACAGCATCAATGAGCTTAGATTGAGCAGGATTAATAGCAATAAAAAAAAGACCAATATTGTTTGAGGAACTAAAGTACTGACGGTCAAGCATTAAATTAAGTAAATGATTTTCTCCATCAAAGCTTAGATTAAAAGTATTAAAATTTGGAGCTCTTAATGGATTATTTCCTTTAAGAGGATTTTCACCCACATTGATTGGTTGATTCATATAATGTGTAAATGCCTCTGCAACTTTTTTTCTTAGATATTTTATATAGTCTTTTTCTGGTTGGCTTCTTCCCGATATTTCTTGAGTTAAAAGAGGGTGACTTACAAATTCACCTCCCACAGGACCTCTAAATATAAAAGGACTGTTAGGATAAGTCTTATTGAGTGCACCATTCATATCAGTGTCATCATTTGCGGCTTCGTCGTATTTTTCCCACGCAGATTTATATTCAAGGTAAATACATGGATCTATAATTTCATATTTTTCCCGCATAGAAGAAAATAAGCGTGAGCCAACTCTTAGCTCGTGAAATTGGCATTTAGTTGTAAGTTCACGAATAAATGATCTTCCACTATCGTTGTTCGCAACCTCATATGTATATTGCAGAATAACTTCATTCAAAGGATCATCTATTAAAGGTTTAAATTTCCACAGCTCATTTCTTCGATAATTATATATTCTTTCCATCGTATGAAAGAAATTCTCATTTAACGATTCAAGCCAACTTTGTTTTGGACGATCTGCAATAACTAATTCATTGTTATAATAATTCAGATTAGCTTCAAGCCTTTTTCTTATTTCCCAAAGGTCAGCAAGTTTATTTACAATAGATTTTTCGTAAGGGCGAATGAAAGTTGCTCGATTTTCTTCTCTAAACACATTAGGATCTATACCTTTAGGTCCTCCTCCTGCCCCATTATTTGGAACTCCATTAGTGCTGCTCGAAGAAGGGTTTTTTGAGCAATTATTAAAGCTTATGAGTAACAATAATAAAATAATAGGTTTCACTATTTTCATTGAGCTTTCCTTAATAAAATAATAAAAAAATTTTATGAATTGGATTCAGAAACTTCTATAATATTCCAATATTCACTTATTTTCTTTTTTTCAATTCTAAAAAGGTCATAAAAAGTTACACTTTCACATCCATAAGTTCCTTCACTTACAAGCAAAACAAAATTTCCTTCACCTAAAATCCGAACTTTTGTTTTATATCGAATTGGTTTAAATTTATTTTGATTATAAATATCTTTTCGAAATACGGATTTGAATTTACTTTTCAATGGAATATGATCTTTAAAATTACTATCAATATATTTGGTAATATCTGAATAATTATTTTTTATCAGAACATTTTGAAACAAATCATTTACTAATTCTTTATTTTCTTTTGTAAGATTTAAGTCTTTTATTTGTATTGATCCACTTAGTTGTATTCCTGTACCAATTTTATCTTTATCAAGTTTGTCGGTAAGAACACCCCAATGTTCAATTATTTTATCATCTTTAAATAGGAAAATATCGAATCCAATTTTTGGACTCGTATATATATATTCAGATTGAGCAAACACATAATGATTGTCTTGGAAGATCCGTAAAGTTTTTACTTTAATTTTATTATTAGAATTTTTTGGATTAATTTTATTAAATCTCTTAATGCTATATTTTTTGTTTTCAATATAATTTTTGACATCGATATAATCAAGCTATTTTATTCGAAATATTTTTTTAAAATTTAAGAAAAAAACGCTCAGCAGCCGAGCGAAATATTTTGTGTGAATCATGAGCTTAAGTGGTCTATTTGCTTTTTTCTTCGCTCAATCCATATTTTTTAATAAAATAATAGGCCCGATTTTTTTTATCTTTGAGGGCTAATTCTAGTTGTTCATCATTTATGGTGCCTCTAAGGGACTCCATCCCATGGTAGTCGATAATATAAGCGAGTACAGAACGGATCTTATTCCTTTCATCGCTTGTGAGATTCATTTCTGGTTTATGCAATTGTCTTTCAACTAAAAAACCACTTTGTCCTGCAATTTCTTTAAAAATTCTGAGTTGGCTATTTAGTGAAACATTATAGGCGCTCCAAGGGCCAAATATTGTAAAAAGTAACAGTACAGAGAGTGAGGTTGGTATTATTTTTAATTGTTTAGATTGAGTCAATATAAAGTAAATTGAAATAAAAGTGACCCATAAACAACCGATCAACAAGAGATATCTACTTTCTGTCATTCCATAGGTATTGATTCTTGTGAGAACTCCAACAAATAGAACTCCAAGCAATGGAATATTAAGAATGAAATAATATTTTTCGAAAAAATGCACCCATTTGGGTTTCTCATCTCTTTTTTTTGCATGGAGGATAAGTATACAGATGAGGCCGAGAAGATTTAAGCAAGAAAGAGTCCAGCCAACATAACCCTTTGGCAGGGTCCAAGTAAAAATTATTTTCCCAGTGTAAATGTACATGATAAAAATATACAACAAAGTTAATGGTACTAAAATATTATATGTAATTGTTTTTAGACTGAAAGTTATATTCATCACTTTATGATGCAGATCTACTTTTTTAGGGATGCCAGATAGAAAGAGAAAAACTTGGATTAGATTGAAACTTATAAAAAATAAGTATTTATGTGCATCACTGGTAAAATGTGATCTAAATTCAAATAAATATGATATAAGTTTGACTGCTAAGAATGTTCCGAGAAAAATAACAGCGCTGTAGAATATAGATATGCATAATCTTTTAATAATTATCTGATTGTAATTATTAAAAGAGTTATTATCTTTGCTATTTAAAAAGGGAGCAAAAGTCAGAAATAAAGATATTCCTGCAAACAATTGAGCATTTTTTAAATAATAGGAAAAGTTTTCGTTTATATTAAAAATATAATAATTAATTAATATGAATAAAATAGATGTAAAAGCTGTGATAACTAATGAGTATTTTTTAAAGGAATGCTCCAGTGATAAATGAATGGCAAGTGAAAAAATAATACCAATAAAGAGAATGGGTGCAAGTCTAGTGAAAATTTCGTTGTCGATCTCTTGAGTGACTAGTGAGATATTTAATAATGTTGATAAAATAGATAATATAATTGTGATTGGGAATCTTTTGCAAGAGTTAAAAATTATTCCAATTTTACGATGTGTAAATAGATTGTTAAATTGCATGAAATATCCTATGATTATTAAAATCTTTTCAGTTGCCTAGTTGAAAGCAATGCCATTCTTAATTATCAATTAATTTTTGAACTAGAGGACATTCTTTCTGACTTTCAATACAGGAGAGATAGTATATTAGAAAATAAAAATTGGATAGCACAATGAAGGCTTGGGATGAAAAATATATTTCTTCTTATAATTAATATTATAATATTTTCTTTGAATATTTGCTTATCATTAAAAAAATTAAATGTATAAATTTTTTTAATTAATTCAGATATGTTTATTAATAAAAGGTTTTTGCTATTGAAATATATTCATTATTAATTTAAATGATTTATTTGTCGTTTAAATAAAGTAAATTTATTTTTCTGATATTTTTAAATATGGAGTTTATCTATACACCTGATATGATACTCAGTGTTATTAATACCGCGAGGGATGAAAAAATTAAATCATTTCAATAAAATTTTATTTTAATATATCTTTACGTTGCAGCTGCAATACAGCAATCTTCGCCGATCCAGAATATGAAGTCAGCAATGCAGAAGCGTGAACGGATAAAAGGGGCAAAACGAATCGCCCAGCGATACTCAAGAGCAGTGGTCATTGGGTTAGTCCCTTCAGGAAAAATTGGCAAACGGGCTTGTTCGAGTAGTGCTTGCATTGAGTGAGAGCTTATTGTCAATGATTTTAAATGTGCTTTTATCGCGGGCCATTCTTGGATAAAATCAGAAAATTTTTCTTTTGCGATATCCCATTTTTGACTTTTTTTAAGATAATCAGAAATAAAAATTTCTTTTGCAGGCTTTGATTTTGCGGATAAATTTAAATCAATTTTCTTTCTTTCAGCTGCATTGATCTTATCTTCATCTTTTCCAAAAAAAGGCGCCGCATTAAAAAAATGATTGATAATTTGCGTGGTATCTTTTTCATTCATACTACGAAATTTTTTCAAATCAAAATTTTCAATTTCTAAGAGCCATTCAAAGCTCATAGCACTTGTTAAGGTTGCCAATGCTACTTGCTCACCGTGTAAAACCAGAGGACGGTCAGAATTCAAACGTAGGAAATCGAGAGCATGACTAATGACGTGCTCATATCCACTTAAAGGAGTCGTTTCTCCTGAGAGAGACATTGCTATGCCTGCCATCGCAAGAGCTGCTGCAGAAATTTCAATAGCTTGGCCAGAAAGTTCACTTTGAGCAAATTCAGAAGCAATCTGCTTAAGTGGATCTGCAAAAACATCCATCAAACGAAATGCGAGTTCATCATAATTTTCAGAAATTCCTAATTTAAAACCTAAGTACCAATCACCGTATGCCACAAAGCGCGCAAGGAGATCTCCATATCCTGCACGGGAAAGTTCCATAGGTGCTGCTTTTAAGAGAGGTTCAATCCAGAATGTTGCATAGATGTCTTTTGATTGTCTCGTTCTTTTTGCTCCAGAAATGTCCACGACAGAAAAAGACGAGGTAAATGCAGTTACAGTCATGGCAGTGGGAATGGAAATAAAAATAGCATTGGGTTTATTTAAAAAAAGGGAATGTTTTAGTAGATCAGTGATTGTTCCACTTCCCAAAGCAATATATATTTCACAATCTGTTTCTTTAAAAATAAGGTTGGTTGTTTTTTCTAAAAAATATTCAGAAGCATGGATTTCATCACTTTTGCATTTGCTTTCTGTAGAAAGATTTTTTTCAATAATAGAGTATTTATCAGAAAGAGTTTCGATTATCTTTTCTAATATATTTGTATTAGAATCTTTGTCTGATTTTTTATCTTTACCATCGTGCAAAATAAATACTTTATTGCCTTTATTTTTAGGTATAACCTGTGTTATTTTTTCAGAAAATTCTTCATAATTATTACAGCAGAATTGTATGGGAATATTTTTATTTGAGCTGTAATCAATCTTTTCATCTGTAAAAACTTGGGTTATTTTTTCAAAAAAAATGCTCATATTTTTGTCCTTGTAAAGAAAAAGCCTTGCAGTGCAAGGCTTAATTTACTTTCTTTTCAGAGAGTTATTTTAGCGGGGATAATGAATAACCGAAGCATCAGCTTGAGTTTGCTCTTTGATTATATCCGCTGTATTTAGAATTCTCATATTTTTTTCAACTGCTTGTGAATAATCAAGATTAAGAGCCCAACGTGGGCCAAAAATACCAATAAATAATGAAGCAATCACAGCAATTAATGATAAAATAAGCATCCCAGAATTTGTTTCTGAATTTTGATTGCTTTGTGCTGAATACCGTGTGGATGGTTTAAACCACATTTCAACCATTACAGAAAGATAATAATAAAGTGACAAGCAGCTAAATACGACTAAAATAATTGATAAACCAATGAGACCTTGATTCACTGCAGAGAGTAGTAAAAAGAATTTTCCAAAAAAGCCTGCCACTGGTGGAATACCTGCAAAACCAAAAAGGAAAACAGTGAGAGCAAAGGCAGCAAATGGTTTTTTAGATCCCATGCCTGAGAGTTCTTCTTTCAAGAGATCTTCTCTATTACTGTCTTCAAACCAAGCAATAACTGTAAATGCACCCATGCTTAATACAGCGTAAATGACTGCGTATGACAAAAGAGATTGTTTCGCTTCTAAGCTTGTTGGATTTGAAGCAAGTGATGCAAAAGCAAGGCAAAAGTAACCTGCATTGGCAACAGAAGAATAAGCGAGCATGCGTTTTAGGCTGTTGTGTACAAGACCGAAAAGTGAACCCACAACGATGGAGAATGCTCCTAGAATCCAGAACATTACAATTAAACTTGTATGATTACCTTCGCCTAAACTAGAGCTTAATATTCTCATAAAAACAATGGCAATACTGAACTTAACTAAAGAAGCCATAAAGCCTGTCAGGTGTGAGTTTGCTCCCTGATAAACATCTGGTGCCCAAGAGTGAAATGGTGCAATGGCCAGTTTAAATGAGAGACCACAAAATAATAGGAGAACTCCGAGAAGCGAGAACGGATTGTTTACTGAAATATTTAAATTTCTAAAGTCGGAAAAACGTAAAGAACCAATACTTGCATAAATAAGAGCTGCGCCCATTAAAATAATAGCTGATGCTGCGGCACCTAGAATAAAATATTTAATTGCTGCTTCCATACCTTGAAAGCTTTTTCTTTGGTAGCCAACAAGAACATAGAGAGAAATACTTGTTAATTCGAGACCAATAAAAAATCCGAGAAACTCTCCAGCCGAGCACATTATCATGAGTCCAGCTGCAGACATTAATAATAGCGAAATTAATTCTGAACGTAACAATTGTTTACCAATCGCAGTCATTGAACTTGCCATTAAAGTGAATAAAGTACCAATTGCGATGACAGTAAAAGATACAGAAGAAATCTCATCAATTAAAACACCGCTGCCAAGAAAAGCGACTGGAGCTTTAATCTTTGCAGTGATAGCGAGTGCTGCCGAAGCAAAACATATGAAAACAGCTACGTACCATGAAGGGTAACAAGGTTTTTCAGGGTCTGTTTTGAACACTCCTAAAATCATAGTGATAAGTGAACCAATTAATAACAATAAAATGGGCGCTGCAAGAATATAGAATTCAGAACTTGGTAAAATATCATTCCATAATCTATTTTGAATTGCATCTTTTACAATTTCTGGGAGTCGAGACATCATAAAATTTGACGACATCATTTTACTCCTTGTTCAATTTCTGATGAGAATTTACTCAAAGGCATAAGAATTCCATTTTTTGTATTGGCAAGTTCAGACGAATATGCTGAATTATTTTTAATACTTCTTTCAATATTAACAAGAGTTGGTTTTGTGTGCTCAAGAATTCCCGATGAAGAAAATCCGAGAACAAAAATAAATACTGATAATATTACTAATTGAATAACTTCATGTTTATGCATTCCAGCAAGCTTTTTATTTTCTTCGTGAGTGATTGGTCCGAATAATATTTTATAGGTAGCCCAAAGAATATAAACAGCCCCAATAATAACTCCAATCGTAGCAAGCGCACCTAAAATGGGATTTGCTTGAAATGAGCCTATTAAAATGAGCCATTCTCCAATAAAACTTCCTGTACTTGGCAAAGCTACAGAACCCATTGCTGCTATGACAAAGAAAAAAGCATACCAAGGCATCACTTTAGCAAGACCACCAAAGTCGTCTAGTTCAAAAGAATTTCTTCTTTCATATAAAATATTAAATAAAATAAAGAGCGCACCTGCAGTAATAGCATGATTGAGCATTTGATAGAGAGCGCCTTGGAGGCCTAGAGTATTTAAGGAAAAAATCCCTATAACAATAAAACCTAAATGGCTTAAAGAAGAAAATGCCATAATTCTTCGAACATTTGTTTGTTTCCAAGCAATAAGTGCACCATAAAGAATACCTATCACTGCAAGAATCATAATTGGTTTTGCATAATAAGCTGCTGCACTTGGGAATAAGCAGATGCTAAAGCGAATAAGTCCATATGTAGCTAACTTTAAAATAACACCTGACATAAGTGTATAAGTTGCTGGTGCCTGTTCGTATGTGTCGGGTAACCATGTGTGAAAAGGGAAAATAGGTACTTTGATTCCAAATGCTAAAGTAACAGCAAGAAATAACCAAGCTTGTACATTAAATGGGAGTGCAACAGCTGTTGAATATAAATCTAGAAGATTTGATGAATAAATTCCACCATGACTGTTTGCGTGTGCGAAGTATAAATATATAAGAGCAACAAGCATTAATAAGCTGCCAATAACTCCATAAATAAATAGTTTTAAAGTTGCATATATTCTGTCTTTCCCACCCCAAATACCAATCATAAAGTAAACTGGAATAAGGCTGAGTTCCCAAAAAACATAAAATAAAACAACGTCGAGTGAAACAAATACACCAATTATTGCCGACTCAAGTAACAAAAATAAGGCAAGAAAACCTTTTACTTTTGTTTTGAGAGAGGTGTAAGTTGTCATCATAACAATTGCACAAAATATAGTAGATAAAAGTACGAGAATTAAATTAACTCCATCAACCCCAACAATATATTTTATTCCTGTTGAACTTGGTAACCAGTTTGCAACTTGTGAAAATTGAAACTGTGCTGTGTTTGGAACAAAATGTCTCACTAAATGGAGTGAAAAAATAAATTCAAGAATTGTTGCACCCATTGCAATATGTCTGTGAATTCGGGAGTCATCTTTTCCTGGAATCACTAATATTAGCAATGCTGCTAAAACTGGAAAAACTATGAGCAGGGATAAAATCCACTGCGAAATTTCATCTATCATTGTATCCTCTCACCTGCTCAAAGAAATAGAATTAACCCAAAAACAAAAACACCAATATAGATGAACTTGAGGTAATTTCTTGCCATACCTGACTGAGAGTCGCTTGCAACACTCGTGCCAGTATATAGAGTTTCAGGGATGCCATTTACTACGCCATCAATAACTTTCCGATCAATAATTCTATAAAGAAAACTACCAAAATGAGCTAATGGTTGGTAAATTACGAGATTATAAAGTTCGTCGACACGCCATTTATCTCTTATTAATCTATAAAAACCACCAAATGCATTTGCAAAGCGTTCGCCACCTTGAGGTCCTTTTTTGTAAACAGTGATTGCAAACAATGCTCCAATGAACACAATTATAATCGATGCACCCATGAGTCCAAATTCCATGGAATGGCTTAATGGATTTCCATGGATACCGCTTGCTTTTAAAATCTCTTCAGATCGCATAAGAACAGGAGATAAAAATCTTGTGATAAAATCTTCTTTTCCAGTAAAAACTTCTGGAATAGCAATCAATCCGCCTAAGGCAGAAAATATTGCGAGGATAATGAGTGGCAATGTTATAACATAATTTGTTTCATGTATTTTTTCAGGATGCTCTGCTCGCGATTCGCCAAAAAACACCAACCATGTGAGGCGCAGCATATAAAATGCGGTGAATCCTGCTGTAATCCAACCCACGAACCAGAGAATCGGGTTGCCAAATGGTCCTGACCAAGCAGCAGCCAAAATAGCATCTTTTGAGAAAAATCCAGAAAATCCTGGGAAGCCTATAATAGCAAGTGTCGCAATAATAAATGTAATACTTGTTATTGGCATTCTTTTGAAAAGACCGCCCATTTTACGAATATCTTGCTCGTGGTGCATAGCATGAATAACGCTTCCTGCACCTAGAAAGAGGCAGGCTTTGAAAAACGCATGGGTTATGACATGAGACACACCGTATTGGAAGGCTCCAACACCGCAAGCTAAAACCATATAGCCTAGCTGACTGCAAGTTGAGTACGCCAATACTTTCTTAATATCTGTTTGAGCAAAACCGATTGTTGCGGATAAAATAGCTGTAGCTGCGCCAACGACTGCAATTGTAGTCATAACTGTTGGACTTAAGACGAGTACAAAGCTCACTCTGTTCATAAGATAAATACCAGAGGTCACCATCGTGGCCGCATGGATAAGTGCTGAAACAGGCGTTGGACCGGCCATGGCATCGGGAAGCCATGTATAAAGTGGAATTTGTGCAGATTTACCTGCAACTCCAAGTAATAAGCAAAGACCAATTAAGGTGATTTCTAATGAATGTGTTGTAAAGAAGATATTTGGTGTTGAAGCAATAATTGTTGCGATTTCACTATAGTTAATCGTCTTAAAAAGCATATAGCAAAGAAACATGGCAATTAAAAATCCAGCATCACCTACTCTATTTGCAATAAATGCTTTGATTGCTGCCATTGAATTTGCTGTGTCTTCATACCAATAGCCAATTAAAAGATAAGAGCAAACTCCCACGCCTTCCCAACCCAAGAAAGTAACAAGCATATTCGAGCCAAGAACTAGCAGAAGCATTGAAACAATAAATAAATTTAAATAAACAAAGAAACGATAAGGCCGATTTTCATGATGCATATATTCACCTGAATAAAGGTGAATAAGTGTACCTACACCAGTTATCACAAGTAAAAACAACCCTGATAATCTATCAGCTGTCAATGCAAAAGAAATATTAAATTCTTTTCCGTTAATTAATGGAACGGTTATCCAATCGAATAATTCAGCAACAACTGGTGTTCCTTTAACGATCGGGCCAAAAAATAAAATGAGAGATAATATAAAAGGGATAGCTACCGCTAAAGTTGCTGTCAAACATGCAACGACGACGCTCAAGTTTCTAAAAACAAATGCATTTAAAAGTGCACCAATAAGTGGAAAAAGTACTATGAGTGCAAGAAGAATTTGATCGTGCATTTTAACCTCTCAGCATTCTGAGATCGTCGATCTCTATGCTTGATTTAGCTCTGTAAAGAGAAATGATAAGAGCCAAGCCAATTCCTGCTTCACATGCTGCGACTGCCATAACAAAAAACATAACGACCTGACCATCAATGGTATTTGTAAGTGCGCTTGCGCTAATAAATGCAAGATTAGCAGCATTTAACATCACTTCAACACTGAGCATCATAAAGATAATATTTTTTCTAAACATGACGCCAAAAATACCAACAATAAATAATAATAATGAAAAATATATACCCAATTCAGGAAGACTTGGCATCATTCACCTTCGCTTTCTTTGCTATGACAATAGATCCAACAATTGCTGCTAATATTAAAAAGCTAACTATTTCAAAAGCCCAAAGGTAATCTGTGAACAGAAGGGATGAAACATTTTTTACATTTTCATTCATTTGTGCAGGATAATAAGGAGGACGAGCATTGATAAGTGTTGTGGAATTGAGACCTGAAGTGAGATATCCTTGGCCAACTTTTGTTCCCAAAAAGAGTGCGCCAAGAAATCCAATACTAATTAATATTATTTCATTTAAGGTAACTCTTCCATATCTTAATTCTTCAGGTGGTAAATTTAAAAGCATAATTACGAATACGAACACAACCATAATAGCGCCAGCATAAACAATTATTTGGGCAACAGCAGAAAAATGAGCGCCAAGAAGTCCATACATTCCTGCAAGAAGCATCATAATAATAATGAGGAGCATTGCGGCCGTAACAGGCCACTTACGTGTGATCATTGCTGCGGATAAGAATACCGCAAGAATTCCCATGATCATGAAAGAAATTTGAATTGCCATATTGAAAAACTCTCCCTAGACTCTTAGTGAAATTTTATAAATGCAGTTATAATTGCAGTCACAACCAAATTAACAAGAGCAATTGGGAGAAGATAAACCCAACCTAATTTCATGAGTTGATCGTAGCGGAAACGTGGAATTGTAAAGCGTACTTGTACAAAAAACCACATAAGTAACACTACTTTTAATAAAAGAACTCCAAGGCCAATTGGGAAAAGAATCCATCTTGTTAAAGCTTCACCTAATGTTGGGGTGAGATATTCCAAAAGGAGATGTTGAGATATCCATGGGATTTCATAACCACCAAAAAACATTGAGACAGTTAAGACACACATAACAAACATCATGGAATATTCACCGAGGAAAAAGAGTGACCAGCGCATTGCTCCATACTCGGTTAAAAATCCAGCGACCAACTCTCCTTCGCTCTCAGCGAGGTCAAATGGAAGACGATTTGTTTCTGCAAAAATTGTGACGAGAAAAATTACAAATGATACTGGGGCATGAAATAGTCCCCAATTTGGTAAAAAGCCAAACAGAATTTCGGATTGGCGGGCAATCATAACTTGCAGATCGAGAGTTCCCCAAATAAACACGAGTGGTATGATGCTCATACCCATAGCGACTTCATAGCTCACCATTTGTGCGGATGCGCGTAAGCCTCCAAGTAGTGAATATTTATTATTGGAAGACCAACCTGCTAAAGTAACACCATATACTGCAAGAGATGAAAGCGCAAATATAAGTAAAAATCCAGAGTTTAAATTAACGGCTTGTAAGGTAACAATCTGATTATTTACTATTAGATGGCTTCCCCAAGGTATTGCAACAGTCACAGCTAACCCAGTAATGACAGGTATAACTGGAGCCATAACGTAAAATGCTTTATGTACATATGGAGGAACAAAATCTTCTTTAAAAAGTAACTTAATTGCATCGGCAATAGGTTGGCCAAGTCCAAATATTCTAAATTTAAAAAAACCGACTCGATTGGGTCCCACTCGACGTTGTAAAATAGCACATTGACGTCTTTCGACCCAGCTCATTATAGGAGCGACTTGTGCGCCGACTGCAATGCCCAGAAGCATAAGAAGAATTGTGCTCAAAATTTGTGTCATACTTAATTCAATCATTCTATATCTCCTTAATCCCAACGTAACGCGCCACGTTTGAGCACGTAAATATAGCCGATTGCAAGTGTTGCAACAAAAATTCCAATTTCAACAATTCCAAACCAACCTAAATAATCAAATGCTGCTGACCAAAGGTACATAAAGATGGTTTCAATATCAAAAAGAATAAAAAGTATTGCTGTCAAATAGAATTTGATTGAAAAGCGTCTCTCAGCCGTGCTTGTGATTGGCAAGCCGCATTCATAGACTTCGAGTTTATGTTGATTAGGTTTTTTGGGGCCTAATAAAAATGAAACACCGCTCACTCCCAAGCCAAGTGCCAGTCCAAAAATTAAAATGAGCAATATTGGTAAATATGGGTTCATACCAATATATTGTACGGAATGCTCCATAAACAAGTTCCTCCTCAACGTGTTCCAGTAACTCATATTCATGAATGCGACAAGAGAGCGCTAGATTTTATCTATTAGAATATTCTTCTCTTAAGAGAATGATGCGATATACTATAGAAGCGCAAAGACGTGCAGTCTGATCAAGAGTATCTCTTGCTGGGCAGAGTTCTGCAATGTCCATAATGCGACATGTATTTGATCTTCCAAAATATGCGAAAGTTTGTGAAAGATCTTTCATCTGTGCTCCGATGGGAGTCGATGCGCTTGTTCCAGGAGCAATCGCTTGATCAAATACGTCTAAACAAAGTGAAATATGCAAGCTCCCTGTTTTCCGTTCAAAGCCAAATTTAGAGCAATCATCAATATGATCATGGATATGCTCGGAGGGTATTTGTATGTTTCCACTTGTAAATTCTTTCCAGATATTTAATAGGGAAATATATTCGACAGTTTTAATTCCATTTTGCATGGCATAATCAAAAAGAGAGTGCGGATTGCGCTCTCTTTGAATTCCAATTTCTAAAAGAGCTTTGCCATTTGCAATATTTTTATTAAAATCTTTAATAATACGATAAAAAGCAGTGCCACTATTTATTTCATTATTAATAACGGGGCGTAAATCAAAATGAGCATCGAGATTGATGATAGGTATAATTTCGTTCTCTCTGCTTTTAACATGTCCTTTGTAACTGCCGTAAGTAAAATCATGGCCTCCTCCAATTACGAAAATGAATCTGGCTTTATTTCTTAAAAGGAACTCAACAACATAAGCAAGTCTCTCATGTGTTTCTTCTATAGAATCAGCTAAAATTATATTTCCAACATCTGTTATCTTATCGGATAGAAAAAATTGAGTCTTGTTGGTTGGGGGTAAATTTTGTGAAAATACTTTTGAGTTTGTCATATCTTGCATAATTTTTGTATCATACATTTTATAGAAAGAATCCCGAAATGATTTTGGCCCTTCTTTAGCACCGGGATTTCCTAAATTAGCAATGACACCCCGATCGTCAGGTATGCCTAAGAGAATAAACTTATCGATTATTTGCTCAGTAATAAATTGATTATTTTTAGGATTTAAGGATATTTTTGTAAAATTAGAACCGATTGATTCCGCTCTGGCATTAAAATTTAATTTGGTTGGTTCGAGATATCTTAAAACATCTATATTCATTTAAATTTTCTCTTTATAAAATGTTCAATCTAAATAGGTACACTATTGTATAATTGCTTTAAAAGAGAAAATTTGCAAGAATTAAATAGGTTTCGCACCCTTTTTGCCAACCTTCGCTGTGCCAGAAGTTGTTTTTCCTAAACTTTTCTGAATAAAACGCATTACTTTTTTCTTAAGTTCTTTATTTTCATCTAAAATAATTTTCAATAAATCTAATTCGTCTGTTCCACGCATTTTTTTCGAATTTATATTCTTTTTAAGATTGCCTTGTTTTGCCATATAATATCCCCTTAATATATATCGGAGGAGACATTATATTAATTAAATGAACTCAGACAGATTTTGCAGCTTGTGTCAAATCATTTAAAAGGTCTTGAGCATCTTCAATACCTACTGAAAATCTTAAAAGATCTGGAGTGATACCAAGTTTTTTTCTGAGTTCAGGCGGAACGCTTGCGTGTGTCATTGTTTCTGGATGATTGACAAGGGATTCAACTCCACCCAAGCTTTCTGCTAAAGAGAAATATTTGAGTTTAGATAAAAATAGTTTAACCGCATTAAAATCGCCTTTTATTCTAGCAGAGATCATGCCTGAATATCCACGCATTTGCTTTTTTGCGATTTCATATTGTGGGTGATTTTCGAGTCCGGGAAAAATAACTTCCGAAAATATTTTCAAACTCTGCATTTCACGGGCAAGATAAAGGGCATTTTCATGATGTTTTTTCATTCTTAATGAAAGAGTTTTTATACTTCTTAATAATAAAAATGCTTCAATAGGTGCATTTACACTGCCACCTGCAAATTGTAAAAATTTCAGTTGTTCAGCAAGCGAGTCATCATTTAACATAAGGCATCCACCTACTAAATCACTGTGTCCGCCAATATATTTTGTTGTACTGTGCAGAACAATTTGCGCTCCATGTTCGATAGGATTTTGAAATACCGGAGATGAAAAAGTATTATCTACGCATGTTGTTACGTTAAATTTTTTAGCTAAATTTGTTACTGCAGATATATCTATTATTTTTAACAAAGGGTTTGTAGGTGTTTCTATCCAAATTAATTTTGTATTTTTTTTAAAATATGGCTCAATATTTTTAGGATTTGACATATCAACAAATTCAAATTCAATATTATATTTAGAAAATATTTTTCTAAACATTCTACCTGTACCACCATAAACATCATCACAAACAATGACATGATCGCCAGGATTTAATAATTGAGCGACAGCTTGAACTGCTGCTAAACCTGAAGAAAAAGAAATTGCATGTTTTGTGCCTTCAAGTGCTGCAAGAGAGTTTTCAAGCGCTGTGCGCGTTGGGTTTCCAGCACGTGAATAATCATAAATTTTAGGATTACCAGGAGATTCTTGCACATAAGTAGAAGTTTGAAAAATTGGGGTCATGATTGCCCCCGTAGCTTGTTCTGGTTCAACGCCTGCATGCACACACAATGTATCGAAATTTTTCTTAATCATATGATTGTCTCCAAGTTTAATTTTGATAAATTTCTGGAAAAAGGGTGAAGTCTGTATCATGAAGTTTTAAAAATAAGCGAGATAAAAACTCTTTTTGTGCTTCTGATTCGAGGGGAACAGATGAGTTATTTAAAAGATTTTTAACAATATCTGAATTGAGCATATCTTGGGGAAGTTCGCAGATAATCGGTTTATCAGTTAATTCGGGTAATTCATTGCTATGAATCATTATACCAGTATTATGCAACATATGTCTTGGAAATAAAGTTTGCTCATTAACCCAATGAGTATATCCCTTTTCGTAAAATTCGATAAAAACATTTTCATTCGCATGATACATTTTATCACCAACAATCCAATGGCCAATAGCTGCGAGGTGAATGCGAATTTGATTCGTTCTACCAGTCTGTGGCAAGCACGCAAATAAAGTATAGTCATTATATGTAGCCAGTTTTGCAAACCATGTTTCTGCAGATTGCAGGTTCTTACCATCAACCCAAAGTTTTAAACGGATGAGTGAATTTTCAGGTTCTCCAATAGGTAAATTGACTCTAAATTTTTCAGGTAAAGCTCTGCTGCCTTTCGTTACAGCTAAATACATTTTATCTACGTTACCTTGTCTGAAAGCTTCTGAAATAATTCCACGGGTAGATGATTTACGTGCACAAGCTAAAATACCACTTGTTTCGCGATCAATACGATGCACTGCAGCGCAGTCGGCATAACCCATTTTAGCTGCAATATTTACAAATGTATTTTTTCCATAGAGTCCTGCTGCATGTATAACCATATTGGGTGGTTTAGAAAAAATACACACATCTTGGTTGTCAAATACAACATCAATTTTTTCTATGACATCTGGTTCATATTCAGGTGGATGAAAAAGCCAGATTTGATCATAATTTTTTAATTTATAAGTGGGCTTTATTTTATTGAGTTTTACTTCGTATCCATGATTCTTTTCTCTATGTGCACCATGTTCAATTAAAACTTCATTATTTAGAATTCTTTCACGCCATGTTTCTCGATTGTGGAATTGAAACTTACGAGACATATAAGCATCAATCCGCTCATTTTCATCAACATTTTCCATACGACTGCCAATTCTTCTAAACTCTTCTTGTTTAGGAATAAGATTTCTTTCTTTATGGATAGGAGAACGAGCTTTTAGCATCGACTGCATAACATTATCAATATTTTCGTCAGTATGGGTCAAATCAGTTTCTTCATTTAAAATGTTGTCATGAGGAAGTTTTTCAAATTTATTATATTTTATTTTCTTAAAATAATCAATTTGAGGTATTTGTTCTACTTTATGAGGCTTTAATAAATGATCTTTTATATTTAATAAAGTATCAGTTTCAATACTCGGAAATATTTCGATATCTAGGTTATTTTTTGGATCAACTTCATTGATAATTTTTAGTATTTCCTCAGCATTTCCACCACTCAAATAACATTTACAAGGAGAATGCATTTTTAAAGTAGCTAAAACAGTTGATGCGGTGGACAGAAAAATCCCGCGTTGCACATAGATTTCTTGATTCCAGTGTCTTTTATATGGCGAAAATAAATCAGGATTGGCATAAAACTGTGGAACCAATGCGGTGTAATGATGGATGGCGTTGAAAGCCATTTGTATACCTGGGAAAATAAAATTTTCTAAAATATTTAAATCGGCTGAAACGCCTTCACATGTTACCGCTGTACCAAATGAAAAAATAATCGTATTTTTTTTGGTTTTTTGTGCTTCTTTTGCGGCAAAAATAAATTTTAAAGCTCTATCTGCACCAAGCCTTTTTTTATCAAAATCACCAGATATTTCAATTGCACTTAAAATATCTTGTTCTGTGAATTTATTTTCATTCAAAATGATTTCAGGGAATGTAGTGGTTAAAAAGTTTTTAATTGATTTCATTGTTTCTTGAGTTTTTTCAGGAGTATTAACTGAGGTGTAAATGAAATCAATTTTCTTATTTCTATCAGCTATAAAGCCCTCTAAAATTGGGCGCAAAGCATCCCTTATGTTATGTATATTTTTAGTTAAGAAAACATCGTAAGGGATGTCAATTTGATACTTTCTAGAATCTGAAGATTGAAAACCAATATGAACTCTTGTATTGCCAAAATCAATTGCTAAAGTAGGTGAAATTTTTGCAACTGATAAATTGGAAATTGACGGTGAAGTTTTAATATTTTTTTGTTCGGTTTTATTAACATTTTTTTCTTTTATCGAGATTTCCCCAGATAATATAGGCTCTTTAGAGCCGCTCAATAAAAGAGCAGCATTGTCATCAATACCTAAAAATTCACCGATTCTTGTTCCTTTATTTACAGATAGAATCGTGCCAAGTGGAAGAGATCTTTCAATGGCTAAGTTTTTAAGTTGTTGTATCTCTCTTTTTACAAACAAATATTCATTCAGTTCAGCTAATAAGTTTTCTGAAAAATAAGCTAATGTGGTTTGAATATAAGATTTGGTATTTAAAAATTTATTTATATTTCTTTTTTCTGTTTTATTAATATCAAGAGGAAAAAGACTTTCCCAAAAAGAAGTAGAAGTTTCCGTTGAAGGATGCCTAAAGAAATTTAAACCAATACCTATAAAAAAATCACCAATATTGTTTTGCACAGAGGATGTTTCACAAAGAATCCCACATATTTTTTTGTAATAAATGGGGTCAGTTGTTAACTTGTTTTTATTTTGATAAGAGATAATATCATTTGGCCATTTAATATAAATATTATTATTATTTTGCAATGGTAAATCTTGAAAATGTGAGAGTAAAAAAGACTCTGTTTTTTTTAATGAGTCGAAAACAGCGCAGCCAACAAGAGTTGTCACCCATTCAAATGGAACTTTGATTTTTTGACTTGGTATTGCAAAAGTTAAAGGTAAAAAATCAGTTTGCTGTGCGAGAGCTTCTGTTAAACTCTGAAATTTTGTTATATTTTCCGATTGGTTCAAAGGATTAGATGAAAGTTCAGTTTGCTGCCAAACACTGCCATTTCTGCCTCTGCCTCCTGTTTGCTTTTCTGCAAAAACGGCAAAAATTTTATTCTCATTGGATTCTTTGGCAATTTTTTTTGCCAGATCCATAGTTGAGATGGTTTGTTCGGTTAAATAAGTTATAATTTCAGAATGTGACATTTTAATTCCAGTTTTAAAGCTAATACAAGCGGAGTATGGTTCGCTTGAAGAGTAAGCAATTCTTTTGCAGTCGGATTTTACGAAATTATTTTAATAATTCAATAAATATAGGGTTAATATTTTAAGGGCGATAGATTTGCAAGCTCATATCTACCCAAATTGCTTTATGTATCAAAGCACCCATGCTTAAGTAATCGACTTCTATTGAACTTATTTCTAGTAAATTTTTTTCATCTAAATTGCCACTCAATTCAATTTTTATATTTTTGTCAAAAATATTCTTCTCATAGATGGCTGTTCGCGCATCATTTAATGGAAAATTATCAAGCATGATGACGTCAGGTCGTTTATGCAAGGCTGTTCTAAATTCAAGCAAATCGCTTACTTCAATTTCGATTTTCGTTAAGATTGGTAGATTTTTATTTAAATTATTAAGAGCATCTTCGATACTACCAATACTTCTTATGTGATTTTCCTTTAACATAGCTCCAGAATCGAGAGCATGTCTATGATTTCTTGCACCACCGACGCGTGTCGCATATTTTTCATACATACGTAGACCAGGTGTGGTTTTACGCGTTTCTAGTAGGGTAATATCTTTATTGATTTTTTTTATTTCAGCAGAAATTTGCTGTGTCTTATTCGTGATTCCACTCATTTTTGCAGCAAAATTAAGAGCAACGCGTTCAGCAAGTAAAATGGAGCTTGCACTGCCTATGCCTGCGATGACAATATCGCCTTTTTTAAGCGACATCCCATCCTTAAAATCTGAAAATATTTTTGTGTATCCGCCTGAGGTTTGTCTAAAGACCTCTTGCATTATATGCAATCCTGAGAGTATGAAATCATGCTTGGCGACCACAAAAAAATTTACAATTGGGTTTTTGGGGAAGCCAGCAAAGAGAGTTGAGTCTCCAGAGCCATGGTCTTCATCTAACCAAAGAGTTATATCTGCACTGACACGTTTGGGTGATACACCAAGTTTTGAGTTGCAAAAGTCGATAAAGTCTATTTGCAAAAGCTCATTTTTTGGCATCAAATATGGACAGTGTGGCTTTACTTTAGTCAGTTCCATGGTGCACCCTATAAATATTATTTTAATTGCCTTGAACAGACACGGCCGGATACTCATAACATGAAAAAAGCAAGACAAAAATATTTAGAAGGTTTTATATCAAAAAACATTATTAAATGTCTAAATGAACTCGAAAGTAATGTTGAGCAAGGTTTATTCACCGCTTGGTCAATAGGAAATAATGAATTTCAAGTATCTTGCTTTTGGGCCGACGAATTTAAACCTTCAGAAGTGAAATCAGCAGATGGTTTGAGTCCATCTATACATCCAACATTTGATTTAGCAAGTTTAACAAAGCCGATTTTTATTAATTTATATTTAAGATATTTATTAAAAAATGATTTTGCGACTTTGATCCATAAACCTATTAAGGATTTAATTAAATTCGAACAGTGTGATATTGGAAATAAAGATTTTTATGATTTTTTTAATGAGCCAAAGAATTTGCATTTTACTTTAGATACTTTTCTTTCTCATCGGTCAGGCGCCAAAAATTGGCACTGGATGGGGAGTTCTCTATGGTTGCAGAAAGCGACTTCGCATCATAAAAATGCTAATATTTATTACTCTACTCTTGACATTAAAGATCCTTTATTTCAAGAAAACGTACTAGCAAATTTGAATAAAAAAGCAATCAATGATTTGAACGACCAAAATTTTTCATTAACGATTTATTCCGATATTAATTATTATATACTCGCAAGAATTATTGAAATGATAGATGATAAAAACGAGACTTGGGAAAAAAGGTTATTTTTTTTAAACAATTATTTAGACACAGCTTTTTCTCATGCGAGTATCAATTCGTCTTACTTAAAAAACTGTGTGCCATATTTTCCATATATTTCTTCTTATAATTCAGAATTAGCAACGCACCAATTTAAAAGCTTTAATTATGGCTCTGTGCACGATAGCAATGCCAATATTCTATCAGCGCTTGGTGAAAAATCTAATATTGTTTCTGGGCATGCTGGACTATTTGGTAGCATCAGTGACGTGGCTAAGGCTGTGTCTGCGCTTTCAAGAAGTCAGTACTTACTTCAAAATAGCTCGGCAAAAGAGAAGAATAGATTTATTGCCGGACTCGATACACCTGAAACCAAAAAAACGTCTGCCGGTATAAAAAATTGGCCTATTCAATTTGGTGACGTGTTTGGACACTTGGGTTATACGGGAACCTCATTTTGGTTTTACAATCAATTAAATAAAAAAGTTTCTGAAAATTATCATATTTTATTGACGAATCGTACTTCTGAAAGAAAAAAAATGGGTGTTTTGAAATGTCCACGCATTCTCATCGTGAGTGAAATTAAAAGGAATACGACACAGTATTTTCAAATTATAGATAAAGAAATTTCTCTTATTCCTTTTTCAGAAGTAAATGATTTGTGTCAAGAATTGAGTGAATATTCTCATAGGATTTGGGATACGAGTGTTTTGAGAAGTTATCCAGATATGGCTAAAATTAGGAAATCTGTTGCTCATAAATTATGGGATATTTAAATGATTAAAAGAATTATTTTTTTATTATTAATCGTTTTTTCTACTTTTTTTGCCTTTTCATTTATATGGTTTATGCATTGGTTGAAAAGTTCAAATCCAATGCACAAAGAGCCAATTGAGTACAGTTTGCTAGAGGGCTCAACATTTACAAAAGTAGCATTTGATTTGGAACGACAAAATATTATATCTCACCCAAAATTATTTTCATTGTATGCAAAATTTATGCAAGTCACTGGAGATTTAAAAGTAGGGGCATATTTATTTCCAGTTGATATTTCCCCCGAGCAAGTACTTTCAAAACTGGTTCGTGGAGATATAATAACCACCCGTGTGACAATTGCGGAAGGTTTAAATGTTTATCAAATTTCAGAATTGTTAAGTCAATATTTCCCAAAAGTGCGTTATAAAACTTGGTTAGATTTAATGCATTCGAAGGAGCTCATTCAATATGTTGCACCTAATACTAAGGTCAATTCCTTGGAAGGATTTATCTTTCCACAAACCTATGTTTTTAATCCCAGTTCACCCCCAAAATTGATAGTAAAGACATTTTTAACTGAATTTAAAAAAAATGTTACCCAAGAGATGCTTGATAAGGCAAAGCATTTAGGGTTGACACAATTGCAATATGTTACTTTGGCTTCTATCGTTGAAAAAGAAACAGGTTTACCATCTGAAAGAGAAAGAATTGCAGGTGTTTACTGGAATAGATTGAAATTAAAAATGAAACTTCAAGCAGACCCCACTGTGATCTATGGGGTTTGGAAAACTTATAAAGGATCTCTTACACGTAAAGATCTTGTTACTCCCACACCATATAACACCTATACCCAATATGGTCTGCCACCAGGGCCAATTGCAAACCCAGGATTAGCAAGTTTAAAAGCAACACTGTATCCCGTATCGAATGATTTATATTTTGTTGCAAAAGGAGATGGTTCGCATATCTTCTCTAAAAATTTGGTGGATCACAATAAAGCAGTACGTAATTATGTTATTTTTTTAAAAAAGAGTAAAAAGGGAAGCAATTAAAGAATGAGAAATTTCTACGAAGTAAATGGTAATGTTTTTTTTAATATTGAAAATTATATGGGAGAATGGGAAAAATATATAGGTATTTATGATAAAAATGGTGCTGAAAAAAAAGGAGCTGCACAAAGTTTAGGCTCACATGTTCAAAAACTTTGGAAAAATTTTAATGAAGATCGCAGTCAGCTTGATAAACATTATATGGAAACAGCCATTGGTTTACAGGCATATATCTCTTCTTTTTTATTACCTAATATAGAAAGAGTTTTTTCCCTTTTGGTGAGAGATGAAAATATATTTGCAATAGAAAGTCTTCTTGTAGCAGAAAAAGATGAGTTAGTTATAAGTGACTTTGGTTGTGGTCCACTCAGTGGAAGTGTAGCTATTTTAGCTTTGATCGAGTATATATTAAAACAAAATTCAAAATTAATTGCCCCAAAAAAGATAAGTATTTATGCTATAGATAGATCAGAAAAAGTTGTAGAACTTGGGGCGAAATTTATTAAAAATTCTATAATAACAGAAAATTCCATAAGCATTGAAAGATTAACATCTCCTGCTAAATTAAATAAAAAAATCGATATAGCATTGTGTATAAATGTCTTTAACGAAATTCCAGAAAAGCACAGATTTAAAACACTGAAATCAATTTACGATAATTCCCACGAAGGTGCACTATTGCTTATTATGGAACCAGGGCAAGAAGAACATGCAAAAGCGTTAGGTGCATTGCGGGATCAATTTATAGAAAATTCTGAAAATTGCGAAATAATCTCACCCTGTGCACATAATAAACCTTGCCCGCTTTCGCAAAAAACTGGACGAAAGGATTGGTGTTGGTTTAGGCACTCATGGAATCCTCCAGCATCATTAAAATTAATAGATAAATTCTCCAAAATTGATCACCATGAGTTAAATTTTTCATATTTATTTTTGCAAAAAAATAAAATTCGATCCGCAGAAAATTATTTTGCTCGGTGTGTGAGTGATGAATTTGCTTTGGATTTAAAAGGAAACAAAGCACAATTTGATTATTTTACGAATAATTTATCTTCTGGTGATAAAGAAGAATTTATTGAAATGACTCAATACGAAGGTGGTTTACAAAAAATATTATTGTGTACACAGATCGGAGCACTTGAATCTGCATTTATGATTGCAGATCCTGAACAAAAAGAGTATCGTAGGGGACGTAGAATAAAAGAGAGTGATGAATTATACATGCGTGCCAAAGAACGGATTTAATGAATCAAGAGAATATTTTAAAAATATTTCAGAAAATAGGCAAATCAACAGGCTTAGTTGAAGATATTCCTGATATGCATAGACGTTCTTCGATTCTGATCCCTATGTTTTGCTCTGATGCCGATTGGAAAAAAGGGACAACAGATATTAAAAATTGGAGTTTACTTTTTACAATCCGCTCAGAAAAATTAAAAGAGCATGCGGGAGAGATAGCATTTCCAGGCGGAAGAATAGAAGAAAACGAAGCTCCTTGGCAGACAGCATTAAGGGAAGCAGAAGAAGAGATTGGTCTTGGGCAAGACCAAATCATATCCTATTTTCAACTCAATAATTCTTTTGCCCGCTCTGGCTATCATATCATACCTTATTGTGCTCTTATTTCTAATGATTTCAAATTAAAAATAAATAAAAATGAAGTGAATGAAGTTTTTAGTTTAACCATTCAAGAAATATTAAATTTAAAATCTTGGAGCGAAACTCGAACTTTAGCTACTTTTAAACGTGAAGTTTGGCATTATCCGATAGATATAAAAGAACTCGGTCAGTTTGATATTTGGGGAGCAACTGGCAATATTTTAAGAGATCTCATGTTGAGAATAGAAGAGAATATTTAAAAATAGATATGTTATTCTTTAATTAAATTGATTTCACGACAGAAATCATAAAATGATGCGAGTTTCCATTCTGAGTAAATATTAAGAAATTCTCCAATATTTAGGAGTTTTACTTTTTGGAATTCGCCAGAAGATTTTTCTAAATGAATACTTTTAATATCATTTAGTTCAATTAAAAACCACATTTGCTCTTGCCCTAAATTACCCTTAAAACGATCACGTTTTAATATCTCTTTTGGAAAATAATAGCGTCGCCAAAACTTTGATTGATAGATAATTTTAAAATCCTCTTCTTTCACTCCAAGCTCTTCTATTGTTTCACGTATGATAGCATGTCGTAAAGACTTATCGAATTTTTCAACTCCACCTTGTACATTTTGCCACATATTGTGGTCAGTTCTGTTGCATGCTAAAAACTTATTATTGCATTTTATAAGAGCAGCAACATTTTCTCTAAACATAATTAATCCTTCAAACTAAGGAGTTGAGTTGTTGATATGGTTTGCAATGAATCGTATTTTAAGAAATTTATACCTACGGAACAAGTCAAAATATTTTTATCTTTAATTGATTCAATAAAACGAGCATCATTGTCCCATCGAAATAAATCTTTGAGTGTCATAATTATAAAATCATATTTTTGAATAGTTTTATAGTAGGATTCTGATAAGTTTCCATGGTCGTTTAGAAAAATGTAATTTACATTTTTATTATTTAAAATTATGGACAAATCAGATAAAAATTTCTTGGGATGAGCTATACCTGTAATCAAAAGAACTTGAGTAAAATTTGCATATTTATGTAATACATCTTTTTCTAAGATCTGTGATTTTAATTGAAGATTTTTATTGATTAAAGAAACTTCCCAGAAAAGAGTTTGATAATTAAGTATGATATCTTTTTCATTGGGCAAAACGTTATGTTTCATTAATGAGTTATGTATAGTATTTTTAAATTCATTATTTTGTTCTTCACGAGTACGTGACCAAAGCCTAAAATCAAAACTTTCAAGTAAGGTGGTAAAAGAATTGTTGCCAAATCCTTCTCTATATGGACCAATAGGCATTGCAAATGATGGGCTATTGAGTAATAAATATGGAGACCATAAGCAAAGGTTTGTATTTCTAGGACAAGCAAAATGTTGAAGTCCGTCGTCTAAAAGCAAAAGAGTGCTGTTTTCTTTCCATTTATTATTTTTTAAATCATTAAGCAAATAATAGAGAGAATCTGATCTTTCTTTATTCTGCAAAATATACAATACATTTGAATTATTTTTTTTTAAATTAATTAAAATCTCGAAATGTTCTCGATTCTCATCTGATAGTTGGTTGATTTCGCTCGGAGATGCACTGTTTATATAAACGTTCTTAATGTTTCTGCCAATACCTCTCGCAGCAATTGCAACATTCCAGCCTTTTTCTAAGTAATCAAGCGCAATCTTTTGTACTACGGGTGACTTTCCACTTCCACCGATTAAAATATTTCCAACACATATAATTTTAATCTTAGCTGTATCTAAATCGAATTTATCTAGTCGATTATAACCATTCTTGCGTCTTTTATTAGCAATTAAAAAAATGAAATAAGATAACAGAAAGAAAATTGGAGATAAATATAAAAAAAAGAGTCCCTTTTCTTGCAGGGATTTATCAAGAAAATTTCTTATTTTTTGTCCGAAGGATTCAGACATAATTTAATATCTCCTGAGGAGTTCCCTGTTTTGTAATTGATCCATTCTCAAAGACATAGCAGAAATCAAAATCTTTTACTTCATTTAATGAGTGTGAGACAGCAATAACTGTATGCTCTGAGTCTTTTGCCTTCCATTTGTGGATAGCTTGCCAAAAAAGATTTGCAGATACTGAATCTAAATTTGCAGTGGGTTCATCTAACAAAATTAATTTTGGCGAAGCAAATAAAGTTCTTGCCAATGCTACCCGTGCTTTTTCACCACCAGATAAACCGTCTCCAAGAAATCCCAATTTCTTATCAAGAATCAATTGAGATCCACTATCCGAAAAAGAAAGCATGAGAGCAAGAACAAGTTCTTTAGCTTTATCATCTGAAATATGTTCTGGGATCCCTTGCTCTGCATAAATAATATTTTCTTTAACAGTTCCACGGAAAATATAAGGAGATTGAGATGCTAATAAAAAGTCTGCTGTTAAAAATATTTCACCTTCGCTAGGAATAATAAGTCCTGCAAGCGATCTTAAAAAGGTTGTTTTACCTGCACCACTTTCACCAATAAAAGCAATTTTTTTGCCTTTCTCAATTTTAAGGGAACAATTTTCTAATATTATTTTGCCGCCTTCTGTTTTATAGGTAACATTTTTAGCTATAACAGCTTCTTTAGATTGATTTGGTAAAGGAGATGGGCGTTTGTAATGACCAGTTTTTGAGAAGTCTCCAATGAAGTTTTTAACTCTATGTAAAACAACTTTGATTTCACTAAAAAATGTTATAGTTCCAGCAATATTTTTAATATACTTAAATGAAAAAGCAAGCAATATGAGCATGGAAGAATAAGTGCCAGATTGAAAGTTTTCTGTAAACGAAAGTCTCCAAGAAAAAATTGCTGCAAGAATAAAAGTTGCAAAGAATTCCATGCCAGGAGAGAAAAAAGTTCGTACAAACAGACTTTTTTTCATAAAATAATAATTTTTAATATTTAAATTTTCAAAATCACTTTTTTCTCTATTATGACTTCTTAATGCATTGATTGTTAAAAGACCATTGTGTGTTGATAAAATCCTGGTAGAAATACCAATTTGCTTTTTTTGCCCTTCTCGAGTGTAAAAATTAAGTTTTTGTGAAATTTTTCTAAGGGAATAAGCCATAGGAATTACGATAGCTATACCAATAAAAAATGTTTTCCAAGATATGATCAACATAGAAATTATGATGCCAACGAGAACAATAAAATCTCTTGCAGCGCTTATAGTTCCTTTGCTAACAGCACCTTGCAAAAGGGCAGTGTCTTGCATAAGTTGATTGGCTGTAGCGTCAGGATTTTTTTGATCGAGAATATTGCCAGGAGATGATAAAAAACCTTTCAGCATTTCCTCTCTCAGAGAGTGTGCTACCTTATGCCCAGCTCTTTCTGTTAAATATGAACTCATAAATCCAGAAATAAGCTTAATAAGAGCTGCAATTATTATAAATATTGGAATAATAAAAATAAGGTCGCGTCTATCTATTACTTGGTGAAAATGAATATAGTCTTTAAAATTTCCAGGAATCAGTTCAGAAACTTGTATACGTGGAGTGGTTACGAAGACAAGTTGTAAAATGGTCCCAGCAGATAAAGCAAGGATAATTTCAGAGAGTGAATAGATTGGGAGCCATGGAATACTAAAGAGAATATCTTTCTTTCCTGCTTTCCATATTATTTTTAAGAAAGAATTCTCTTGCTTCATAATTGATTCCAAGTTTCCTTATGAAGTTTGAACTTATGCTCATAAGGTATATTATATTGTTCGATAGTATTTAGCATGGCTTGAGCCGCATTTTTAGCTGAATTTTTAGGAAACATTTTTTGTATTTCTACAAGTTCATTTATCATATCAGTTCTAATTTCAGAGTCATTTAAAAGTTTTAATGCATGATTAACAAGATTAACTGCTAATGCATTTTCTTGTATGTATTCTGGAATTGTTTCGCGATTTGTAGCTAGATTCACAAGAGAAATATATTTAACTTTAAGTATTTTTTTAAGAATTAAACCTGTAATAGTTGAAACTTTATAAAACACAGACATTGGAGTGCTAAAAAATGCGGTTTCAAGTGTAGCGGTTCCTGAACAAACCCATGCATAGCTTGATGAATTCATCACTTCATAGGCATTACCAATGCCAAAGGAAATTTTATCATCAATCCATTCTTTTGTTCGACCAAATTTTTCTGCTGTTTGATAAGCAATTTTTTTAACGAAATTCGGATCAAGGGTTTTTGCTATAGGTATTGCACCCGTTACTTTATCGAGTCGTTCATGTAAATTTATAAATGATTCAATTAACAGAGGCAAAAGATTTTTTATTTCATTTTTCCTACTGCCTGGTAGAATTGCAATTTTATTTGGTACTTTATCTTTAGAATTGATTTTTAAAAAATCATCAACAGCATCTTTTAAAGGGTTACCAATAAACTTTGCATTCACTCCTCTTTCTTTAAAATACTGGATTTCAAATGGTAGAATACTTGTAACTAAATAGGAGTTTTCTTGTAAAATTTTAGTTCTTTTGCTTCCATGTGCCCATACCTTTGGAGGAATATGGTAAATAGTTGTTATACCTAATGCATACACTTCTTGGATTAGTCTTAAATTAAAACCAGGATAGTCTACAAAAATAACTGCTTCAGGGCAGCGAATTTTAATTTCATGCAATATTTTTTTGTACAGTTTTGATATTTTATCATAGTGTGAAATTATTTCAGTTAAGCCAAATACCGCTAAATCTTCTACAGTGACAACACATTCTACCCCTTCATTGCGCATGAGAGGGCCAGCGCAACCAAAAAAATTTTTGTCAGGAAGGCCTCGTTCCTTTATCTCTGCTTTTAGAGCTTTAATAAGGAGAGCAGCCTGGGCATCTCCACTTGCTTCTCCTGCAATTATGCAAATTCCACCGGGTAAAATCTGTTCCATTTTTTATCCTTCAAAGGAAGGTTCTCTGTGAATATTCTGTGGGTGTGCTACGCCTCTTTTTGAAGATTTAATAAATTCAGCAAACTTTTGCACTTCAGGAAAATGAAGTAAATCTGCTAAAGATGAAATAGACTCTTCAATGGTTGGATGCCCGTGATAGAAAAATACTTTATATGCAGCTTTAAGAGCATTTCTAGCGTCGGTTGATACATTTCTACGGCGGAGACCTTCCATATTTAAACCACGCAAAACAGCTCGGCCTCCTTCTGCAGTGCAATAAGGAGGAATATCTTTAACAGTGACGGCACCGGCTGCGAGCATTGCCATATCACCAACATGGACAAACTGGTGCACAGCACTCAAACCACCAAGCGTTACTTTGTCATAAATAGTCACATGACCTGCAAGTTGAGTTCCGTTAGCCAATATATTTTGATCACCAATAGTACAGTCATGAGCCACGTGTACATAGTTCATTAAAAGATTATCATTGCCAATCCGAGTTATGCCTCCTCCTTGCACAGTTCCCGTTTGCAAAGTTGTAAACTCGCGAATGCGATTGCGATTTCCAATAATTAATTCTGTATCTTCATTTTTATATTTTAAATCTTGAGGAATATTTCCTACTGACGCATAACTAAAAATAATATTATCTTCGCCAATCGTGGTTTTGCCAGTGACAAGAGCATGTCCATGAACTTGAGTGCCTTTTGCGATTTTTACGCTTTTGCCAATAATTGCGTAAGGACCGACGACAACTCCATAGTCAAGTTCAGCTCCGTCTTCTATCACCGCGGTTGGGTGAATTTGCGTTGATGAATGATTCATTTTTAATTCCTTTTAAGAGCGCCTAAAGCGATTGAAAATTTGCCTTCAACAGCAATTTCATCTTGAACGAATGCTGTGCCTTTAAACCAAATAAAAGGCCCTCTTCTTTTCTCAATTGTGACTTCGAAGCGAACAGTGTCATTTGGACCAGTTGGTTTACGAAAGCGTACTTCATCTATTGTGGCAAGAACGCCTAATTTTTCTTCGAAAATTTTATCCTCTTCGCGGATGTAAGCAATTAAAACAGCTCCAGTTTGAGCCATTGCTTCAATATAGTACACCCCAGGGAAAATTGGATTTTTAGGAAAGTGGCCCGCAAAAACGGGGTCCGTGACGCGATGAGTTTTACTGGAGATAATTTTATCTCTATTCGGAATCTCATTTACAGTGTCAATTAAAAGCAAAGGATCTCGGTGGGGAATATATTTTTTAATTTTTTCAAGATCCATAAATACTTTGGGCTGAGATTCTTTCATAAAATTTTCTCCTCTAATCATTTTATGATTTTTTATTTGTTTGCTTTACGATTTTATTGAGAGTTGCGGCATAAATAGCCCATTCTTTGTAAGGGCGTGCAGGTGATCCTCCCCAAAATTGCTCAGGAGGAATATTTTTTGAAACTCCACTTTGAGCGGAGATGGTTACTTTATCGCCTATTTTGACATGTCCTGCGACACCAACTTGTCCTGCCATTACAACTTTATTTCCAACAATTGTAGAGCCGGCAATTCCAACTTGTGCTGCTATAAAACAAAGTTCACCTACTACAACATTATGTGCAATCATAACTAAATTATCGATTTTTGTTTGACGACCAATTTTAGTATCAAACAGAGCGCCTCTATCTATAGTTGAATTTGCGCCAATTTCAACATCATCTTCAATTAAAACACCACCTATCTGAGGAATTTTAACATTTTCATTCGTATCAGCAGCAAAACCAAAACCATCTCCGCCTACTACAGCGCCGGGATTTAAAATACATCTGTCACCAACACGACACCCTTCACGGATTACAACATTGGGATATAAAATACAATCATCACCTATAGTACTTGCAGCGCCAACAAAACAATTAGAATAAATAACTGAATTAGCACCAATGCGTACACCAGGAGCAATAAAAACAAAAGGAAAAATTGTTGCTGTAGGGTGAATTTCTGCTGATTTATCTATTATTGCTTGTTCAGATATACCTTGGAATGGGTGTAAAGGTTTAAAGAATTTTTGTGAGATTTTTGCTAAAGTGACATGAGGATTATCACTTACAATCAGTCCAGTAGAAGTCTTTTCTCCTAATAATTCTGCTGTTTTTCTAGAGCAAATAATTGCTCCTGCTTGTGAGCTATAAATTTCATCAATATATTTATCATTAATTAGAAATGAAATTTGTTCTTTATTGGCTCTATTTAATGGAGCAATACCTGAAAATTTAACTTCTTTGGAATGAAAATTGATAACTTCACAATTTGATATTTGAATAATATCATTTATTGATAAGTTGTTCATTTAATTTGTACCTTTTGCTTTGGCTTTTACTTTGAATTTTTTGTTATAAGAAGCTACTACTTTTGGAGTGAGATCCACAGCATTTTTAGCATATAAAACAACTCCAGCACCTCTATCAAAAACAGCATCGTAATCTTCAGGTTCTGATATCTCTCTGATTATACCAATCATATTTTGAAATATTTGCTGGCTTGCTTTAAGTTCTTTTTGGCGAATTTCTTGTTCAAAGCTAATTTGTGAACTTTGCATTTTTTGAAGTTTTGCTTGAAATTCTTTTTGCTTAGCTTGCTTGTCTGAGTCAGAAAGAATGGATTGTTGAGCCTGGAATTCTTCTTCAAGTTTTTTAAGATCGTTTTGTTGAGCAAGAATATTTTTTCTTTTTTCTTCAAAATCTTTTTCCATAACAGCTTTTTCTGCTTTGCCTTCATCTGTTTGAAGAATAGCAGCTTGGACATCGACGACACCAATTTTAAGTTTAGGAGATTTATCTGCAGCATAGGAATGAATGCTAATTGCATTTGATAGTGTTAATATTGCGAATGAAATAAGAGAAAAGTTTTTCTTTTTGCTAAACATAATAAATACCTCCGGATTTTGCGAATCGATTTTTAATTCTATCACATGTTGTTGTTAAAACTATCAGTTCCAATTGAGAAGATAAAATGAGCTTTGCCAATATTTCCTTGTTCAATAGGGAATGCCCATTCAAAGCGAAAGGGTGCAATTGGTGTCGTCCATCTGAAACCAAATCCGATATCGTATTTAATTTTATCAAATGAAAAAGTATCATAGTCATCCAATACAGTACCTGCTTCTCCAAATGTAACTAAACGTAAACCTGCTTGTGGAATGATAGGTACAAAATATTCAATAACTCCATAGAAACTTCTGTTACCACCGATAGTAAAGGTTGTTGTTTGACCTGTTATTGGTGAAATCGCAACATTGGCAGTGGTTGTAAGAGCTTCTCCCGGGCCTGAATAACCTTTCATATAATAAGAGTTTCCTAGTGTAAGGCGTTCCCAATAGGGAACAGATTTACTCTTGCTCGTTTGGTAAACAAATTTTGGTTGAAATGCAATTCTAAAATTTGTTCTATAATTATCGCTAAAATCAAGAGGAATATACAAGGCTCCAAGAGCAGACATTGTACCAAATTTATATTGGCCACCGAAGAGATCAAAACCAAAAGCATTTGAACCTGATAAAAAGAGACCTGAGGTTGGACTCACATAGTTGTCTGTGATGTCATATGTCAGAGTTTGAGAAATTTTTTCTGTTCTACCTGAGGCATAGAATTTTTGGGTCAATGGAACACTTGGGTCCGTATTTGTTTCTGAAATGTTATAACCTAAACTAAAGCGAAGATTTTCAAGAATTTCTCTACCTATATTTAAACCGAATGTATTGGTTGTTTGCGTTATGTATACTTGTTCTATTGAAGATGAAGTCGTTACTGACTGTTCATTTAACGATGTTGATAAGCTGGTGCCAAAGCTCCATGGACCATCATATATGCTCGGATTGCCAAAATTAAGACTCAAAGTGTAGTTAACAGATCCGTTGCTGCGAGGGCTGGGACTGATTTGTACATTAGCGCCAATACCATAAGCTTTTCCAATAAGATTGCGTTCTTGATATTGTAATTGGCCAAAAAAGGACAGCCCAGAGGAACCATTTGTGTCTGGTGAGGCCCCTAAAGATGCTGAAAGTGAGCCCGTTGATTTTTCTTTAACAAGCACTTTAATATCAACTGCATTATGTGCTTGGTCAGGCTCTTGGACAAGTTGCACAGATTCAAAGTAACCAAGTTTTTCTATTAAACTTTTACTTTTTTCGATTTTTGTTGCATTAAATAATTGTCCTTCGGTTATTTTAATTGCTCTTCGAATGACATTATCACGTGTTTTTACGTTACCTTCGATAGAGATTTTGCGTATATAAGTTTTTTCACCTTTTGTTATTGTATAATTTATATTATATAATTTTTTTGCTCTATCAATATTAAATGTTGGGTAAATATAAGCAAATGCATACCCTTGGTCACCATATATGATTTTTAAATTCTTCATATCGTAATTAAATTTTGAAATACGATAAATTTCTTTTTCTTTGAGAAGAAGTTTGTTTTTTATTTCCTCTTCATTCTCAATTAGATCTCCAAGTATTTTAATGTTACCTATATTAAATCTTTCGCCTTCTTCAATAAAAAATGACACATTAATATCTTTTTTATTTCTTGTGAGACGTGAAATTGGTGCGATGACAGTGCTTTCTGCATAGCCATTGTCGCGATAATAATAAGTAATATTTTGCTGATCGGCTGCTACATATTCATCTCTAAATAAGCCTGATGATGTTAGTATTGAGTTCCATGAATAAGGCTTTGTTACCATAAAGGACTGCAATTCTGAATCACTAAAATAATCGTTCCCTAGAAGATTTACTTTTCTGACTTCAATGGGTGTATTTTCTTTTATTTTAAAAATAATATCTACAGAGCCAGATTGTGTAGATTCTAAAGTATATGAAGCTTTTGCTAAATAATATCCTTTTTCAATATACGCTTGCTCGATAGATCTTAAATCTTGCGACAGTTTTTTTTCATCAACGATTGTATACTTTTTGGTAACAATTTTATCTTTTAGCGAAGATGAGCTTACAATATCAAAACCTTCGTACAAAATATCATGTACCGTAGGCTTTTCAATGACTGAAATTATGAGCTCACCATTTTCACCTAAGTCAAATTTAACATCTTGGAAATAGCTGCTCGAAAATATGCTTTTTATATCTTTTGCAACAGCATTCGCAGTTAAGTTTGTTCCCTGCTTAATAGACATTAAATTTAAAATAGCTTCATTTGTTACAGTTTTATTACCAATTATGGTAATTTTAGAAACCACACCATGCAGAGCCTGTGCGGTGGGTTGCTGGAGAGGTGTTTGTGCGATGACTTGACCAGCAAGCGCAAGAACCAGGCTTGATGTACCAAAAATGAACGTTTTATCTAAGAACCGGTATTTTTTTAAGCCAAACATTTCTATAATACTCGCATCAACAAGACGGAAAAGAGATCAACGAAGCTGCACTATTCACCATCTAGGTTTATTTTGCAAACTGTGACTTCCTGCAGAGAAGTTCAGATGAAGGCAATAAGCTGGGTTAGCTACTTTGTTCATCAGAAAGGATGAGGCCATCGCGTAAGCTAATTCGACGTGGCAAAGAAGCAGCAAATTCTTTATTATGTGTTACGACTAACACAGTCGATTTTAAACTTAGATTTATTTCTTTAAAAAGTGCATGAATATGTGAAGCATTTTTCGAATCTAAGTTTCCAGAAGGTTCATCTGCAAGTAAAAGAATAGGGTCATTAATAAGTGAGCGTGCTATAGCTACTCTCTGCTGCTCTCCACCACTCAATTGACTTGGAAAATGTGTTTCTCTTTTTGCTAAACCGACTTTTTCAAGGAGAATTTTGGCTTTTTCTCTGACTTTTTTCTCTGAGAAGCCAGCAATTAAACCAGGCATCATTGTGTTTTCAAGTGCATTAAATTCAGGTAATAAATTGTTGTGCTGAAAGACAAAACCTATATGTAAATTACGGAAAGTGCTTACTGATTTATCTTTTTTCTCAAATGGATTTTTTCCATCTATTAATATTTTCCCAGAAGTAGGTGAATCTAAAGTTCCTAAAATATGTAAGAGTGTGCTTTTGCCAGAGCCGCTTTCACCAACAACAGCAACTGCTTCTCCTTTATTAATTTTAAAGGAAATGCCTGCAAGTGCGTTGAGAACACCCTCGCCTACTTGGTAGCTTTTACGTAAGCTTTCAACTTGAACTGCTATCACTTTTGCTCCAATAAAAATTAATTTCTCACTGAAAGAACTTCGATTACATCAAGATTTCTCACTTCAATTGCGGGCCAAACTGCGGCAAGCATAGCCAAAAGAATACTCCCTAATGAAATGAAAATGATCTCATAAATATCAATGAGAACGGGTAAAGGTTTGCTAGAATAAGATGTTGTAATAAAAGGAATTTGATAATTATGAATGAAATAAAGAGCAACGCCACCTATTAAGAGCCCAAGCAGGACCCCCGCAAATCCAATAAGGAATCCTTGCCAAAGAAAAAGTTTGCTTAAATCAGATTGTTCAAAGCCTAAACTTCTTAAAATTGCCATTTCATTTGATTTTCTCCGAATCGTAAGCAGTAGAGATATGGATATGCTGAAGCAACTGACAAGAATGATCATAAGCATGACAAAACTCATTCCAAATCTTTCTAATGTGAGCACTTTAAGTAAAGCACTATTAGATTCAGTCCAAGGTTTACTGCGGAGACCTTGTGGCAATAAAGTTTTATCTAGAACTTTTGCAATTCGATCGGCCTCTAGTGGTTTCTTTAATTTTAATTGAAGGCCAAGCCAAGATTTTTCATTTTGAAAAAAAAGATTTGCTGTTTTAAGTGAAGTGAAAACTCTTTTTTGATTAAAAGAAAAATTACCTGAATTGATATAACCAGCAATGACAACAGGAAATTGAGTCGGAGCAAATCCGCCAATGCCATCATCTGGCACAGTGGAAACTAAAGTTAAACTGTCGCCAACATGGAGGCCTAATTGATTCATAAGATCAAAAGTCAAGATTACAGTTGGAAATAGATCCGATTTTGTAATATTTTCAGCAGGTAATTTTCTATTTAAAATATTTAAAGTAATATCATCAGAAATATATTTTTGTAAGTTGAGAGTTCCTTCTGCTTGTGTCGGGTCTATTCCTTCTAATCGTGCCATTGCACCTCGAGAGCCTGACTGCAGAATTACATCTCCGCTTTGATAAGGTGAAATGGCAATTACTTCATCGGAGAGCGAAAGAATTTGGTCCATAAGTTCAGTATTTTCTGGAATCTGTTTCGCTCTTTCAGTTGAAACAACTTCAATGTGTGCTTGCATGTTAAGGAGGTGAGATTTTATGTTTGTTACAAATCCTCCCATAACACTTAAGACGACTGTAAAGGCAAAAACACCGATGGCAACACCAAGAACTGGCAATAGTACTCCTATGGCTGAAGCGCTTCTGCGCGATTTGCTTGCCCAAGATGATATGAGATAGCGATGGAGTAAAAAACGTATTGCTTTTGAATTTGCAGCCATTCTATTTCCCTAAAAAAAGTGCTAAGAGGATCGCGAATGAACATCAATATGTGTTTACAAGGTTCGGCAATAGTGTACAAGATGGAAGCACTAAAAAGGAGATGAAATAAATTTTATCTTCTTATTTTTTGTTTCAAATAAACACTGATAAGGCTTCTATTTTAGATATATAGGAAAGAAATTAAGTATGCCTTTTGTAACTCCGAATGAACTTCACAACAATACCGCATCAAATAAAAAGAATATTACACTAGCTGGAGCTAAACTTTTTGGAGTTTCCGAAGAAAACTTTACAAATTGGCGTTGGCAGATGAAGAATCAAGTTCAATCTGCTGAAGATCTTATCAATATTCTTAAAATATCCGAAAATGAAAAAATAGCCTTTCTAGAATTAAAAGATAAATTTCATGCGGGAATCAGTCCATATGCTATTGCACTTATGGATTTTTCTAATGAATTTGATCCTGTTCGATTGCAGTTGATGCCAAGAATGGAAGAGTTAAAAGATAAATATGGAGTTCCAGATCCACTCAATGAGGTGTTGAATTCTCCAGTAAAAGAAGTTGTGCATGTTTATAAAGATCGAATTGCTTGGTGCGTTGCTCAACTATGTCCTGTTTATTGCCGTTATTGTTTTAGAAAACGTCGTGATGGCGAAGAAGGTTTACATTTTAATCCCAAAATAATTGATAAAGGTATAGAATATATTTCATCGAATAAAAATATTCGAGATGTGTTAATAACTGGTGGAGATCCATTTATTGGGCACGATACAACGATTGAAAATTTATTAAAAAGGTTACGTGAAATACCGCATGTTGAAATTATAAGATTTGGAACAAGGACACCTGTTTCGTTACCTTATCGAATCACTGAAGAATTTGCAGATATGCTTGCAAAATATCATCCTATTTGGATAAATACTCACTTTAATTCTGTGCAAGAACTCACGCCAGAAGCAGCTAGCGCCATAGATACACTGCTCAGGAGAGGTATTCCCGTTGGTAATCAATCTGTATTTTTAAAAGATATCAATGATTCGGTTGATAAAATGCGTGCGCTAGTCAATGGACTCGTCCGTTTGCGAGCAAGGCCTTATTATATTTATCATCCACAAATCGTTGAAGGATCAGAACATCTCCGTATACCAATAGAAAAAGGTCTTGATATTATGAGAGGCTTAAGAGGATCCACCACTGGTTTTGCTAATCCACAATATGTTTTAGACACTCCAACAGGCAAAATTCCTCTTTCACCAAATCATGTCTTAGCTAGAGAAGGTGAAAACGTTATTGTGGAACAGTTGAATAAAATACCTTGGGCTGAACCAAGTCCATTAAATGGATATATTTCAGAAAGACCTCTCCCTGAATTGAGCTTTCCCAATGCAGAAAGAATTTTTGCAAAAAATAATTAAAAAACTAAATATTATTATTGTAAATTCAAGAGCATTTCATCCTCCTTGTTAATTCCCTTGTCCTGTAATATGTAAACTGATGAGAAATCTTTTTTCACTTCTGTTTTGTTCAGGGGGTTATTCTAGTATGCATAAATTATCAATTAAAGTTCCAAATAATGAAATTATAATCAATCCTAAAGATATTGCTTCTGAATGGGAAAAATATTCTGAAGCAGTTCAGAAAGTTCCAAAAAATTTAGATATTCCAATGATCATAAATGGGAAAAAAATTTATTCTACAAAAAAAGTCAAAAATTTAAATCCTTCGAATGGAGAAGCTATTGGCACATATCAACAAGCAGACTCTTCCCATGCTCAACAAGCAATTGAAGCAGCATTAAATGCTAAAATGAGTTGGGCTGCTTTATCACCCTCAGCGCGTATTCAAAAATTTCGTGATCTTGAAGTCATTCTTGTAAAATGGAAATACGAATTGTGTGCAACTTCAAGTGTAGAGTGTGGGTATAATTCTTTTGAAACATATGTTGAATGGGCAGAACTTTTGGATTTTGTCCGTTTTAATAATTATTATTATGCTGAATTATTAACGGAACAAATGGGTGATGGTTGGGGAGAAACAAATCAATTGCAACTTAGACCTTTAAAAGGCTTTACCTGTGCTGTTTCTCCCTTTAATTTTCCACAAGCAATTGGTTATAATTTGCCATTGTCAATGGCATTAACTGGAAATACAGTGGTTTGGAAACCATCTGATGATTCTGTTTTAAGTGGATATCTTTTAATGTTAGCTTTGGATGAAGCAGGCTTTCCTCCTGGGGTTATCAATATGATTACGGGTGATGGTAAGCCTTGTCTTCCTACTGTATTGACACACCCTGAATTAACTGCTGTCAATTTTACTGGAAGTTTTGCAACGGCCAAAGCATTTTCTAATTATTTATACAGTTCTGAATATCCTAGAAAAAACTTTCCTCGTTACGTTGCAGAAACAGGCGGGAAAGATTTTTTAGTTGCTGATAAAGATATAGATACTCTCGATACAGCGCGTTGTATTGTGCAAGGAGCTTTTGGTCGTAGCGGACAAAAATGTTCTGCAAACAGTGTTGGAATTATTGATGAACATATCTGGCCTGAGTTAAAAGAAATCCTTATTAAAGAAACAAATGCATTAAATGTATGCAATGCTGTAGAAAAAAAATGCGATGTAGGACCAGTTATCAATGAGCGTCAATTCGATAAAATTGCATCATTTATTGAGCGCGCTAAAAATGATAAAAATTGTAAAGTTATTGTCGGAGGCAATTGCGATAAGAAAAATGGATTTTATGTGTCACCAACCATTATAGAAGTTAATGCTGATAAACATGAACTTTTATCCGAAGAAATATTTGGTCCAGTCATTGCAATTAAAACTTACAAGAAATTCGAAGAAATTGTTCCTATTATTGAACAGCACAATTATCGTTTAACAGGCAGTGTAATCAGTCGTAATGAGACTTTCCTTGAAAAGGCAATCCCAATTTTAAGTCAATATGCTGGTAACTTTTATGTAAATAGAAAAACAACAGGGGCGATCGTAAACATGCAGCCTTTTGGTGGCGATGGCGCCAGTGGAACGAATGGCAAAGCGGGTGGCAAATGGTATTTATTAAACTTTGTCTCACAAGGATTAATAACTCGTAGACATATGCGCTCTACAACGCCAACAGCAATGGAGAAGATAGTCCAGTTTTAATAAGGGGAATTAAATATTCTTTTTTATAACTACAAGAGTAACATCATCTTCAATTAATTTGCCATTGTAGTGAATATAAGCATTCTCAATAATATCTTGCATTAAAATTGAACTTGCAAAATTGATATAATTCTTATTTTTTATGATCTTCTTAATATTATTTTCCCCATATGGAATTTCTTTATCATTCATATTTTCAACCAGTCCATCTGTGAAAAGAATGAGTATCGTCTTATCTGTAAATTCATAAGTATTTATTTTAATGTTATCAATATCGCTGTAATCAATCTTATTGCCTAGGCGATATCCTCCTAGAACGAGCCTCTTCACTGTCCAACTTTCCGATTCAGTGTAATCCACTAAGAATGGAAAATTATGAGCAGCATTGATAAAACTAAAACTTTTTAAATCCTCATCAAAAATTACAAGACCCATTGTCATAAAAAATTTATCATTTTCAATTTTATTTATAAAATTACTTAGGTCTATATAAATTTTTTTAAGAGAATCTATATCATCTAATTTAGAAGTAGAAACCGATTCCATAAAGCCTGACACGGCTGAAGCTATAACAGCACTGCCAGCTCCATGACCTGTGACATCGCCAATTAAGATCATTTTTTTATTACCAAATTTATATATTCCCCAAAGATCACCTCCAACGCTCACTGCGCTCTGATAGTAATAGGCAAGATCCAATTTGTCGTCAAAACTCTTTATAAGTTCTACTTTTGGTAAAAGATTCCCCATAACCATTTTTGCAGCATTCATTTCGAATTCAAGTTTTTTATTTGTTTCAAATATGAGTTTATTTTTAATTTCAAGTTCATTGAATTGTTTTACAATTTGATTAACTAATGGTCTAAAAATAAAAAGAGATTCTACTAGCAGTGTCAAAAGAGTTATAATGAGAATAGCGCGAGAGAATTTTATTATTCGTTGTATATCATCCTTGCTCTTTTGGGAAAAATTTTCAACATTTTTGTTTAAATTAGATAATAAATTTGAAATATAATTATAGCTAAAATTTTGGGAGAATTTTTTACAATTATCATTTGTAGCACAATCGATTGCTGAGTTGATAAAATAATTGATTTTATCATGAAAACCATTTTGAGTTGCTTTTTGCAATCCAAGTTCAGTTTCTTTTTGCTCTAAATAAATATTTGACTCACGCATAAGATTAGACAATTTTATGATTTCTTTTTTAATCTCAAACTTATTTTTTTCTATGTTATTGAAATTACAATAGCAAAGCAGTGTGATTCTTTGACTGAGCATCCTTTGCCGACCTGATATATTAATTATCTCAGAAAATTTATCTTGTTCTGTGATCATACGATCCGTTATCAGATTAGAAACAACGGACATTATGGCAATAATTATGAGGGCAGCAAGATATCTTGAAATTATGAATAATTTAATATTTTTTTTGTAAAATCTCGCATGGCCTCTTATTCAAATTATACTTTTTATATAATCGTTTATTTTGAAATAAATAATAAGTTATTTATTTCAAAATAATGGCTGTAGGTAAATATTAATTAGAGGTTATTTATCGTTTTTAATATCGTTTCTTCATCATTTATAATGGTTAAATGAGAATAATTTTCAGAATTAATAATGGTCAATTGTTCTTTACTGGTCAATAGATAAGAAATATTATTATCTTTCAATTCATGAATGTAGGAATTGAGTTCCGAAGGATTGTATTCATTTTCTTTCATAGCCTTTAGTAAGAATATTTTAGAATAATGCAATTTCGTACTTAATTTCTGTTCAATTAATTCATTTTCTAAAGAAAATATATTTAAAACATTGTGACAATCGCTTTCGTAAAGCCCTTGTTTAAAAGCTTCTTTTAGATATAACGTTTTAAATGTAGCAAAGTCAGGTTTAAAGCTTTTCATATACTCATCTTGATAAAAAGTATCTAAAAGAAAAATTTTTATATTCTTAACATTTTGTCTTTCTAAGAGACTCGCTATTTCTAAACAGATATATCCTCCCAATGACCAGCCAAATAAATTAACACTCTGTTCTTTTTTTTGTTCGATTTTTCTTAGAATATGTTCAAGGTAAAATGAGGCCAATGTTTTTAAACTAGAAATTTTTTCCTCATTATATAAATTATAAGAATCTAAGCCGAAACAATGACAATTATTATCGAATGCTTGAGCTAATTTTACATAGACTTCACAACCAGTGCGTGCAGGATGAACCATAAATAGAGATGGCATTTCAATGGCAGTATTCAATTCAATAATTGCTTTGTAACTTGGTTTATATTGTAAGACTTTCTTGGCGATTTCAGCAATATTTTTGCTAAGAAAAACATCTATAAGTTTGATTTTTACAGAAAATGTTTGATTTAAATTATTGACAAATTTAAGCGAAAGTATGCTGTTTCCACCAAATTGAAAAAAGTTATCGTAGATGCCAATGCATGCAATTGGAATTTGAAACATTTCTGAGAATATTTTGCAAATCTGCAATTCAATCGCATTGCGTGGTGGAGATTTTTCCATTTTAAGAGAAATATTTAATTTTAATAGATTATTTTTATCCACTTTCCCGCTAGGAAGGAGTGGAAGTGTCTCGAGTTGAAAAAATAGATCAGGAATCATATATGAAGGTAGTTTCTGACTTAAATATGTTAATAAATTATTTTCATTTATTTTATCTTTTGCGACATAATAGCAGACAATAGCATTATTTTCATTTATGCTTTTAATTAAAACTATAACTTGAAAAATATTTTTAAAAGTTAATATTGCATTCTCTATTTCACTCAATTCAATCCGGAATCCTCTCACTTTCTTCTGTGAGTCATTACGGCCAATAAATTCATATAGTCCATTTGTCATGACTCTTACGAGATCGCCTGTTTTATAAATTCGAGCGTTGAAATTAATTGATTTTTCATATGCAGTTTGAAATGGATTCTCAATAAAATGCACAGCATTTAATTCATCTCTATTTAAATATCCACGAGCAACACCAATTCCACCAACATATAATTCACCAATTGCACCTAAAGGTAAAACTCTTAAATCATCGCTCAATACATATCCTCGGTAGTTATCAATCGTATCTCCGATCCAATTTACTTCAAGAGATGAATTATATTTATGAAAATGGCTACATACAGTAATTTCCGTAGGACCGTAGAAGTTAATAACTTTAATATTACTTTTGCAGTACTTTTCAAGAATAAAACCATTTACTTTTTCTGCACCTATAAATAATATTTCTAGACTTAAAATAGGCTCTGCTTGGAGAAATGAAGAAGGCAACATAGCTAAATTTATTTTATTATCCGTAATATATTCAGAAATTAATATATAATCTTTGCGAATTTTATTTGTTACAATATGTAAGCAATGTCCTTGAAAAATACTTGATGCGATTTCGAGAATATGCATGTCAAAGACATAATTTGAAAACCAGAGGCAATTCAGTCTTTTTTCTATGCACTCTTGCTCAAAAATATTATAGCATGTTTTTACTAAATTTATTACTCCAATATGCTCGATAAGCACTCCTTTAGGAATACCTGTCGTTCCTGAAGTATAGATGACATATGCTAAATTATTGCCTTTCGTGATCGTTTTCAAATTGTTTTTTCTTTGAGTATATAAAATTTTTTCTGTCTTTTCTAAATCAATATAAATGATGTTTAAAAAATTAGACAAATTTTTATCAATTCTATTTGCAAAAATATTTTCATGAAGAATATTTGTAATTAAAATATTTGCTTTTGTATCGGTTAAAATAAAGTTTATCCTTTCTATAGGAAAATCTGGATCAATGGGCACATAAGCTCCCCCAGCTTTTAAAACAGCAAGAATGCTGATAAGCATATTTTCATCTCGTTCTAGACAGAGAGCTATTAAGGATTCTGGTTTTATGTCGAAATATTTTTGCAAATAATGCGCTAATTGGTTTGCCCTTTGATTGAGTTCAGAGAATGTGAGCTTGTTTCGTTCGCAGACTAATGCAATATTGTCAGAATATTTTTCAACAATATCTTCAAATATTTTATGAATAGTTTTATGATTATACTCCAGTGAAAGAGTATAATCATAATTTTTATTTGAAATTTTATTTTGAAATATTGTTGCATAGTTTATATTATTAATTATGAAATTTTCACGTAGATTATTATTGTTTAAAGAGGAATATTCCTGAAGTATTTTCTTGTAGATATTAATATAATTATTTATTGTCTCTTCGTGAAATAGACTTGTTGCATAATTTAAGCACACTAAAAATTCATTGTTGCTATGTTCAATAATTAAACTCAAATCAAAGCGGGCAGGAGAAAAGAGATGATTAAATTTTTTAAAATACTCTTGAGTTTGAGGAACTAAAAATAAATTATCTATTTCATTTTGATTCGCATTGAATTCTTGCATACTAAATAATACTTGAAATATCGGATGCTTGCTCTGATCACGCGTTAAAACCAATTCATCAACAATTTTTTCGAAAGGTAGATCTTGATATTTCTGCATTTCTATAACATCTCTGGCCAATGATTTTATAAAATCACTTATCTTCATATTGGGGTCAATTTTTGTTCGGATTGCAATTAGATTTGAAAAAAATCCGATTAATTCTGAAGACTCCTGAAGGTGTCTATTTGAAATGGGCGAGCCGATTGTGATATCTCTTTGTCCGCTGAGGCAACTGAGTAAGAGATGAAATGCAGAAATGAAAAGGCTAAAAAGTGAAACTTCTAAATTTTTTGCAAGTTTAATTAAACTATTCGCAAGGTCGGGGGCAATTTTAAAATATATATTTTTGCCTTTATAATCAAACTTTAATGGTCTATTTTTATCAACATGTAGATTTAGTAATTCAAAATTTTCGAGTTTATTTCTCCAAAAAATCTTTTGCCGTTGAATTTCTTCACTTTTTATAAACTCTTTTTGCCAATAGGCATAATCTTTGTATTGTAGTGCTAATGATGGAATAAGCTTATTCTTTTCATTTTCAGAGATTATTTTTTCAAAATAATCATAATGAATAGATAATTCTTTTAAAAAGACTCCGATCGACCATCCATCAAATGCAATATGATGAATGCAGATACAAATAAAGCAGTCATAAATTTCTGGATTTAATTTTAATTTAAATATTGATATTCTAATAGGAATTTCTTTACTTAAATTAAAAATATAATTTACTTCATCCTGAAGTGAATTTTCTAATTCATTCATTGTTAGGCAATCATAATTATTTATTTTTAATTCTATATCTTTAATTGACAAGGGTTTTTGGTAGATGATTTTTGTATTTGATTCAAGTATTATAGTATGTAAAATTTCATGTCGAACAATAATCTGAAGAATTGATTTTTTCAATGATTCTTGATTTAAATTTTGAGGTAGACGATAAAACATTGGAATATTATAGCTGCTCTGCCCTTCACTTAATTTATCAATAAACCAAAGTCTTTCTTGAGCAAAAGACAGGCAATATTCTTCAGGATTTAAAAAGTTTATTTTTTTAATTTTTGTGTAATTTTTAAAATTATTTAAATTATTTGTCAGATTATGAATGTTTTTATATTTAAATAAATCTTGTATTGTTATATTTAAATCCAATTCGCTGTTCATTTTATTGACGAGTTTAATTGCTATAATACTGTTTCCTCCCAAACTTAAGAAGTTATCTTTAATCCCTAAATTTTCACTAGGATAATCGAGAATTTTGCTCCAGATATCACACAACTTTTTTTCAAGAGGATTTTTGGGTTCAATATAACTATTTATGTCTTTTATTTTATATTCTGGTAGCATTTTCTGATCTAATTTTCCATTTGCATTTAGTGGAAAACTATTAAGATGTACAAAGTAGGATGGTATCATATAATCAGGTAATTTATCGGATAGAAAACTAATTATTTCCTCTGAGCATAATGGTATTTCAGAAATATAATAGCAAATTAATTTTTGAGATAGATTTTCATTAATTTTTGCAATGATATATACTTGTTTTATTCTTTTAAATTGTAAAAGAACATTTTCTATTTCTTCTAATTCTATGCGATAGCCACGAATTTTAACTTGTGAGTCATTACGTCCAATAAATTCAAATTTATTGTTTGGAAGAATTCTTACAAGGTCGCCAGTTTTATATATGCTTGAGAATATATTTTGATTTTTTTCTTCATAAGTTTGAAATGGATTTGGCGTAAATCTGTTCACTGTCAACTCTCTTTGTTTTAAATACCCTCGGCTTAATCCAATTCCGCTTACAAAAAGTTCACCAATTGCACCAATAGGAAGTAAATTTTTATTTTTATCCAGTACATAAAATTTAAAATTTGCAACTGGACTGCCAATGCAGTTTGCTTCTTTGTCATATTTGTATAAGTGGGTTGAGCAAATTACAGTGCTTTCGGTAGGACCATAAGCATTAACAACTTTAATATTATTATTTAAATATTCTTTTAGGATATTTTTATTTATTTTATCTCCACCAATAAATAAATAATCTATTCTAATTATATTTTCTTTGTTCAATATTGCTGGCGTTAGGAGTGCTAAGTTAATATCTTTATTGCTAATATATTCTGATAATAGCTTTAAATCTTTTCTTATGTTATTATTTATTAAGTGCAAACTGTTTCCTATAAAAATACTTGAGCATAATTCCCAGATGAAGGCATCAAACACATAATTTGAGAATCCTAAAACTTGAACTATTTTTTTCTGATAATTTTTCTTAATAAATTCTTTCTGTATAATTGCAAGATTTGTAACACCTTTAGCTTCAATCAAAACTCCTTTTGGAGTTCCTGTCGTACCAGAGGTATAAATGACATATGCTAAATTATCATTTTTTAACGCATAAAATAAATTAGATTTCTTTTCCTTGCTCAGAAGAGTCTGGAGAGAGAGAGTATCAATACTTAATATCTTTGTATTATTAAATTCATTGATAGCTTCTTTATTATTGAAAATATTATTGTATTTATGATTAATTAAAATTAATTTTGCTTCAAGATCTTTCAAAATAAAAGAAAGCCTTTCTCTTGGAATTTCAGGATCAATGGGGACAAAAGCTGCTCCTATTTTTAAGATAGAAAGAATAGAAATGATCATTTGATCATTTCTATCTAAAAAGATCGGAATAATTTGCTCATTTTCAATTTTGAAATTATTAACTAAAAAATGTGCCAATTTATTAGCCATTTGATTGAGGTCTGAAAAAGTTAAGTATTTATTGCCTATAACTAGGGCTGTATTATCAGGTGTTAGATCAACTTGTCTTTCAAATATATCAATAATATGTTCAGTGCAAAATTTTTCAGTTTTGCAAATACGGATTAGGTCTAGACTCTCTTTTTCAGTTAAAATATCATATTCTTTAATGGTTTTTGAAGTGGAATAATAGGTATCTTTTTTTAAAGATCTATCCTTTATTAGTAGTTCTTTATTTGTAATTGTATTTATTACATCGTTATATATTTTAAGATAAGATTCGCAAAAAATATGAATTAATTTTTCTGAAATAATATTTTCTTTAAAATTAACTCTTATATTAATTGTCTGATTAATATGCTCAAATTCAAATATAAAATCATGGGTTAATGCAATGTTTGATCGATTATTCGGTAAGCTGATTAACTCATTAAAAGAATAATTTAATTTCTGTAAAAACGCGTTTGTAAATCCAACGGAAGTAAGCTTATATTTTTCAGGATAATCAATCATATATAGAGGAAAATAGTTGTTTTTTTTATTATCTTTCTTAAGATCTTTAATAAATTCTTTTGCATTTTTAATAATCTCTTCGATAGATATTTTGTCATGAATATAAAATGGAAATAAACTTACATTTACATTTGCTCCATACTCAAGTCCATGAATCTCTTTAATGGCAACAGGGTATGCAAGAAAGAATTTTTCGTGTCGAGTAAATTTGTAAATTGTAATTGCAAAAATTATTTTTGACAGTAAATATGGGGTAATAATATATTTTTTCTTTGCAGACATTATTTTGAAATATAAGTCATCTTTAATTGTTAAATTAAACTCTTTAATGCCAATTATGTCCTGATTTGTGATGTTATTTATATCATGCGAATTTATAGTTTCCCTATTATTATTAAGTAAAAAAGGATCTTTTAAAAATGATGTATCAACATGCGTATAATTATTTATGATATTATCCCAGAACATTTTATTAGATTGATTATTTGCGGCGAGCTCATCTTCTAATTTTGAACGTACATCATTTAATCGATTTTCTTGATCAAATAGGCTCATGCAGTTGCAGTAGGTCAAGTCATTATAGTATTTTGATGTGCTGTTGTATATTTGTGGTCCTGACATGCCATCGACTATTGCATGATGTATAACGAAAATGAATCTATGTGTAGATGAATTTATTTTAAATAGGCCATATCTAAATAATGGCCCATTTTCAAGGTTAAAAGGTTTTTCGATAAAGTTTTTTATCTCGTCTATGTTGTAAGAATTATCAAAATATATTAACTCAATTGTCTTTTCATTTTTTATCCAAAAGTATTCATTTTCAATTTCTTCAATATGTGAATTAAATATGAGAAGTTCATTAACCATTTTTTTTAAAGCATTATTAAGTCTATCAATACTTATATTACCAATTAAATTATGATCATTTATCATATGGTAATCTGAACGATTCGGATTTAATTTCCATTCAATATAAAATGTTTTTTGATATGGTGTAAGTTTAAATTTTTGCATTTATAACTCCAGAATTAATAAATTTTAAAATAATATTAGAATGTATATATAAAATTTAGTAGTATAAAAATTAAATGTGCGCAAGTGGTTATAAATTATCAGTCTCTGTTTTGGAATTTAACCTAAATGAACAATTATTGTATTGAGATTATCATAATTATTTACATAAAATATAAATATATAATTAATTTTTAATATTGTTTTTAATGCAAAAGAAGTTTATTTTATGTCTTTTCTTTTATTACTCTTCTTATCATTGATTAATTGATATGAAACGTAATATTTTAAAATATTTCTGACATAGGTGGTAGTCTCGAGCCCTATTAACTCGCCAGTGACCATTTCGACGTTATTAAACCATTTGTTTTCATCTAATCCACACATGCATGCAGCAGTGAGTTCTCGCATTTTTAATATTTTTCCTGCTCCTGCATTATAACTTGCAAGTGCAAATAACATTCTGTTATAATCGTTAAATTTTGCATTTTTAAAATATGTTTTCATTAAAAAGTTCATGTATTTGGTGCCTGCATGAATATTTGCTTCGATATTCGTAATATCTCCAACTTTCATTTGCTTGCCTGTATCAGGCATAACTTGCATAACTCCAATCGCTCCGACAGGGCTTCTCGCATTCTGATTAAGTTTTGATTCTTGGTAACCTTGCGCAGATAGCATAAGAGGATCAAATCGATATTTTGCTCCATATTTTTTAAAAATTTGCAGAATATTTTGAAATTTTTCAGTTTCTGCATCTTGCATATTATTTTTAAATTGGCTCCATTTTTCTATTGTCTGTAAATATCTTACATCATTTACATTAGTTTTCTCTACATAATGTAAGAAAAAATCTTCGAGCTCTGCATCAAGTAAAGGACTATTTTTTCGAATCATCCATCCACTTTTTCCTTTGTCACGCACAAAAGCATTGTAATTTACTCTAATATTAGGTAGTATTTTTTCCCATGTTTTTGCAATAATATCATCAACAATTACGATTTTTAATATCCGAGCATTTAGCATTTCTAATTTGTCTTCATCTGCAAGATCTTCATGCAGATACTGAAATTTCATAAGCGGTTTACCAGCTTCTTGAAAGCTTTTATTTAATTTTATAAGACTATCATAGTAGCTGGTATGTTTTCTGATACTGACTGTTTTGCCCGATAGATCTTCAATAGATGATATGGGTGGGTCATTTTTATTTGTGATGACATATTCCGTATTTCCTCTTTGCACCTTTGGACCTACAAAGTCTATTAGCTTCGCTCTATCCCTTGTAAATGTTAGGTTTCCTGCAGCAATATCTCCCTTGCCAGTTAAAATATTATCAATAAGATATTCGATTGAAGTAGGGATTACGAAAACAGTGATGGGTCTATTGCCAAGTTCTTTTTTATATTTTTTATTTATATATGTTTCAAAATCTCTTGCTAATTCTATACTCAAGCCTCTTTCTTTTCCTTTATCAATATAATATAAGGTTTTACTATAAGGCATAAATATTCGGATCATACGCCTTTCTTTCATGCTGTCGAAATCACCGAGTGATTTATTTGTAATATTGCTAAATTTTAATTTTACTTCTTTTGCAATTGCTAAATTTGGCATTTGGAAAAAAATATTCATAGAGATTAAAATGATAAAAAACTTATTAATAGCTGAGATTTTAAAGATCATCAATTTTCTCGTCATTTTTAGTGTTCTATTCACCAAGATCAATTTCGGACGCAATTTTTGTATATTGAGTTTTTTTATGAAATAATTTATAAATAATAGGTATTATAAAATTGTTTATAAAAAATATTTTAGAAATAAATAATTTTAATGAATTATTATAAATAAAACGTCCTATTATAAAGGAATTAACAATGTATGATAAATATAATTTAAAAAATATCTCAGCATTATCATTGGATATAATTGTAAAAAATATGAATTTGTATAAAAATATACTTTGTCAAGTTTTAGATTTTGATATTATTTATGAAAATTCAAGAATTATTGTTTTTCACAATAATAAATTGAGCAAAGATCTTTTTATTACTATTGTTGAAAATAGTGATTTCAGGAATGATGTTGTTAAGCTAGACGATGACAATGTATTAGTGTTTTATTTAGAAAATGAAATGATTTATAGTAATATTTGTTCTGTATTATTAAAAAATGGGGTGCCGACCGTCAAGTCTTTTAATCCCTATTGGGATGAAAACGGAAAAACCTTTCTTATATCAGAAGACGAAAATTTTAGAATTGTATTCTGTCGGAAAAAATTTAAAAGTTTGGCTTATGATATAGTTTATAATGCTCGTATAGCTATGCCAACTCATTCCATTGAGCATGTTAAAGATATGTTTATAAATCGATTTGGAATGAATAAAATATCTTTCTTTACAAATCATGATAATTTTGATGGTATAATGTTAAGTCCAAACGAACTGTTAGATTGTCATATTGAATTCACTCAGTATTTTGGCAATGAACGACATTTGAATGATTCATTGAATTATAATTTGAGTTTTATTAACGAGAATTCATATAATAGTTATTATTCATTTAATATTGTTGCAAGTAATGATTTTAATATGTGTGAAAATAATAGCTCAGAAGCTTATTGTTGTATTGTTGAGTATTTGAGGGATAAAATGTAAGATTCTTATTTTAGGTTTTCTTTGATTTTGTTAAGTATCCCTTGCAAGATATTGACTTCTTTTTCACTTAGAAACTTTTCAGAAATTAATTTTGAAAAGACACTCCATCTTTTAGATTCATTGCCAATTTTTATGTAGCCAATTCTATTGAGCACTGAAAATAAATTATGTTTTAAACTCTCAAGATGTTGGGATGTAGCTAAAATCATTTTTTGGGTTTGTGTTGATTCTTTTTGATTTAAAGATTTGCTGACTTCATATAAAATAACCATTACAGCTTGTGCTAAATTTAATGAAGTATTTTGTCCAAAGGTTGGAATAGTCATTAGTAAATTGCAAAGATCTACCTCTGAATTTGTTAGACCAGATGATTCTCTACCAAATACGAGAGCTATATGGCTCTCCCCTTGAATTTGCTGAAATATATTTTCTAAATTCCAGCTATTTTCAAGTGTTTTATGCTGCCCGCGCACTCGATTGGTTAGGGCAATAGCAAAATTTTGTTCACTGAGAGCACTGTGTAGATTTGAGTAAACTTTTGCTGTCTGTAAGATATTTTGCGAATGCATAGCCAATGTTCTTGCTCCATCGCTTCCGCCACTTAAATAGTCGCAAGGGTTAACTAAAATTAGATTTGTAAAACCCATATTATTCATTGCACGGGCAACTGCACCAACATTATTTGGGTGCTCAGGTTCTACTAGGACAATGCTTATATGCTTGCTTAGGTTCATAGGAGTTTTTTTATTGGCATTGATAGCTTTAGACATTTAAGTTTCCGATAGCAAAGTATTCTTTGAATAAGTCCCCTTTAAATTGAAGTAGATTTTCAAGTTTTGGAGCTAGCCCTTTTTTTAAATAAATATACTGCAAATATTTCATAATTAAAGATATGTATTTTTTATCTAATTGATTGTTTTCAATGAGCATAACGATATCATTTGACTTTATACTCGGAATTTCATTCTTCGAGATTTTATCGATCATTTTATAAAGCGTTTCTTTTAATAAATTATCATTTATGAATACTGAAAGAGTAATTAATATAATTCGTGATGATTGTTTTGATATGAAATCAATTTGAGCAATCAATTCATAAAAGAGAAAATCAAAGAGCTCTATATCCATATCTTTTGTAAAAAGCTCTTTAAAGAAAATACATTTTAGAAAAAGTGTGCAAATTTTTTTATCTTCCGCTGTGATTGGCCATTGATCAATTGTTTTTAAAATAATTGAGAATGACTCTTTTTTTACTTTGTTTTTATATAAAAAATATTTTAATAAATTAAAAAATGGTAAATGAGTATCCAATTTTATTTTACTTCTAGCCAATTGATTTTTACTGTGTATATTATATTTAGTAAATTGGTAGGATCCATTTGGGAAAATTAATTCTTTTAGATCTAAAATATTTTCTAAGTGTTCACAAAAAATATAGAATTTTCCTCTTTTTACTTTTTGAAACTCAAGAATAATCCTTTCTTTACTCAGATCTTGGAGACCTGTAGAATGATTTCTCGCTGCATTTAAGCTTTCATTATCGAGAGTAAAACTTAAATTTGCAGCAAAGCGAATCATTCTAAGTATTCTTAATGCATCTTCTTGCAGTCTATTTTCAGCTGAACCAACACAGCGGATGAGCTTTTGTTTGATATCGTTTATACCTAAATGAGGGTCAATTATGTGTTTCTGCACGGGATCATAATATATGCTGTTTATCGTAAAATCGCGTCGATTGCAGTCATCCTTGAAAGTGCCTATTTGAATATTTTCTGGTCTTCTTTTGTCTAAGTATCTACCTTCTTTACGAAAACTTGTAACTTCAAAATGTTGCCCCTGTAAATTAACGAGACACACTCCAAATGCCTGTCCAACAAAGATTGAGTTTTTAAATAAGTTTCTGACTTCTTCAGGTTTTGCCGAAGTAGCTATGTCAAAATCTTTGGGGATTTTGTTGGGATTAAGCAGAAGATCTCTAACGGCTCCACCAACAATATAAGCATCATGTTTGCTCTTTTGTAGCAGTAAGCAGACCTGTTTAGCCGCAAGGAAAAGCGGGTCTTTTCTCACATTGGAGTAGGGTCTAAACTTCTTATTTTTAAAAATCACTTTATGTTTCACAAAAATTCCGTTATGCAGATGGATTGGCTATGATGCCTTCTGTTTGCCCTATTTTTCGCCGCAGTGATGATTTGAAGATCATGGCATCTTGAAAAGCTTCTAGCATACTTTACAGTACAGACACAGGATTTCGCTATAATGACTTTAAGAACCTACACTCGCCTTGTTGCCCTCGTTGGTCGACCCAATGTCGGCAAAAGCTCTCTATTTAACCGTATTATTCGTGAACGTAAGAGCCTCGTCCATGACGAACCTGGCGTGACAAGAGATCGAATTTTTGGCCGTGCTGAGCACAATGGTGAAGCTTTTTACTTGTGCGATACCGGTGGTTTTGAGCCAACATCAAAAGATAACATTAAAATTCAGTTAGTTGAACAGGCTGAAATGGCCATAGAAGAAGCGGAAACTGTGATTTTTGTGGTAGATGGGCGTGAAGGCTTGCATCCTGTTGACAGCGATCTTATTCGGCGTTTACGCAAGTCAGAAAAGAATTTTGTTGTTTGTGTGAATAAATGCGATTTACCTAAAGATGATATATTTATTGAGGAATTCCGAAAACTTGGTGTGCCAAATGTGTATCCGGTGAGTGCGGAACACAATCGCGGTATTTCCGATTTACTCGATGCAGCTACAGAAATATTTGCCAGTGCTCCAAAAGCAAAACAAGAGGATCCAGAGAATCCACCTGTTAAACTTGCTATCATTGGTCGTCCCAATGTCGGTAAATCTTCTATTCTAAATAGGCTCGTAGGAGAAGCTCGCTCCATCGTAGACAATCGCCCCGGGACAACACGTGACTCAGTTGATGTTTCATTAAAGTACCATGGGCGTGAAGTTAAAGTGATCGACACAGCTGGTATACGCCGGAAAAGTCGAATGGTTGATAAACTCGAGAAGTTTTCTGCTTTTCGCAGTGTTTCTTGTCTCGAAGATTGCGATGTTGCTATTTTGGTCATCAATGCTGAGGATGGTGCAACCGATGGTGACGCACGTGTTGCAGGATATGCATTTGAACTCAGAAAACCTATTTTAATTGTTGTTAATAAGTGGGATCTTGTAAAAGATAAAACTTCAAAAACAGTTAAAGAGTTTACGGAAAAATTACACCTTGATTTACGCTATATTCGTTATGCACCAATTGTATTTGTTAGTGCGCTTGAAAACTTAAGAGTCAGTCGTCTTATTCCAATGTGTCTTGATTTATTCGATCAAGGAAGTAAAAGAAACTCCACTTCTCAAGTGAATAATACTTTAAAAGAGATTCTTTTAAAGCACACTCCGCCAATGGTTAAAAATAAGTCAAAACGTATTAAGTTTCTTTATGCAACACAAGTGGGGGCTCTTCCTCCACGGTTTGTTATTTTCTGCTCACATCCAAAAGATTTACATTTTAGCTATAAAAGATTTGTAGAAAATGAATTCCGTGAAGCATTTAATTATAAGGATATTCCAATTTCTATCATCTTCCGTGAAAGAACAAGGTCACCATTAGATGATAATGGGGATAGAATTAAATCTAAAGGAACTGCTCGTTTTCAAAGAGATCGGAACTATGATGATGACATTCGTAGCATGGTCTTTGATGACATTAAGGCTTTAGACGGAGCAGATATCGAATTTTTCGATGATGATTCCGAGGAATAAAAATGTTTGAACAAAAAAATAAAAGTGTAAAACATTATGATGGCAGATGGTCACATTTGTATAAATTATGGTGTTCTGCTCTTAAGCAAGAACCTTTACCACAGTTTGATAGATGGTTATCTCAAGAGTTTGCTAAAAATTCAAAATATGGCAGTCGCGATAGACGTTGGTACAGTGAATGCTTATTTGCTGGAATCCGTTTTGGATATTTTGCATTGTTTTGTGAAGAGTTTTTTAAAATAAATAATACAAAAAAAATAGATAAATTATCTCTGGATGAGTTTTTAATAGATTTCAGCAAAAAATATCAAAGTGGGAATCAAGTTCTTTCTAAATGGAATGAAATAGCTCCAGAACGTTTTTTTGTCTGGATTCGTTTGCGCTATGAGTTGGCAAATAAAAATAAACCGGATACGCTTTCTCTTGAATTTGGTGTTGAAAAATTTCAAAATGAAATTCAATTTTTTATTGATTTAATTAAATTTTTTGAAAACTCAGAAAATATTGTATATCAGTTATTAATTTCTAGCATACCAATTTGGTTTAAAGAAGCGTTAGAGAAAAGAATACAAGAATCAGCTTGGGAAAAAGAAAAAATAAAACAATTTTTCTCTGAACTCGAAATTCGCCCTCCACTGTGGATTAGAATCAATGATTTAGAAAAAATAGATATTGTAAAATCAGAACTCATTAAAGAAGGTTTTGAATTTGAACAATTTGATTCAGCCCTAAAAGTTACTGGTGCAAAAGGTGTTTTTGCTTTGCAAGCTTATAGATCTGGTTTATTTGAAATTCAGGATTTAGCTAGCCAAAGAATAGGACAAAATATTCAAGTAAAAAATGGACAATTCGTTTGGGATTGTTGTGCAGGCGGTGGAGGTAAAACTCAGCAAATTGCTAGTTTATTAAAAAATAAAGGTGTCATTTATGCATCTGATATTCGTGAATATAAATTGGAAGAAGTAAAAAAACGTGCTCGTAAATCAGGTTTTTTTAATATCCGTTGTCTACCTTGGAATGGAGAAAAGCTCCCAAAGTTTCAAAAAGAAGTTGAAAATAGAAATGGATTTGATTGGGTTTTAGTTGATGCTCCTTGTACTTCATCAGGTACATGGAGAAGAAACCCAGATGCAAAATACCGAGTGAGTTATACAAATATTGATAGCTTGAGTCATCTTCAATTGAACATATTAGAAAATGCCAGTCGTGGTGTACGAGTGGGTGGACATTTGGTATATTCAACTTGCAGTTGGATTTATGATGAAAATGAAGGAATCATTTTAGATTTTCTTAAAAAAAATCCTTCCTACACTTTAGTTAAGCAAAATTTATTGGGTTCTCCAAACGAAAATGCTGACACAATGTTTGCAGCAGTCCTGAAACGAGAAAGTTAACACCTTTCTCGAAGTTTAATTGCAATTTATTTTAAATCTATTAATATAGCTAAATAAGAAAATTTATTTTTGTATCTTTGGATTGGTATCCATTTAATATGGAGTATTTGCCATGAGAGTGTTAAATCTTTTACACTTTGTAGTTTTTTTTATATCATTGTGCGTTTTTGCTCTAGCGCATGGGAGTAATCAATCTGCATACGATGAAAAAACAGAGCATATACCTTCACTTTTTGATTTTGTTGAAGTCTCGGATTTTAATTATGCAAATAAAAATAAGATAAATGAAACTTTGATAATTGAATCTGTTTTAATTGGTTCTTGTACAAATAAAAACAGTCCGTGCTTTGAGAATGCTCAAGCAAGCGAATTTTTTGCACTTATTAAATTAACAAATACAGGTTCCCTAATCCAAAACTGGAAATTTGGTTTTTATATGCCTCGAAGTTTTAACCGGCATGGTAAAATAAATAATAATTTAACTATGGATATTTGTGATGCTACACATAAATGCCAAAAATTAAAATATTCGAAGGAAACGTCGATTTATCGAAAAGATGAGAGTGCGGGCTATACTACTGTACTAGAGCCAGAAGGGGATTTTGAGCTAAAACCAGGAAGTCAATATGAAATAAGATTGATAAGAAATAATCAATGGCGGCCAAATAATATTTCAGCAGTACCACAAAATTTGTTTTTAGTTGTTCAAGAAAATAATGCAAATAAAATTTATAATTTATCTACAAATAAATCTTCTTATCATATACAAGGTTACAATCAAAAAAAAGTAGATGCATTAATAAGTGATCATAATATTCAAAACTGGAATTCTTCAATCCAAACATTGTCAAATAATCCTATAATTCCTTCTCCAGTAAGTTTTATTAACAAAAATGATGGAAAATATTTTTTTTTTACAGATGAGTTAAATTTTGAAAATGAATTTGCTGGTCTTGATCCAAGAATTGAGAATTATTTTAGTCATATTTTAGCATCAGACATGAAAATTGCAGGAGTGGGAAGAAAAGTAAATAATTTAAAGTCTGGAATTTTATTTAAAAGAATCAATAATCCGAATGAAATTTTAAACAATCCTGAAGGCTATAAAATTTCAATTTCTGAAAATCTTATATTGATAGAGGCTTTACATAATGCGGGCTTTTATTATGCCGTTCAAACTTTGCGCCAACTTTGGTTTCATGCAGATATAAAGAGTTTTAATCAAACAGGATTAAAAACGACTACCATAATTGATTATCCAAGATTTAAATATAGAGGGATAGCTTTGGATCTCGCTCGACATTATTTTTCAGTAGAAGAAATTAAAAATTTTATAGAAATAATGTCAGTGCATAAATTAAATAGTCTTCATTTGCATTTTGCAGATGATGAAGGATTTAGAATTCAATTAACAGAATTTAATAATTTTAATCGAATTGCAGATAGTCGAGGGTATGGGAAAGACATTGGTCCTTCAATGTTTGTGCAAGGAAATTTACTTAAAACGAATTCTAAAAGATATAAATACCCAACTGCAAGTACTCAATATACAAAAACATACACTAAAAGTGAAATATTTGATATAATTCAATTTGCAAATATTCACCAAATAACTGTGATTCCTGAGATTGACTTGCCTGGACACGCAAGAGCTCTTATTAAAGCAATGCCAAATATATTTTATGATAGAAACGATAAATCAGAATTTATGTCAGTACAGGGGTATACCGATAATGTAATTCCAGTTTGTGCCTATGGAGACAAAAGTGAATTTGGTTTAAATTTCACAAATACATTAAATAAAATAATTTACGAAATTGCTGAAATATTTTCAAATCAAACTACCCTTTATTTTGTAAAAAATGAAGTGAGTCTTGGCGGAGATGAGGTTAGTGAGGATGCTTGGAGCAAGTCAAGTACATGTCAAAATGATTGGTTGCAATTAAATTCACTCGGAAAGTCACATAAATTCTTTAGAGAGATATCCAATAAATTAACTGATTTAAAAATATCGGGTTGGCAACAGTTTATTCAAAATGACGATCAATCTTTAGGAAATGAAAGAGTTCATGCAAACAGAACTGGGCGCGTGTGGCTGTGGAATACGACTGAAAATGGTATTTTACAAGCTGTGAACTTAGCAAATAATTCATATCCAGTTGTTCTTGCTTTTGCCAATCAAACTTATTTTGATTTAGCTTATAATCCTGATAGAAATGAACCTGGCTTTAGTTGGGCGACACAATTTTCAGATACTGAAAGCGCATTAAGATCGAGTTTGAGTTCTAAGCTAACGCAGGAACAGACATTTTATCCAGAAAAAATCCTTGGTATTGAAGGTACTCTTTGGTCTGAAAATCTTCCAACTTATACACAATTAAGCTATATGGCTCTGCCAAAAATGGCTGGACTATCTGAAGCCAGTTGGGCATCTGAATCTTTTACCACAGAAGATAATTTAAAGACAAATTGGCAAAGTTTAGTTCATCGTTTGGGGTGTGGCGATAAAGGATTTTTAGCTTTTATATCTAATGTATATAATATCAAATATCGTGGTTATCCTACCGGTATATCCCTTGAAGCTCCGCGCGAATTTTGCAATTTACAAATAAATTAAAAATTACAAAAAATAAATTTATTTAAATAACCCTTGAAGTTTTCATTAAATTAAATATTATACTTAATGTTTATATTCATGCATATATATTTAGATATTTTTTTTGTTCAGAAAATCGTAAATAAAAATTATTCGAAACAAATAAATTATGATTTTTACATATTTTAAAAACTCGAAGGAGAAATATGGAAAATTTGAGTTCTGAAGTTGTTATTGTTGGTTCTGGAATAGCTGGCTCAGTCATGGCTGAACGATTGACTCAGAGAGGTATAAAAGTACTCATATTGGAAGCAGGTGATAATGTAGATAGAGGAGAAGCTTTCAAAAGATATACTAATGCAGCTCTAAAGATGCCAGAATCAGCTTATTTAGAGCAAGCGCATGCGAGGTTCCCCGCAACATTAAACGATACCTATTTTATTCAAAAAGGAAACGAAAGATTTAAAAGTACTTACTTAAGGGTTGCAGGCGGAACAACCTGGCACTGGCAAGGTGCTACTCTACGACTCCTCCCAAATGATTTTAAAATGAAAAGCAAATTCAACGTAGCGCTTGATTGGCCAATTGAATATGAGAATTTAGAGAAATGGTATGAAGAAGCTGAAATTGCACTTGGTACGGCAGGTTTTAATGGTGAGGATTTAGGTTCACCGCGAAAAAATAAATATCCACTGCCAGAGATTCCGTTTTCAAACCTAGATCAATTTATGCAAAAATCGCTCCAAAAATCTGAATATAGAATTGTCCATACTCCCCAAGCACGCAATTCTATAACATATGATTCACGTTCTGTCTGCTGCGGCAGTGCAAGTTGTATACCAATATGCCCAGTCCAAGCTAAGTATGATGCTACTGTTCATTTAAATAAAGCAAAAAAAAATGGGGCAAGACTCATTACGAATTCTGTTGCTTATGAAGTTATCGCCGACTCTTCAGGGGAAATCTCAGAAATTAAATTTAAAACAAAAGATGGAAAAAAATTTTTTGTAAAAGGTAAAACTTTTATTTTAGCAGCAAATGCGATTGAAAATGCAAAAATATTATTGATGTCTAAGAGTGAAAAATACAAAAATGGCATAGCAAATTCTAGTGATCAGGTTGGTCGTAACCTTATGGATCATCCAATCGTGATAGCTTACGCATTGACCCCTGAAACTGTGTTTCCTTATCGTGCACCACAATCTACGTCTGGAATTGATGAAACTCGTGATGGTGCCTTTAGAAAAAGTTTTGCATCTTATAGATTGCAATTAGGCAATGATGGTTGGACATTTCCAATTGGCGGATTGAATCCTTTTATTGAATCTTTAATAGAAAAAGGCTTTACAGGCAAAGATTTAGAAAAGACTTACAAAGAAAGCGTCTATCGTCAGGTAGCGATTTCAGCTATGACAGAGCAGTTGCCAGATCCAGAGAATCGTATACTTCCTTCCTATGAAAACTTAGATGCAATTGGAATTCCTCGGCCAGAGATATTTTATTCACTCGATAACTACACACATAATTCTTTTATAGACTCAAAAAAGAAAATGATTGAAATATTAAAAATTACAAATTGTACAAATATACAAACTATCGATAATTTTTTTGGTGCAGGACATGTGATGGGCACGCATAGAATGGGTAAAGACCCCAAGAAATCTGTCGTAGATGAAAATTTAAAAAGTCATGACCATCCCAATCTTTTTATTCTTGGGGCGGGAACAATGCCAACAACTGGTACCGCCAATCCCACGCTTACTATTGCTGCTTTGTCACTTAAATGCAGTCACTATATTCTCAAACAACATTATAAGGTGTGAATTATGAATTGTTTAAAAAGGCGAGAGTTCTTATCAAATTTAGTAATGACTTTTTCTGTTACTTCATTTGGAATACATTTTTCAACATTTGCTGAAGATGATACAGAACTCATGAATAAATTTATGAAGATTTCAGAAAAACTCACAGGTAATTCAGAATTAGATACTGAGTTAGGTAAAAAATATTTAGAATATTTTATGATAGATAAAAATAATAGGGCAAAAATATTTGAATTGCATTCATATTTAAATTTAAAAATTCCCGATTTTCGTAAGGATTTAAAAAAACTGTCAAAAGAAATTTTATTAAGTTGGTACACAGGTATTGTAAAAGTAAATGGATCAAGTCGCTTAGTGACTTATACAGGGGCTCTTTCTTGGACAACTCTGCAAGGGATTAAACCACAGGGATTTTGTGGCGGAGAGTTTGGTTATTGGACTAAAAAACCAAAAATAAATTGATGACCACACTCTCCTTCAGTTTAATCTCAATGCATAGTCATGCCGCCATCCACAGCAAGTGTCTGGCCTGTTATATAACTTGAAGAAGGACTTGCTAAAAAGACAGCAGCTTTCGCCACTTCAATAGGGTCGCCCACCTTCTGCACTGGGATTTTTTCGATAATTTTTGTTAAAACATCTTCGCTTAAAGCACCTGTCATGTCAGTTGAAATATATCCTGGCGCAATGGCATTGATTTGCACATTTCTGCCTGCCAATTCCAAAGCAAGAGCTTTGGTGAAGCCTATCACTCCTGCTTTACTAGCAGCATAAGCCGATTGCCCTGCATTGCCTGTTAAGCCCACAACAGATGATATATTTATAATTTTACCTGCACGTTTGCGCATCATGCTCATGGCAAGTGCTCTGGAGCAGTTAAATGCGCCTTTTAAGTTTGTATCGAGAGTATTGTCCCATTCTTCTTCTTTGAACTTAACAAAAAGATTATCACGAGAGACTCCTGCATTATTTACAAGGATTTCTATCGTACCATGTTCTTTTTCAAGGGCTTTTACAGTGTCTTGAACGAGAGTAAAATCAGAAACGTCAAACTTGACACAGGTTGCCATTCCGCCGTTACGGACGATTTCTTCGACTGTTGCTTCTGCTGCCTGAGCATTTCCAGCATAGTTTATGATGACCTTTGCCCCCAATGCTCCAAAAGCAATAGCAATCGCCTTTCCTATTCCTCGGGATCCTCCAGTGACCAATGCAACTTTTCCAGCTAGCAAAGTGGGAGAATATATTTGTTTCATTACAGTTGCTACATCTGCTAATTCTGTAGACTTCTTATCACTATTTTCCATATTATTGCCTCTATAAAATCAGTCATATAGATTTCCAAAACTTACGAAGAGACGCTACCATGAAAAAAAAAAACAGCAAATAGTTCTTTGAGACTTGTCATCTGCGAATTCATGCTATATGTAGTGTTTCGTGCTCATGTGGCGGAATAGGTAGACGCACAGGACTTAAAATCCTGTATCCGCAAGGGTGTACCAGTTCGATTCTGGTCATGAGCACCAACCTCTTTAAGTTTCTCGACTCTTTTCTTTATTCATTTCATTTGTTAAATTAAAATTCAGATGTATAAATTGCTTTTATGTAGAGCATTCTTAGGGTCTTCATTGAATGATTTTTTTAATGTTTTATTTTTTATAATTTAACAAAATCAGAGAAAACTATGTCAAAAAAGAAAAAAATATTAATTGCTTTTAGTTCTGTTCTTGTGATTGCTGCAGTCCTTGCATCATTCATTGGCTATATTTATAAGCGTGACAAAAACAAATACGAACCGAAACTTTGGGTAGGTTTATTAGATTATAGATTGAACTTTAGGGATCTTGGCGAGAGTCTTAATAAATGTCTTAAAAAAGATATATACAAAACAGGTCTTGTTTATCGTTCGAATAAATATTTTTCAGGCTGGAGCTGCGATAGGATCAAAAATCCTGATAAAATTTACTCCTTGAATTTTAGTCCTTCGGATCCGCATGCGTATTACTGTGAAAAAGAAGATGGAACTCGACTCTTTGGCTCCCACCCAAACACTGATTTTGTCATAAGCGATATTGAAAACCTTGAGAATTGGAAAAAACCAGAATTTAAAAATTCAATGTGCCAACTTTTTAAAAGTGCACTTGATGATATTACGCAAAATAAAAGTTTCCTTTTTCACTGCGATGTAGGCCGAGATAGAACAGGAACTTTTGCTGCTATGATTGCGATGATGTTATCTGAGAAAAAAAATATTGCCAATGAAAATGTTATTGAGTCTATTGAATGTGACTACGAAAAAACCACCGCGCTTGAAAGTTTTAAAAAAGGAAGAATGGAAAACTTTTTAAAAGAAATGGTTGAGCAAGGCGGAGTGTCAGAATTTATTCAAACACAGTGTGACTTGAGCTCCGATCTTATTGTTCAAGCAGCAGATAACTTTATTAAGTGAAAATTATTATAAATACGACTTTGTCGAACATCCATCGACAACAATTGTTTGGCCATTTATAAAGGAAGCATCCTTTGACATAAGGAAACAAACCACTTTGGCAATTTCTTCTGGTTTGGCCATTCTTTTCAATGCGGCTCTATTTTCCCACTGTGAACGAACTTCCTTCACCGAAGTTTTGTTATTTTGTGCGGTTTTTTCTATTATTTTTTCCAAATGCTCTGTCGATGTTGCACCTGGAGCAACATTATTAATGCGAATACCTGTATGCCCAATCTCATGCGCAAGATTTTTTAGAAAAATAACGAGACCAGAGCGATAAATTGCAGATAAATCGAGAGTGGCAATAGGTTCTTTTACAGATGTGCTAGTTATTGCAACTACGCTCGATTTATGGTGTTTCATATAGGGAAGAATATTTAATAAAAATTGTGCGGGACCAGCCAGCATAATTTTGTTACCTTCAATAAAATCTTGAAAAGCGTGTTCTGAAGTTTTCTTACCAGGAAAACCGCCTCCATTTAATAATACCCCATTTAATTTACGTGTCTGCATGATATCTTTTATCTTTTTTTCGAATTTACCTTCGCTTAAATCGAGTGCCACTGTTTCAACACTCGTTGCCCCCAAATCTTTTAATTCGCTAATTTTATCATCGATTTTATCTGCGTTGCGTGACGAGATAATAATTCCTGCATTTTGTTCAGCAAGTTCTTTTGCAACTGCATAACCTATGCCTGAAGAGGCGCCTGTTAACCAGAAAAGAGCATTTGATAAAGATTTCATAGGAGTCTCCAATAGAAATGTTTTATATAATATAATATACAAAATTGACAAAGCAAGTTAGCATAGATAAAAATAATGCTTTAATTCATTATAAAGGAAATAATAATGCTTACAATAAAAATTATAAAACCTAAAAAAATTAAATTGGGAGACACTGTTGGAATTTTTACCCCTTCATTTCCAGGAAATGTTACTTTTAAAGAAAAATATTTGCATGGTATTTCTGAATTAAAAAGATTGGGATTTAATGTGATTGAAGGAGAATTAACTAAAAAATGTGTTAAACAAGGGTATCGCTCTGGCACTCCTCGAGAAAGAGCGCAAGAGTTTATGGCGTTAATAAAAAATGACAATGTTGATTTTTTAATGTCGACAATAGGTGGGTATAATTCATCATCTATGCTGGAATATTTAGACTTTGAAGAAATAAGAACACAAAGAAAAATTATTGTAGGCTACAGTGATGTGACTGCTTTGCATATGGCTATTTTAACCCAAGCCCAATTATCGACTTTTTATGGCCCAGCTGTTGTGCCAACCTTTGGTGAATGGCCACATGTTTTAAAAGAAAGTTTAGAATCTTTTTTATTGATGGGTTCAGATAGCAGTATGATAAATTACACGCTCCCTATTTTTGAAAAATGGAGCAATCATTTCCGCGATGCGACAACAAATGAGTGGAAAAACGCTGAAAGAGAATATTTTCCAAATACAGGTTACAAAGTGCTGTCTCCTGGAGTTGTCGAAGGATCTGTTGTTATCGCGAATTTAAATACCCTTTGTGCACTTGCAGGAACAAAATATTTTCCCGATCTAAAAAATAAAATTTTATTAATTGAAGAACAAGATGCTCCCTTTGCTGAAGAAGAACGTTCTCTCACCCAGTTAAAAATAATGGGTGTTTTTGATATGATTAAAGGCCTCATAATTGGGAAAGCTGAGTTATTAAATAGCCAAGGAGCACCTTTTGGTTATGAAGGCTTAATTATGGAAGTTGTTGGACTCAGAAAATACCCAATTATAAGTCATTTTGATTGTGGTCATACACATCCTATGCACACTATGGCACAAATGATTCCTATAAAATTGGATGCATCAACGTCTGATGTGAAAATAAAAATATTAGAATCTGCTGTTGAATGATAAAACCGAGCTGTTTGCCTCTCCCCTTGTTTAGACTCTGTCTAGATTGTATAACGAATACAGTCGAGATGCCCATTGTGGCATCAATCTTAAAAAAATGGAGATAAAATGGAAAAAATCGTCATAATTGGTTCAGGTCCATCTGGCCTAACAGCAGCTATTTATTCGGCTCGCGCTGCGCTCTCTCCTGTTGTTATCAGTGGTATGCAACCGGGCGGTCAATTGACTACGACAAGTGTGATTGAAAACTGGCCGGGCTTTGTGGACGGAATTGATGGCAATAAGCTCATGAGCGATATGCGTGGGCAAGCCGAAAAAGTTGGCGCGCGTTTTGAAACGGGTGAAGTTAAAGCGGTTGAAAGAACAAAGGATGGTACTTTTGTAATCAAACGTGAATACGAAGAAGATATTCATGCAAAAGTTGTTATTATTGCGACAGGTGCTTCTGCAATCACTCTTCCTTTGCCAAATAAAGATAAACTAATGGGTTATGGTTTATCAACTTGTGCGGTGTGTGATGGGTTTTTCTATCGCAATAAAATAGTGGCTGTTGTCGGTGGTGGTGACAGTGCTATGGAAGAAGCAACTTATTTATCCAAACTCGCGAGCGAAGTTATTTTGATTCACCGCAGCGATAAATTCCGTGCAAGTAAAGCTATGCAAGAGCGCGTTGTCGCAAATCCAAAAATAAAAATCATTTATAACACTGAAGTTGTTGATACACTTGCCAATGAACAAGGATTAACAGGAATTGTCGTAAAAGAAAATGGTGGAAAAACAGATAACATAACTGTGGATGGATTGTTCATGGCGATTGGTCATCATCCAAATACAACATTTGTAAAAGATTTAGTGCATATGGATGAAAAAGGTTATATTTTAACCCAAAATGGAACTCATACAAATGTCCCAGGAATTTTTGCCGCTGGTGACGTTGAAGACAAACTCTATCGTCAAGCAATTACTGCTGCAGGCAGAGGCTGCCAAGCAGCTCTCCAGGCAGAAAAATATATTGAAGGTATTCAGCATTAAAGAAAAAGAGTAAGGAAAACTCCTTACTCTGCCCTGCGATTCATATTAAATTTTATGGAATCATAATTTAAATATATCTGGTTTTAAATTAATTTATTTGCAAAATATATCTTGTTGTATTGTTGCAATAAGCAATTAAGCCAGAATTCTTTATTGCTAAACGAACTGCCTTATTACCTTTAGATTTCATTAACGAATAAAAAATAGGGTTTATAACTGATGGGCTGCCATCAATAATATTATGACTTGTTACATAAGCTTCTTTGCAATTTCCATTTGGAATATTTCCAGTTAAAGAATATGTTGTTTGATAGGTTCCTAAAAGTGGAATATTTTTTATTTTAAAAGAGTTTTCTTGAACGTTCAAAGATACAAGTTTATTATTAGAATCTAATTCATAAGAACCTGTAAGACGAATGGGATATGATTCATCTATAACTCCAACATTAAAAAGTTCGATTAATGATGTTACAATTTTGTCGATATTCCCGCTGTGTATTACTGTATTCAAGTTATGTGTTGAATTTGCAAATGCAGTTGATGACAAAATTGCTAGAGAAGATAGAATATATTTCATTTTCATTTTTGTTCCTCTTATATATAGATTGTCAGGGCATGATTAAAGTATCAACATATTCAATTAATTACAAGTACTTATTTGTTTATTTTATTGGAAGTCTTTTTGATTTTTTTTCAAATTAATTTTTTATAAAATAATAAATTAAATTTTTTGTTGGCTAAATAAGAAAAGTTTTTTTTAAATTAAAACTTCGAGTAAGTTTTTTTTAAAATTTAGATTGGTATATTCAGGCTCAATAGAGATAATTATAAATTCATCGCATATAAAGCATATTTTTATGGAATAATTTAGATTTGACAAACAACTTTTGTTAAAATTATATTTAATTTTAAGTACAATAAATATTCTTATGTGTATTTTTGCATGATATCTTAAAATAAAATAATCGGCAATATATCTTAAATTCCTTATTTGATGATATTTGATATATTTTTTAATACCTATTTCGGAGAATATTTCAAATAGTCTTTTCTGTGATGTGATTATATTTGTTTTTATTTCTGCAATACATAAATGGTTATCTTCACCTTCACTATATGAGGAATATATGCGATCAATTTCTCCTCTTTTTAATTTTAGGTTTTTCCGTATAGGGATCCATTGGTGTTTTTCGAGCCATATATCAACCTGGGTTTCTCCCCAATCTCCGAGCCTTTTTCGGTATTTCGTATCTTTCATCAGCATTCCCTCATAGCAGAGCTTCACCCTAAGCTTTTAATAGTCTATTTTTATCGTGAGAGGAGTTTTATAAAATATTTGAGCACTTCTTTAAAAATTTGATTTGATTTTGGACGTATTACGTTATACCCAATCTGATTAACGTTTTTTGCTCATGCTTTTGAACTTTTTGTTTGAAAGTTTGGGATTGCAAAAACCAATTGAATTTTTGGAGAAGTCTTGTATCCAGTCGATGATACTATTAAAATAAACAGTCCAAAGCTTCTAACTAAGCAGATTCATACGAATATCCTTCTGGCACTGAGAGCCGCTTTGCATATGCTGAAGTCACAACCAGTGGTAAATCCAGGGGTTATGAATTTACGAGTGCGCAATTGGCTCTTCCTTTATGAAGAAGGTGAAGCTGTTGTTGATATCATTCTAGATAAGGGCTACTCTTTGGCGGATGTAGAAGCTTTTGTTGTACCAAGGCTTGCTGAATCAAGCCTTTCATTCGATGAGTGTGCCGAGTTTCATGAGTTTCTTATGACAACCGACGCCCTCGATCTCATTGCGGATGATGTGCAAATTCGCGTGGGTTCTCCTGGCTCCGAGCCAACTCTATATGATCATGAGGATTATCAGGCATCTATAGGTGATATGCTTAAAGTTGAAGCTTGGAACCTGATTGAAGGCAGAAGCAAATTTACAATGATTTTAAATGATATTTATGATAAAGATGGAATGAAAATTATTGTTCTTGCTGAAGGTGCTCATAGGTTTGAAATTCCTCTTGAGAATATTAAAACTGCATTTGTGTTGCCATTTCATCCTGCTTCTAAATCTGTCAAATTGGCAAAAGAGGCAGCGCGAAAAAAAGCGCGGCAAGGTGCTACTAAAAAATATAAATAGTATGAGCCTTTTACTAGTGGTTCATTGAATTCTTGACTTGTTTTCTGAGGTGCATTGAATGCAAATAGATTTGAAGCGTGTTATCGAAACTGTTGGCAAAGAAAAAAATATTGATCGTCAACTTCTTATTGGCGCATTGAGAGAAGCGGTTCTGACTGCGGCACGCAAGCATTTTGGTGATTGCGTTTTTGAAACACGCTTCAATGAAGAAACCGAAGAAATAGAACTTATTCGTTATAGAACTGTTGTGGCAGATGAAGAACTTACAAACGTAAGCAAACAAATCCCTGCTTCAGAAGCTCTACAAATGGATGATTCATTGCAAATCGGTGACGAGATAGGTGAGCCTCTTCCAACTGACCAGCTGGGTCGAATAGCTGCGCAAGCTGCAAAACAATCCATCGTGCAAAAAGTCATGGAAGCGGAAAAAGAAAAAATTGTCCGTGAATTTCGTGATAAAAAACATCAGATTGTCATTGGCCAGGTGCGTCGCTTCGACAAAGCCGACATAATTGTCGATCTTGGTCCTACAGAAGGCGTTCTTCCTGTACGTGAACAAATCCCAGGTGAGAAATACAAAATTAGAGACAAGGTGATTGCCTTTGTTATCGATGTCAAAAAATCGACCCGCGGACCACAGGTTATGCTCAGTCGCGCACACCCAGAACTTCTCATTCGTCTTTTTGAACAAGAAGTTACTGAGATTTCTGAAGGCGTTGTCGTTATTCAAAGTGCTGCCCGTGACCCAGGAAGCCGCTCTAAAATTGCGGTTTATAGCACTGAGCCTTCCATCGATCCTGTTGGGGCCTGTGTTGGTATTAAGGGAGCTCGTGTTCAAGCTATTGTGCAAGAACTCCGTGGCGAAAAAATAGATATCATTCCTTATGATCGTGACCCAGCTCGCTTTGTTTGCAATGCATTGGCTCCTTCTGAGCCATCCAAAGTGATTGTGAATGAACGCCTCCATATCATGGAAGTGGTTGTGCCTGATGAGCATCTTTCTCTTGCAATTGGTAAGAGAGGACAGAATGTGCGTTTAGCTGCCCAATTAACAGGTTGGAAAGTTGACATCCGTTCTGAAACGAAAATGAGAGAACTTGTACAAGAATATAAGAATGTTATCGCTCAAATTCCAGCATTGGGTGAAATGCGTGCGGAAATTCTTGTAAACGAAGGATATAAAGATCCTGCAGATATTTCTCGCATGGATCCAAGAAGTCTGGTAAAATTATTGCGTTTAACACCTGAAGAAGCTGAACAAGTTATTCAAGGAGCTTCTGAACTTGCTGCTCAGTCAGATGAACAAGTCGATCTTGCTTCGGATGAAGATCTTGAAGGTTTCCACTTAGGTGAACCTATTATCGATGATGAAATTGGCGAAACTGAAGAAGCTGAAGCTGCCATTGACGATATCGTTGCTAAAACACGTCCTCAACCACTTCTTGACCCAGAAAAGGTTGATGTGAAATCGGTACCTGTTGAACGTCTTCGCTATTGGATGCAATTGAAAGGTGTTGCTGAGCACATTGCCGCAGTTATCCATACTGCTGGTTTTTCTGATTTCAGCTCAGTTGCGACTTCAAATGCAGACGAAATTGCTTATAAAACAGGTCTACCTGTAAAACTTTCTGGAAAGCTACATGCTGAAACTACCAAGATTATTGGAAACTGATTCTGAAAATGAAATATTATTTCATGCATTGCAAAAGTCATTTCGTACATTTTCTCCTGAGGGAAGTGTAAAAGTTCCACATGTGGAATTGAGTGATAATTTGATACAAGCACTTGCCTTTGCTCGGCGCTGCGGTACTCTCCGTGGTGGTTTGGAAAATATTGAAACTGTGTTGCAAACTGAAGAAGCTGGTTTAGCATCTTTGCGCACACGTAAAAAATTGAAAGAACCAAATCGTATTTCGAGGGTGCTCATCTTTTCCAACGATGGAAGTGAACGATTTTACCGTCACTGCGAAGCTTTGCTCCATAAATATGGAGGTCGAGTTTTAGGTATTAAAGTCAATGCGCATTCAGCTTTGCTTGGTTCAACTTTTTTCGGTAAAGAAAAATCAGTGAAAGCATTGCTAGTCAATCGCAAAGATGCGGTTATTAAAGTATTGTCCGCTGTTATGTCTGAGTCATAGTCATAATGGCCTAGTTAATTTTTGTTACTACTATGCCATCTATGATGGCGTGATTATAATCGGGAGCTGCATTTGATGAGTCGCATTAGAGTACTTGATTTGGCGAAAGAATTGGGGATTGAGACCAAAGCAGCCATTATTAAGCTCCAAGAACTCGGAATCCAGGTAAAAAACCATTTTAATGCCATCTCTGAAACAGAGGCTGCTAAGTTGCGTGCATTTCATCGTTCGGGCAAAAATCCAGAAAAGGAAGCTGCTCAAAAAGCGGCGGCAAATAAACTTATTATTCGTAGGAAAGTGGAGGCTCCACAGGATCCGAGCGAAGAATCTGCACAAAAAACAGAAGCTATTTCTGCAAGCCGCCCTGCCGATACCCAAGCGACAAAAAAAACGCTTGCTACAAAGACTACGGTTGTTAAAAAAGCAGCAACGGTAGAAAAAGCACAAGACGAAGTGTCTCAAAAAGAGAAAATACACGAACAGGCAAAAGTTGAACAGACTGAAACTCAATCTGTAGAAAAAACTGTTGCTTCTCAACCTATTGTAAAAGTTTCAAAAGCTTCCTCTGAAAATGTGGAAAATCAATCAATAACCTTAGAAAATCGAGAGACAAAAGCCGCTTCCACTGAAGCTCAAGAAGCAAGTGCCGGTAAAACTGCAGATGTACAAAATAAGGCATCTAAAAGTTCCGAAGTCAGTGCATCAGCTGTGCGCTCTCAAGAGAGTGACGAGAAAAATCCTGTGCAAACCACAAATCCTGTAAATCCAGCATCTTCTAATTCAGCTCAAATCGTACGTCCTGCTGCGCAAGCACCTGCAGCCAGTGCGCCTCGAACTTCTCCATCAACAACACGCACCAATGAAGGTGGCGCAGTTATTGTTAGAAAAGCAGAGCCAACTCCACCTCAACCACAGGTAAAACCACAAAGTTATACTACTGCGAGTTATAGTACTCAAAATTCATACCGCAGAGATGACAACAATGCCCCACGCGGAAACTATGCCCCACGTGATGGTGCTGGCAGACCTGGTCAGGGTGGCCAACCATTCGGCCAACGTGATTCAAACAGACCACAAACAGGTGGGCGTGATTTTCAACCACGTGCAGGTGGTAATGGCGCTGGTGGTCAAACTGGCGGAGCGCGTCCGCAAGGCGGAGGCTTCGGTCAAAGAGACGGAGCGCAAGGACAATCTGGCTTTAGAACTGGACCTGGTGGTGCAAGACCACAAGGAACAGGCTTTGGTAGCGACAGAGGAGGTTTTTCTCCAAGACCAGGAGGAGCTCCTTCTTCAACAGGCCGTCCTCCATTTGGATTGCCTGATGCAGCTCCGGCTGCTCCTACAAAAGATATGCCATCACGTCTTAAAGATCGTGACAAAGATAAAGATCGTGAAAAACGTAGAATTTCTGATGAAGAAGATGCACGTAGGAATGGTCTTTTGCGTGCAAAAGGCGCTCGCCGTGTAGACGAAGTTGAAGAAGAATTTGATATCTACGCTGAAAATGAGGGCGAAGGTGGTGAGCAAAAAACCACTGTGCGCACTATGATTCCAAACCGTAGAAAAAGTTCTTCTGCTATCCGTAAAAAAGAAGTTAAAAAAGCTGAAGTTGCAAACCCAACAAAAGCATCCAAAAAGATTGTGCGCGTAGATGAATCTATTAGCGTCAATGACCTTGCTGGGGAATTGAGCCAGAAAGCAAGCGCTATCATTAAAACCTTAATGAAGCTCGGAATGATGGCTACAATCAATCAGCAACTTGATATTGATACAGCTACATTTGTTGCACAAGAATTTGGTTATGAAATTCAAAGTTCAAGTGTATCCATCGGCGATATTTTATCCCGTAAAACAGATAAAAACGAAGAAGATAACCTTCTTGCGAGACCGCCCATTATAACAATTATGGGGCATGTTGACCATGGTAAAACCTCCCTTCTCGATGCTCTTCGCTCTGCGAATGTGGCAGCAAAAGAAGCAGGTGGCATCACGCAACATATTGGTGCTTATCAAATTGAGCACAAAGGTCATAAGCTAACATTCCTTGACACTCCTGGTCACGAGGCTTTCACTTCCATGCGTGCGCGTGGAGCTCAAGTCACTGACATAGTTGTGTTGGTTGTTGCTGCCGACGACGGCGTTATGCCACAGACAATCGAAGCGATTGCCCATGCAAAGGCTGCTGAAGTGCCAATCATTGTTGCAATAAACAAGATTGATAAACCTGGTGCCAACCTTGAGCGCATCAACCGCGAATTGTCTGACCAAGGTGTTATGCCTGAAGAATGGGGTGGAGATTCCATGTTCATTCAAGTTTCAGCAAAAACAGGTCAAGGTCTCAATGACCTTATCGAAGGCATTCTGCTCCAAGCAGAAGTTCTTGAGCTAAAAGCGACAAGAGATTGCCTTGCTGAAGGTATTGTTATTGAAGCAAAACTCGACAAAGCCAGAGGCCCTGTTGCGACCGTTATTGTCACAAAAGGAACTCTCAAACAACAAGATTACATCGTGGTTGGAACCTCTATGGGACGTGTTCGTGCCATGAGCAATGACCTCGGAGCAAAAATCACTTCCGCCGATCCTTCTATGCCAGTCGAAATTATTGGTTTGAGTGAGGTCCCTGCTGCGGGTGATCAATTCAACTGTGTTGTCAATGACGCTATTGCAAAAGAAGCTGTTGCCTACAGAATTGAAAAACAAAGACAAAAAGAACTCGCAAACCAACGTGGTTCTTCTATGGAAGAGCTCTTGGCTATGATGGGCGGAGCAGAAGAAAAAGCAAAAGAAGTCTCAATTATTATTAAGGCTGACATGCATGGTTCTGCAGAAGCAATCCGTAACTCTGTGCAAAAACTCGACACTGCGAAAGTAAAGACCAAAATTCTTCACTCAGCTGTCGGTGGAATCACAGAAACAGATGTCATTCTTGCAAAAGCTTCCAATGCTCTCATTGTTGGGTTTAACGTTCGTCCAGACCGGGTTGCAGCGCAAGTTGCAGAACAAGCTGGGATCAAAATCCAATGTTTCAGCATTATTTATGAATTAATTGCTGCTGTTCAGGCTGCTATGGTTGGAACTCTTTCACCTATTAAGCTCGATAAAATCATCGGTCATGCAGAAGTGCGCAACACGTTCTCTGTGCCAAAAGTTGGTGTTATTGCTGGTAGTATGATTTCCGACGGTAAAGTTGTGCGCAACTCTCACGTACGTATTGTCCGTGATGGCGTTGTTATCTACACCGGTCGTATTGGTTCTCTTAAGAGATTCAAGGACGATGCAAAAGAGGTTGCACAAGGCTTTGAATGCGGTATTGGTGTAGAAAACTATAACGATATTAAGGTCGGCGATATTCTCGAAGCCTTTGTTGTTGAAGAAATTGCAGCAACATTAATGTGAGGTAAGAGAAGATCATGGCTACGAAAAGAATGCTACAAATTGGTGAACAGATTCGCGAACACATTGCTATGATGTTCGTGAAGGGTGAAATTGCTGATCCCCGAGTGCGTGGCATCACTTTAAATTCCGTTAAACTCACACCCGATCTGCAGATAGCGCGTGTTTATTATTCCATTCTTGGTGATAAAAATCAGCGTAAGTCTGCAGAAGCGGGATTGAAACAAGCATCTGGTTATATACGACGCGAGATTGGTAAAGTGCTCCAAATTCGCTACACCCCCCATATCGTCTTTCTCTATGATGACAGTGTGGAGCATGCTGTTAAAATGGGCGCACTTATTAACAAAATCAGTGATGAAAGACGTGAAGACGAGTCAAATCGGAACGCAGAAAACCTCGCTGATCTAAGTTCAGAAAAAGACAATTCTTCCAAATAATAAGTAAAAAAAAATATGAGCTCTAAACAATTAGCGGAAGAGGCCTTATCGATAAGTAGCAGTCTGAGCGGACTTATACTTGTCGATAAAGCAGCTGGCTTAACTAGCCATGCAGTTGTTTCTTCTGTGCGAAAAATATTAAAGATGGATAAAGTAGGGCATTTGGGGACACTTGATCCCTTTGCCACAGGTTTGCTTCCTATTTTAGTGGGAGGGTCTACACGCCTATCCGACGAAATAATGGATGGAAAAAAACAATATCTTTTTACAATTTCATTGGGCAAAGAAACTGACACGCTGGACTATTCTGGCCAAGTTGTTGCTGAAGCTGCAGTGCCTCAAGATTTTGATAGAAAAATCCTTGGCGTTCTAAGAGAATTCACTGGAAATATTGAACAGGTTCCCCCTGTTTACAGTGCGCTGAAAATGAACGGCAGACCTCTTTATGAATATATGCGGGCGACAGGAAAACTTCCTGACTCTATCGAAACGAAAAAACGTTCGGTTTGTATCGAAAACTTAGAACTCGTGAAATGTGACTTAGAAAGTCAATCCGTAACTTTGCGTGTTTTGTGTGGCAAAGGCACTTATGTTCGAAGCCTTGCCCGCGATATTGCGAAAGCGATTGGCACCGTAGGTCATTGTACGCAGCTGCGCAGAGAGTATGTTGAACCTTGGTCAGTCGAAAATGCCATTTATTTTTCTTTTGCAGAAAAACCGAGTGAGCAGGCATTATTAGACAGATTGATTTTACCTGAACAAATGCTTACGACAGTTGCAAAAGTTGAATTAAGCGAAGAATTCCTAAAATTGCTTTCTTCTGGCAACGTGATTGTTTTGGGTGAAAATCAAATTGTTGAAAAGACCTCTGAAAAATCCATAAAGTCTTTAGTCCACGGCTCGAAAGTTTTTGTTAGTATTCTTAATCACGATTTCATGTTTCTTGCAGATGTAGAACATATTGCTGCAGAAAGTATTTATAAAATAAAACCTAAAAAGAAAATTCGTTAATTCAAGCTATGACGATGAAGTTATTTTTACCTTTGAATAAGAGATAAATTTAAAATCTATTTTTTATTCTGTATCTTTTGAAAATAAGTTTATAAAAGTAAAAAATTTTGTTCTTAAAAGAATTGCTTTTCTCACCTCCCATAGAAATAAAATATGATTTTATTTCTATGGGAGGTGAATTATTTAATGAATCTTAATTTAGAAAATAATAATAGACTTGTCTACTAAATCACTTAATATTGGATGTCTTAATCTCTCTCTTAAGCCTCTCTAATCTTAATAGTGTAATAGAAATTTCCTTTAAAATCTCATTTTGTTCAATTATTTTATCATATAAATCTCTATTTAATTTATTTTTTAAATCATCTGTATATTTCATTTCTAAAATGGATTTATTTATATTAGCTAATATCACTAACTCATTCATTGAATTTGACATTAATATTTTCTTAATATCTAGATCATCAGCGTTCGCTGAGAACTCAATTAAAAATATTGATGCATATGTAAAAAGTATAATTTTATTAAAAATGATTTTCATATTACCTCCGCTTTACTGTTATTCAAATTTAAAATATTCGGAGAAAAAATCGATGTTAAAGTTATTTAACGTTCGTATTTCACGGAATTTTCATTCTACTTAATATATGATTTGTTTTTTTTATTTTTTGATACTCATCACACTGCATTTTAAAACAGTTTTATTTATCATTTTTTTTTAAGAAATCTAAAAAAATTATTTTTAATACATCAGAATTCAACTAAAATATTTATAACAGGTTTAATTTCTAAATTTTAGAGAATTGCTATTTTTATAGTATCGTCAAATAAATACTCTTTTCTATTGAGTACCGCTTTTTTACATTTTAAAAAATACAAAGATTTTTCTAATATTTATTATGATGCTTTTATATATTGATTTTTAATGTATAAAAATTTATAGTTTTCAAATATTGCTATTTTTCTGCGTCATGCGCATACTTCATAACTCGAAAGTTCCGCTTTTCTCGTGTCTTAAACGAGTGCGATCAATTTCTTTCTAAATGTCATATAAATAAATAAAAAATCAGTCACATAAAAGGTAATTATTATAACATTTAACTAATCAATATTTATTTATTAATGCAATATAGCTTATGTAAAAATACATGTCAATATGCATTGATATGTATTTACTTATATTGCGTAACTTATTGGAATTATTTAGAATTTTTTTTTTAGTTTACTCTATATAATAATTCTTTTATCAGATATTTATACAAACATGCTTAATTTCAATGAAAGGCAGAAATGTGAACTTTGAATATTTAGAGTGTAAAGATAAAAATGTAATTAATCATTTAAATAAATTAGTAAAAAACTCTTACTTTTCGGAATTAGGTGTTTTTTATTTATCATTTAGTAAGTATGATGAGCAATCAAAAGTTTTCACTTCTGTTTGCTCAAGTGAAGAGCTAAAACAAGAAATAAAAGCCAGAGGAAAATTAAAATCATCGCCCGTTTGTCGTAATAATAGATTAAGCTCAATTAATCAAATTATTACTTACGATGACATTACTATTACAGATCCATCAGAAGAAATTGAAATAATACATCGCCAAAATAATGGATATAAGAGCTTAGTTTCTCTAAATATAACTAATGACAACATTAAATATTCTTTTAATATTACTTCGAATTTGACTTTAGTTGATAGTAGAATTATATATTTTAGAAATAGAGAAATAATTGGAAAATATTTTAATAATTTAAAATTAATTTTTGATTCTCTTAAATAAAATAGGATATTTTATGAATTTAAAAAATATTGGAGAGCGTATTAAATGGTCACGAAAAATATTAGGGCTGAATAGAGAATATTTATGTGAAAAATATGACGTATCAATCAATACTTTTGGCTCATGGGAACGATCAGAAAAGAAAATTTCTGATCAAGCTGTAAACACTTGCTTAAATATTCTGAAACAAGAAGGTTTAAAAATTACGAAGGAGTGGTTATTAACTGGTATTGGAAGCAATCCTAATATTGATTATGCTCAAAAAATGTTTGAAAAAGAGAGCTTCATTGAAATTGAGCAAGCAATTAGTCCGATTGAAGCGATTAATATAGAAAAAAAATTTTTCTTAAAAAATAATGAAAACTCTGTATTAATAAGAAACATTGGTAATGAAATGTCTCCATATTATGAGCCAGATGAATGGATTGGTGGTATCAAAAAAGATCGGAATAAAATTGAATTACTTAATGGGCTTGATTGTATAGTACAAATTTTTGGAATGAAAAATCCTATTTTTAAACGTCTAATTTTCACAGATAATAATGAAATAAACTTGCATATTTTAAATCCATTCACTGATATAAAGCCTCCAATAATTTTTAATGTAAAACTAGTTTGGGCAGCACCTGTTATTTGGAGGAGAAAAATTGATAGGTTCAGTATATGATTAATAAAAAAACAATATATATTTCATCTGTTGGTGGGAGTCTAGAGTTTTTTGATTTCATGATATTTATATATTTATATCCAGTTTTAATCAAGAAATTTTTTCCTGAGACTACAAATTCATTTGTAGCAACGTTAATTACTATCATGACAATTATACTTTCATATATAGCAAAACCGGTTGGAGGGATTATATATGGAATTATTGGTGACAGATACGGAATTGATAAAAGCTTCAAATCTATATTGTTTTTAATATCTATATCAACTCTTGGAATTGCATTTTTACCAACATATTCAGATATAGGTTTTTTATCGACAGTTCTATTAGTATTAATTAGAATAATCCAAGGCATTGCAAACGGAGGAGATGTGCCTACTACAGTTGTTTATATTTTTGAAAATAATGATGATAAAATATCTGCTTTATCATTTTTATTTTTTTGCTTTACTATGGGTTCAACTGTAGCGTCGTTATTTGCCTCTTTATTTCTTAATTTTAAATATTTTTTTCCAGAAAATATTTACTTCAGAATTCCATTTATGATTGGAGGATTTTCAACATTACTTGCCTATTATATGAGAAAAAAATATATTTATATTCATAAAAAGAAAAATAATAACTTCAATTTTGTAAAGATTTTTAATTTAGATAATTTTAAAAAATTATCTAATTATATACTAATATATGGTTTCGGTAATACATTAATGGCGAATTATTTCGTTATAACTCCAAATGTATATATTAATAAAGTATATAAAAATCATAATAATATCGAGTATATAATTTCACTTAGTTTATTTATTATGGCAGCGCTGTCATTCGTTTCTGGTAAAATATCTTTAAAGATTGGCTTTAAGCGGAATTATTATATTGGTATTTTATTATGTATTATATTTGCGCCATTCTATTTCTATATGATAGGATCTGGAAATATTCTAAATTTTTGCATTGCACAGTTAAGCGCAGGTTTAGTTTGCGCACCAATCTTTGGAAATATTTATATGCTCATTTGTTCTCAATTAGAGGATTTAAATAGACTCACAAATTTTGGTATAATTTGTAATATTGCTACTTCAATATTTCCCTCACTTACATCAGCTATAGTTATTTTGCTTATTAATCATAATGTAATTAATATATTACCTAGTTTAATTATTATCACTTATGGTGTATTTCTAATATTTCTTCTTCTTAGATCTAAAATAAACAAAAAACAGGAGCTAATATGACATTCTCAATCTTAGGGTACGACCAAGAAAATAAAGAATTTGGCATAGCCACATGTTCTGCTATTCCATGTATAGGTGAATATTTTGCATTTGGTGATGGCTCAGCAGGCGTTATAGCAGCGCAAGGATCATGCAATCCCTATAATGGATTAAAATCAATTCATTATTTAAAAGACGGAGTAACTCCAAATGAAATTATCGCTAAATTAAAGCAATCGGATGAACTCATACAAAAAAGACAAATTGCAATAATTTCAAATTGTGGATTAATGGCTTGTTATACAGGAGAGAATCTAGGTAATGGAGTGAAGGGTCATATTATTGGGAAAAATTTTATAGCTTGCGGAAATACTTTAGAAGATCTCCAAACTTTAGAAATAATGAAGGAAGCTTTTGAAAAATCAAATGAAAAACACCTTTATTTAAAACTACTTCATGCCCTTAAAATGGGAGACTCAACAAAAGCAGATATTAGAGGTAGACAATCGGCAGGTTTGCATGTTTATTCTTTTAAAAATGATTATCCTATCATTAAGATAAATATTGATGATGATATAAACCCAGTCAGAATTTTGGAAGAGAAAGTTTCGAATTTTATTAAAAGCTTTTATAAAATAATCCCATTTTTTCCTCAAAGAGATGGGACTCAGTCGATACCAGAGCCCGACAGTATAGAAGAAAAAATATTTACTGAATTTAAGAAAAATGTTCGTGTTCGAAATTTCCACATATGAAAAATTTTAACTTCAATTCGTTAAGTCGATTGGGGTTATTAAACACATTAAAAGATAAAGAACAAAAGCTGCTATGTTGAAGCTAAATTGCTATAGCGCAAGCTGAAACAACTAAAACTAAACTCAAGATTCGTGATTTACTGAGTTGCTCGCCAAATAGCAAAGCACTTCCTAGAGCTGCCGCTGAGTAAGCTAAGTTGCGAATCATGGTCACCAATGCTGTTTTTTCTCCCGCTAACGACACCCCATATGTGTATGAAGCCAATCCCCAAGTCAGTCCGAGAGCACATATCCAAAACCAGGTTGAGCTTTTCAATTTTGCTGGAGCTGTCCATTTGAGTTGGTGCTGACCAGATAAAACAAGCGTGAGAACGACAACTGGAAACAAGATAGCTTTATCTAGAACAAAGAACTCTAGCGGGCTAAGAGAATTCACCAAAATCCATCGGTCAATCACTATGACGATGGATAACAAGAGAGCGGGAACAAGGGCGAAATTTAGGATGTCAGTATGCTTGCCCTTTTCAAACCTTGCAGGGGCTAATAAAGCGACTGTGATCAGCGCGACTGCAAACCATTGTTTCATTAGAAGATGTTCACCTAAAACACCTAACGACAAAACACTCACTAAAACGGGCTGACTTGCGGCCAACAGCGATCCCTAGAAACCTCCCAAGTGCGAAAGTCCACGAAATCTCAAATAAAACGCAACACCATACAACGTGTTCTTTAAAACCATCAGGCTAAGAATGACCAATGTTAAAGAATTCCAAAATTGAATACTCCATACCAGTGAAATAAAAAAAGCTGGAACAAGGCTCACCAAAGCAACACTCCCCGCAGACAAACTCTTGAATCTAAGAACTTGCGTGCTTATAAGAGAGTTTGAAGTGTTTCCCATTGCTGAGACAAAGGCATAAAATATCGCGTCTATTTATCATTTCTCCCTATGCAACGTTCTCTGCATCAGACACGCCTATTTGTTTGTCTGTTAAAATCTAATTTCATGCTACCTCCGATAACCAGTGGTTATCAGGTTGTTACTGAGTTAGGAAAACGTATAGATTTTTTTTAATTATAATGCAAATCACTTAGTAAATTAAAAATTATTTTATATTTAACAATACTGGTTTAGATTAGAGTATCATCAGAATATTATTCTTCGACAAAGATAATGATGTTATAAATCTTAAACAAAATGCACACACTGAAGAGATGAAGTAAATTGCAAAATTACCAAGAAGAAACAATATACTAATTATATTGGATGGCTCTAATGCCCATAAAAATTGCAAGATTGTTGTACTGAAGAAAATTGCTTTTACAATATATTTTTAATTATTATAGTTATTTATAAAATTCTTGTAAATTTACGGTTTTGGTATCCTAAAATATTTGCAATTAATATTTTTTATTAATAATAGAAAATGTTCTTTTTTATTATTAATAAGGATATTTTTAACATTTTAGATTAGATGAATTATAAAAAATTATTTTAAAATATTATTATATTATTTTGAACATATTTAAAAATATTTAACACTTATATTTCTTAAAGTAATTTTTAACTATAGGAGTGTAGAGCTGCTGGAAAAGAAATAAAAAACTTCATTTTTAGAAAAAAATTAGATTTTAACTCTAAAAATATAACTGATATTTAAAATTATAATAATAAATAATGAAAATATTTAACATAATTATTTATTATCAAATAAAGAAGATAATATTAAATATCTTAAGAATATTTATACACTTGGGAAGAATATATGAGTATTGTAGAAGATTTTGAATTCGATTCTTTAAAAGATCAGGATGTGAGAATAACCACAGTGTTCGACGGCACATTTCAAAATGGTATCGGAAAACTAGAGTGTTGCCTTCTTAGTGAAGAATCGCAGGAGCATTCTGCAATTCCAATTTTTCAATATTCAAAAACATTAAAAAATCTTAGAAAAGAATCAAAAAAAATTTCCACTTGTTCTGACGAAATCGATTTCGCGCATCAAGTGAAAAACTCGTTTGCAAAACTTAGTCAAAATCTTAAGATGTCTGACGATCATTTTCAAATTGATACAAGCGGTGCGCCTCTTTTAATACAAGAGGGAAAGGGAGAGCATATAATTTTACCCACCCACTTTGAAAATGGTTCCTATTTTAGCCATCCTCATGCGGATCATCATCTTTCAATGGCTGCAAGTGAATTGCCAAAAATTAAGATTGGAAAATATATCAGATTCGGCAAAGGTGTTGCAATGAATGCTGGTGGTAATTTACGAATTGATGATTACGCATGGCTATCTCCAGGTGCAAGCCTATTAAAGCAAGATCATAATCCTTATGGTCGCCCTTCTGTTGGCTCTAGAACGGTCGGCATGACTCATATGCCATCTATTCATTTATCGGAATATTCTTGGATTGGGCGAGAGGCAATGATGGGTTGGGACGCAGATTACGTCGGGAAAGCATCAATTGTTGCAACGAGAAGTTTCGTAAATACCTGGGTAAGCGATTATTCTATTACAGGTAATTTTGGTAAAGTAATTCAATATTTACCATACAAAGCGGCACTCTTAGAACTTCTAAAACCCTCTTTTGAAGAGGTGCTTTCCATTTCTGATTGGACAAAGGTTCAGTCACGGTGGCTTAATTGCTATAGAAAATGGCAATTAAGTCAAGAGAGTGAATCATTAGCTATTTTTAAAATGTTTTTAGGAAATCAATCTACCAAGAACCTCAAAATACTGGACATAAATCCAACTGTAGGAAATGAAACGGAGCTTGCCCTAAAGTATGGTCATTCTGTTGATATTCTTTCAAATAGGCGAAACAGAATCCCATTTATATTACAAAAAGTGAAAAACACAGGAAGTACAAAAGCACGATTGCGTTCAGAATATAATGGAATAACCTTGCCATTTGTAAACGCACATAGAAATCCTTTTAGCCAGAAGACAAATGGTTACGATTTTGTCTTTCATCGCAAAATAGACGCTGACAATAATATCACATCAATAAAAAAGCGCATAGATGAAGCTGACCGAGTATTGATTCCAGGAGGACATATTTTTGTAGGATGCCTCAATCCAAATCTGATCGATGCGATCCTGGCCGTTTCACGCGAAAGTGCTTTTGATATTGTTGATGATCAGTTCAGTGGCCAAGAGACGATTCTTTTACTTAAGAAACGAGTTGAAAGTAAGAAAGTAACTAACATGTCAGTACCACCTTCATTGATCGTATCAGGCTTTGCACGAAATCACCTGGTCAACGAAAGTGAGGTAGGTTAACATGGGCTACGCATTCTTAAGCCTTGCAGCTATATTTTGGGGAGCTAATTATGTTGTTGGAGACATTTTAGTTGAAAATATTAACCCAATTATATTAAGTCAATTAAGATGGACATTAACAGCAATTCTACTTCTTGGTCTTTACTTTCAAAGAATTCGAAATGATTTTAAATTAATAAAAAAAGATTTTCGAAATATCTTCTTTTTAGCAGTCTTTGGTCAAGTTTTATTTCCGTTATGTTTATACATAGGACTTAAATCCACACAACCAATTAATGCTGCTATTTATCTGTCTGCAACTCCTGCATTAGTGTTATTTCTTAATCGTTTTGTTTTTAAAGACTTTATTTCAAGATTGAATATTGTTGGAGTCATTTTAAGTTCGTTTGGTGTTTTATACCTTGTTCTAAACGGAAAAATTACCGAACTATCCCAGCTTTCAAAAATTAATTCAGGCGATATTTGGGCAATGGGTTCAGCAATCAGTTGGGCTTTCTATTGCTCATTTTTAAGAATAAAAAATAAACTGATTGCTGGTAATAGTTTTGTCATGATCTCAGCAGTTATAGCAGCAATTATACTCGTTCCTATCACAGGTTATGAAGTGATTTCAAAAAGTTCAACTGTATTGACCTTTTTGCCAACATTGGGAAACATTATGGGGATACTATTTCTGGTCATTTTCCCATCCTGGCTTTCATATCTTTTCTGGAGTAAAGGAATTGCAGCAATAGGTGCAACTCGAGGTGAAATATTCACTCACTTAGTACCTTTATCTGCGGCAATTTTAAGTATTTTGTTTTTAAATCAACAAATGCACTCATATCATTACATAAGTGCAATATTTATTGTGTTGGGGATAATTTTATGCTCACGCAAGAATTAACTCGCTGTGTTAATGTTTTGGTAAAGGGACAGCCGCGCATTGTTATTTGGGCAAGCAATGTAAAGCAGCCTAATTGGATTAATGAGCCAATGACTTTACATGAAGCTTTATTAAAAGCTCATTATAGGAAAATTACCTTAAGTAATTTCTTTTCCCAGTGTCTTCAGAGCACTTGTAGTAATGAGGAACTTTGGACGCTAAAAGACTTTTTAGTGCCTTTTCGACCACCTAATTATCTCCAGGCGATGGTCAGCGGATTTGGAAATACGAAAAAACAAGACAGCACAATTGAAGTTCAGCAACATACATCGCCTGTGGAGTGGTTTTTTAAAGGAAATGGTACGACACTAAAAACACATCTAGAACCTATAATTAATTCACAAAACGCATTAAGTCTTTCTGAAGAAGCTGAAATGGTGATCATTTATTGGGTAACTCCGAGTGGGGAGATAAAACGTCTGGGCTATACTTTAGGAAATGATGTGTCCGATCATAAAATGACACACGAAAATAAGTCTTTATTGGGATACTCAAAGTTAAGAGATAGTTGTGTACATACAGAAATCATTTTGGGCAACCCGGCATCTGAAATTGATATTTCAGTTAAAATAAGTCGAGCCAACAAAAAGCTTTGGTGGGAAAGTATGAAGACAGGCTGCAATTATTTAAGTAAATCAATTGTCGATTATGAGGAAATGCTTTTTTCAAATCCCCAGCTATGTGTTCCGGATCAAGTTCACTATGTCTTTTATGGAGCAACAAAATCGAGTCGAGACTCTATTAGCTCTTTAAACCCACTTGACTCAATTGAAATTAGATCAAAACATTTTTTCTTCCCTCTTATAAATTATGTTATGCATGCCAACAAAAATTCTGTATCGACCAAAGTGAGCGTTATATAGTTTCAATTTTTTTTATTATTCATTATCTTTAATTGATCTTTTTTTTTATCCGCCACCTTAAAATAAATATTGTTGATAATGACCCAGTTAATGTTTTGGAAGAAAAAGTCACTCGTTTTATTAAAAGTTTTTATAAAATAATTCCATTGGTAAAAAAATTCATGTTAATCATTTGTCAAATATATTAATGTTCATTGCAAAGTTCTCAAGAATCTCAAGCAAAAGTTGTTCATGTTGAAATTATTAAAAATCTTATACTTAAGAATAATGGCAAGAAGTTTAGTAGATCTGGCATTTATTCGTTTTGTAAGAAAATAGGTTTAAGAAAAGTCAAACTGAGACCAGTGCACGTTAAAAATGATCCAGAAGTCATTGCAGGATGCAGAAAAAACTTTCCTAAAGTAATAGAAAAGGTCAAGAGAGAACATCCAGATAAAAAAATTATTCAATATTACCAAGAAGAAACAAGTTATGGGCAAAAGACAATCACGTCAGGAATTTGGAGTCCAAAAGGTGTTCGCCCTGAGTATAAGATTAAACATTGCATTTTAAATTCTTGGATATACGGAACAATAAATATTGATACTGGAAAATGATTCGGGGCTTTTTCTGCCAGCTTTAAAAAGAAAGAATATGCTGATATTTTGAATGCATTTTCTAGAATAATAAAGTGATGTAAACAAGAACTTTTGATATTGGATGGCTCAAGTGCCCATAATAATTGCAAGATTGTTTACTGAAGAATATTACTTTGCTCTTTTTTCCTCCCTAAAGTCCGCAATTAAATCATATAGAAAGATTGTGGAGTTATTTCAAGAGAAATCATTTGTCTTTTAGAATAAATGAAAAAATAGATGATATTGTTCAAGCTGGGAGAAATTCATTGAATAAATTAACAGATGAAATTGTCAAATCCATTGGATTTTCTAAATCAAAAAAACGATGCGTTGAACATTCTTAATGGACAGCGTATTTGCATTAAAAATCAAAGATAAATCATGTTTTTAAACATTTAATATTACTAATAAATTCATTATTTTATATATATTGTATATATATAAAATATATGCTATATTGATTCTGTGAAAAAGGAGGTTCTTTTCGATGCAAATTGCTTCAGATAAAGAAGTTGAAACTTGGCTTACGAATGTTTGGAATGGAGAGTTTGATTGGGATGAGGGCAATTCACAAAAGACTTCAAAACATGGCGTAACTCCTGAGCAAATTGAAACTATCATTCAAAATGAAATGGTTTTCTTAGGTAGAATCGTTGAACCAGACGGTGTCAACTTTGGAGAAAATAGATACATTTTATTAGGTATCATTTTAGATGGAAGAGGATTTACTCTGATTTACTCTGATTTGCACAATTAGAACTGAAAAAGTAAGGCCAATTTCATGTAGGCGCATGAGAGACAATGAAAAGAGGGCATATGAAAAAGCAAAAAAACTACAACTTAGATGAAGAGCTTGAAAATCTAGAAATCACAGATGAGCTATTAAAAGACGCTGCATGGATTCCTCCTAAAAAAGGAAGAAAAGCAATCGGAAAAAGAATCAGTATAGTATTACCTGAAGATCTTATAAAAACTCTTATTTCCCTAGGAAAAGAGAAGGGGCTTGGCTACCAGACATTAGCAAGAGTGATGCTTCTAGAAAAAATTGAAGAATTAAAGAAAAAAGATAAGGCTGGTTAAAGAACTCACTTTGAGACAAAACCAATGGATTATGAATTGTAATTAATATTTCTTCTTCATAGAGCTAAAATAAACAAAAAACAGGAGCTAATATGACATTCTCAATCCTAGGGGTACGACCAAGAAAATAAAGAATTTGGCATAGCCACATGTTCTGCTATTCCATGTATTGGTGAATATTTTGCTTTCGGAGATGGCTCAGCAGTTTACAGGAGAAAATCTAGGTAATGGAGTTAAGGGACATATTATCGGTAAAAACTTTATAGTATGCGGAAATACCTTAGAAACACTTGATACTTTAGAAATCATGAAGGAAGCTTTTGAAAATTCAAATGAAAAAAATCTCTATTTAAAATTACTTCATGCTCTTAAAATGGGAGACTCTACAAAAGCAGATATCAGAGGTAGGCAATCGGCAAGTTTGCAAGTTTATTCTAATAGAAATGATTATCCGATCATAAAAATAAATATTGATGATGATAATGACCCAGTTAATATTTTGGAAGAAAAAGTCTCTCGCTTTATTAAAAGTTTTTATAAAATAATTCTATTTTTTCCTCAAAGAGATGGGACTCAGTTTATGCCAAAGCCTGACAGTTTAGAAGAAAAAATATTTGCAGAATTCAAGAAAAATGTTCGTGTTCGAAATTTCCACTTATGAAAAAATTTTAATAGCCAAATGAATTTTGTGATAATTAAAATTTTAAACCACAAACTTCTTCTCCTCTTCAGCAAGCTCCATTGCATAATATTCATCGGGATTATTTATCTCAAACATATTTCCATTGTGAATAAATAAAAAACGATTTGCTACGTTGGCAATAAAGCGTCTGTCATGGGATGAGAAAAATACAGTTATATTTCTTGACAGAAGTTCTTGTTCCAAAGCCTCGCAGCCAGCAATATCTATGTGATTAGTGGGTTCATCGAGAAGAAGAATATTTGGTTTCAGAGTAGAAATGAGCAAAATCTGCAACCGCGCTCTTTGTCCACCGCTGAGTTCTAGACTTGATTTATGATGATCATCGATGGGGAAACCCGCAGCGATTAAATTTTGTTTCACATTGAGATCGGAGCCACTCGAAATTTCTCTTAGAATATGAAAAAGAGATTTTGTTTGCGATATTCCACCGAGCATTTGATCATAATAACCAAGATTCGACTGGGGGTTAAAACGGATCCCATTGGTTGTAAGGTTCATATTATAGTGTTCCGCAAGTTTATTTAAAAAAACACTTTTTCCACAACCATTCTTGCCCAATAAAACAACTCGATCGCCCCTGGCAATGGATAATTTTTCAATGGAAAAAAGTTTCCTTTCTTCACTATTTTTTATAAAACCTATATTCGTATTCTCAAACGTAACAGCAAATTTTGCGCGAGACTCACTGGTTTCAATTATTAATTTTCGCTTATCCTCGCTTGCAATTTCAGTTATATTTCCTCTCATTTTTTCTATGCGTTTAAACATACTTTCTGCTCTGCGTGAGAATTTTTCATTGCTATAAACTTTGCCCCAGGTCGCCAATTGTTTCGCACTGGTGGTGATACGATCAATTTCCTTCAATTCACTTTTCCGCCGTGCTTTATCAGCTTCATCCATTTCGAATAATGCTCGGCGTGCTTGTGAATAAGCATAAGGAAAATCAAAGATTTTGCCATCCCGTAAAAAAAGTGTGCGTGTTGTACATGAGTCAAGAAACTCTCGATCATGGCTAACAATTAAATATGGAATAGATAATTCACGGATAAAATCTTCAAAAAAGAGCAAAGTTGCAACATCCATATGGTTGGTTGGTTCATCAAGCAAGAGAAAATCGGGTTCTGCGGCAAGAGCTCTTGCGAGCAGCAAGCGATTTTTCCAACCACCGCTTAGGGATTTTACTTTTGTATTAAGTGAGTCCTCTTTAAAACCAAGATTATTCAATAAAAGGCAGATTTCCCATTCAGATTCAAGCAGATTGGATGAGGCATTTTCTTTAACAGCTTCAAGTACATTGAGTTCAAGAATACTTTCGGCAACGAATTGTTCAATAACACCTAGACGTGTGTTACGTCGCCAAGTGATTTCTCCTTTATCGGGGGCATATATATTTGAAATCAATCTTAGAAGAGTAGATTTCCCGCAGCCATTATGTCCTACAAGTGCTGTTTTTTCAGTGTCATGAAGAGAGAGTGAAATGTTTTTTAAAAGGGGATTTGAATTTATAGAATGCTTAATATTATTGCATGTTATCAGTATCATGAGAAAGATCTCTTTTGCTTTATAATGTTGAAATTATATCATTTCTGAGCCAAGTGTTCTTATATTATTTTTATAAAATAAAAGCAATATGATATTTTTAAATAAAGAATTTTTTTTTATAAATAAAATTAATATTTTTATAATAAATAAACAAATATCAATTCGAATATCAGATTATAATTTTTTAATAAAATATATTTGACAATGTTAATTAACTGATTCAGTAATTAAAGTAACTAAAATGATTCATTTTATAGATCATTTTTAGTGGTAATTTAATGTTATAACTGTTATATGGGGTAATTTTAATGTTTTTCAAAAAAATAAAATCTAAAATTATTTTTTTTTCCACTCTATCAATTAGTTTTTTCCACTCAGTTTCTTTTTCCAATGATACATGTGATCCCTATTCTGAAATACAAGAGCAACGTTGCTTAAAAAGGATAGAAGTTCTTGATTTATCAAATAAAAAAATAAAAAATATAGAAGAGTATTTTAGATCGAATGATATTGATATCCAATCTGTAAATGTACTCAATCTTAATCATAATAAAATTGAAGATATTACATATTTAAGTTACTTTAAAAATTTAAGAGATCTTTTATTGCAAGATAACAAAATTAGTGTGATACCTGATTCTTTTGCAAATCTAACACATCTACAAACACTTGATTTAAGTAACAATGATATTACAGAAATTCCAGATTCCTTTTTTCAATTAACAAATTTAAAAGTACTTGTTTTAAATCAAAATAAGCTTAAATGGATTCCAGGAAATATTTCTCAATTAATAAATTTAGAAGAGCTTTATTTAAACGGGAAATCGAGAAGAACAATGAAAAGCAGTTGCTTTGGCTTTTTTGGTTTTCAGCATGGAGAAATATCATCAATTCCTGAATCATTAACAACTCTTACGAAATTGCGTATTCTCGATTTAAGTCACAATAGGATTAGCGATATTCCTGATTCATTCTATAATTTAACCAAACTTATGGATCTCGATATTAGTGATACTGCAGTGAGTATTTTGCCTGATTTTCTTCTCGATAAAAGATCCAATATTTTTATAAATTATGCAGAAACTCCATTCGCGCACACATTAAGAGTAAATAAGTATATAGGAAAGGTGTATGAAGAATATTATATAAGAAAAACTGGTCTTATTTAAGAAAAGTTTGTTTTAGTATTTAAACTATGGTTATGGATAAAATTAAATAATTCCTTAAAATTTGACATTCTTTTTAAATAAATTTAAGTCGTAAGATTAAATTTTATATTTATCTTTTCTGCATAATCTTTTGTGCAAAATATTAAAATTTTTATCAATATTAAGATCACTTTAGGAAAAGAGAATGAAAAAAATATTTGGAAGAGATTGTTTAGCTCAATTTCTAGAATTTATCTTGCTCTATTTGCCTTCATTTTTGAGCCGCTACTCCATTCAGCTTATGATAGTAGCGTTACCTTGGCTTATGCAGGCGCGTAAAGCAAATATGAATGATATCAGTATGAACTTTGCTTGGTTTTTTACTGGTTCATTGGTGATGACTTTTTTAGCTGCGAAAGTTTTGAGTCATTTAAATATTAAAAGCTCGCTTATCATTTCAATTGTCATTGTGAGTTTACTTTCATTTGCTTCACTTTTAATAATTGAGCCAACAAATATTGCAATCATAAGGTTTTTGCAGGGAGGAGCTCTTGCTTTTCTAAGACCTCTCAGCAAAATATGGCTCATAGAATTTAAAGCGCAGAAGCTTTCTGTACAGGATTTAGCAACACGATCGTCTTGGAGCCAAATTTTAATATCCGTCGGGACTATTCTAGGCGGATGGTTTGGGGCAAGATTTGGTATGATAACAGGGGGAATGGAGGAATTGGTTCTATTCTCAGCAATCTTGTTATTAAGTCCCATGCTTCTTTTTATTGTCGCTTATGTGATTTATTTTTTAGCTCACAAAGAAAAAGAGAAGATAAAGACAAGTTCAGATAAGTCAGCGAAGGAATCGCTGACGGCTGGTTTTAAATTCTTCTTGCGCATGCCAAAACTCTTATTGGTCCTCATTCTTTATCTCTTAAGTCTGACTGCATTTAAAGTATTAATTATTGCATTCCCATTTCATGTCAGATCACTCACATCTTCTCTGGAGCAATTAAAATCTTTAGAGCTCATTCTTGTATTGCAACCAATAGCATTTTTATTTGGAAATTGGTTTTTAAGCAAAATTTTAAAATACTTCAAATCCAATCATTCGACAGGTATAATACTTATCTGTATATCTACTACTTTTACTGCACTTCTGCCATGGTTAACTGTCTATACAAATAACATGTTTATTTCAGGAATTTTTATTTGTTTTGGAGGTGGTTTGTTGTCAGGATTTATTTATCCGCTGCTTATTTATATCATTGGAGATGAAATGAACAAGTGCGAATTAAATTTAAAAAGACAGATTATTCTTGTGACATCTTTGGTTGCTGATATTGGCCAGTTTTTTGGAATACTATTATTAAGTCTATCTGTGTTTGAAATTATGCCTCTACATTCTTTATTTGTTGTTCTTGCATTAACTGTAATGGCTATTATCTTTTTCATCATAACTGAGCAGAAAAGAAGATTAAAAATTTTAAATTACCCTTAAATATATTTCGGAATGGGTAATTTAAAATTAGATTTTTAAAATATAATAAATATGAATAATAAGATTGAATTTATTTAATATATTATAATGGGGGAAGAAAATGGGCAACTATAGTGAGATAAAAATTCAAGCATATGATGAAAATTGGCTACAACTTTTTAACAATGAATCTGAAAAAATAATTGACTCATTATTTTCGGATGAAAATAAGAGTTTAATGTCAAGAGAGTATTGTGAGGTTCATCATATTGGGAGTACAGCAATACCTGGTATGCCAGCAAAACCAGTTATTGATATCATGCTTGAACTTGATGATTTGAATTGCATTGATTATATAAAAGAAAAACTTGCATTACTCAACTATACAGAATTTCATGCGCATGTTATACCGCATTATAGCTACTTTTCGCGTAAACAAAATGAAGATATTGCCTATCACCTGCATATTCGGGAAAGAGGTGATGCACAAATCAATAGACATATTCATTTTAGAGATTATCTTATTCATCATAAAGAAGATGCTAAAGAATATGCAAAAATAAAATATGTTCTTGCGGATAAATTTTATAACAACCGCAATGCCTACACGACAGGAAAAGAAAGCTTCATTCAATCGATTGATAGGAAAGCAAAAGTTTGGAATGGAAGAAGGCAAAAATTTTTACCAGCCAACACCAATTTTCGTGTTGTAGATAACACGATTGAAAAAATACAAAATGCAATAGAAGCAAATATTACAGTTCATATGACTCATTTTGAGCAATATTCACAATTGCTCGAATTAAAAAGGCAAATATTTTTTACAACAGTTTTGAATAAAAGTCTTCCAGAAGAGTCGTTTAACTATATTTTTGCAGCAGATTTTGAAGAAGAACATGCCGATAAAAATATATTACTAGCCACAAAATCTTTTTTTAAAAATAATCTTCCATTTTGTTGGTGGATCTTTCCAAATGATAAACCAAAGCAATTGTCTCGCTATCTTGAAAAGCATGGTTTTATAAATTCAAGCAATAATATTGGTATGTACTTTGATTTATCTAGTTGGAAAAACGTCAATATTAGCCTCGAAAACTTTAGCATTCGTCAAGTGCAGGACGAAAAAGGTTTGCAGGATTTTGCTTATATTTTAGGAAATGATTCTGATTTTTTAGATTCTTATTTTAACGAAATTGCCAATACTCTCACTCACGAAGATCCACTGGAATATTATGTTGGGTATTTAAATGACAAGCCAGTCGTTTGCGGTCTGATTTGCTATTTTGGGCGAGTTGCAGGATTGCACTGTTTAACAACTTCGCCCGATTTTCGTGAGAAAGGTTATGGAACAGCAATGCAAAATTTTCGCTTAGCAAGAGCAAAATCACTTGGCTATCACACAGCTATTTTACAAGCATCGACTGATGGATATTCTCTTTATGTAAAACTTGGCTGGAAACCCGTATGTGAATTTAAAGGATACAAGAAAATATAATTACTTAAAAAATATTTAAAACGAAAGTCTTTTAAATATAATATAACTCATAAAAATTAATAATATATCAATGAAGGTGTAAAAGAATACTTTTTGCATAAATAATGAGTTTGTAATAATCGTATGCTTAATCTGCAATTGCTCATAAGAAACAGAATATTTGCCAAAGAATAATTGAATAACTACCAAACCTATGGTTAAAAGAATAGATATAGATTTATTTTTTGTCATATTGTAAATAATAAGACTTAAAATTGAAAAGAATGTAATTGTTAAGAACGACAATAAAATATATTTTAAATTATAAATAAAAAATGAGAAAATGCTGATACTTTCACTTTTTCCATGCACATAGATTGCAGAAGGGATTGAAAAAAAGAGAAAACCAAGAATTATGTTGGATAAGTAAAAGAAAAAGTACATCAATGCAAGAATAATTGCATAGCTGATTATCTTGGCAAGAAAGATATTAGATTTTTTGAATCCTCTTAAAAGATTTATATTTATATATTCATTGTCAAAAAGTATAAGTATAATCGACATAGATATGATATTAAAAGTGAAAAATTGTATTTTCAAGCATAGAATGGGACATCAAGTTTAATGCATGCAAATGATTTAGATCATTTTTGTTTGGATAAATAATATTATAACGAATGTAAAGTACACACATGAGAGCTGCTGCAATAAAAACAATGCAGCTATAAAATAAATATATTTTTCTTTTATATATAAGATACAATTCGCTTTGTAGCAATTTCATACTTTTATGTAAGACCTCTTTTAGAATAAATGACAATTGAAATTATAAATAAAAATAACGAGATAATTGTTATAGGTAAAATAATAGATATATCATTTGTGGTCAAGAATTTCATAATTCCTTTGTTCTGGAACTGAGTGATGGATATGTAATCATATTTTTCAAAAGAAAGCTCATCCTTAAACCCTTGCATGTAGAGATAAATATTTTTAATATAATTATACGCAATATTTATTACTAAAAATAATATTGCCAGACTATTTGCTAGAATGTTATTTTCAATAAATGTTCTTATGATTATGGAAATAGACATAAGAGGTATGAGGCTTAAGAAAGAAATAATATAATATTTAAAGCTTAATAAAAACCATTGATTCAAAGAAAGAATAATATTTAAGTTAAAAACTTTTATGGTCTGTTTTACTTCAAAAATAAGAAAAGATGAGATATAACTAGTTACAAATAAAATAGATATTATAAATATAATATATAAATAAAAGAAAATAATCTTTGTGAAAACAAAATTTATTTTTGAAATATTTCTTAAAAGAATAAATGAAATGTATCCATCCTCTTTTTCTTTGTAAAAAAAATATGAGGAAAAAATTATTATAAAAATATTTAAAATAAGTGGAAGAATTTCTGTTAAAAAAAGAATGGGGTAGTTTGCAAAAGAGATGCCACCCGATTCCTTAGAAAGAAGCGATTGATTGAAGTTTCTTTTATACATGTAAGCAATAAAGAAATTAAAAATTGGGAGAAAAATGACTGGTAAAAAAATACTATAAAAATAACCGAAACGGTGAAGCTCCGATTTAAATAATCTATTGAGCATGATCTAGAACTTTAAGAAAAAAATTTTCAATATTTGAATTAACCATTAAGGCTGATTCTTTTGTGCCTTGTCAGACAAGTTGACCTTTATTAATTATTACTAAATGTGTAAAAATATCTTCAAGCTCATTTATCATATGGCTTGAAATTAAAAATGTTTTTTTACTATTCTGTGAGTATTTTTTTATTATGGTGCGTAAATCTCTTAAACCTATGGGATCGATGCCATTGGTTGGTTCATCCAAAATAAGAATTTCTGGGTCAGACAAAAGAGCTTGAGCTATGCCAAGTCGTTGTTTCATACCTAGAGAATAGTTTTTTACTTTTTTATTTTCGCTTCCTGACAATCCGACAATGTCTATGACTTCAACAATTCTTTGCGAAATATTTCCTTTATTTAAATTTTCACTTAAAAGTGCAAGATTATATAAATTCTCATAATCAGTCATTGAGAGGTAAAAATCTGGCTTTTCAATAATAGCGCCGATACTCCAATCAGAATTTGCAATACTTTTTAGATCACAACCTAGAATTTCGACATTACCACTATCTGACTCTAATAATCCTGTTAATAAGCGGAGTGTGGTTGTTTTGTCAGACCCATTAGGTCCTAAAAATCCAACTACACTTCCTTTTTCAAGTGAAAATGAAAGATCATTGATCACAGTTTTCTTTTTAAATTTTTTCGATAGATGATGTGCATTTAAAACAATATTAGTTTGCATGTTTCCTCAGAAAATTAAAATGAATATGAGTCCTAATTATAATAAAAAAGTATATTAGGCAAGTATTATTTTAGCTTGGAGCATTGTATCCTTGAGTCCAAAGTATAAAAAGTCTATGGTAGCCAAGCTATGTATACATTTTATATTGGTCGGCTTATTAAGCTGTCAATGATTTAAATTAATTGAAAAAATTTCTTTTCGGAGAAAAGAATGATTGAAATAAAAAATTTAACAAAACAATTTAAAACATTTCATCGAGAAGAAGGGTATTTTAATGCCATTAAATCCATTTTTAATCGTAAATATTTTTTAGTGGATGCTGTAAAAAAAGTGAGTCTATCTATTAAAGAAGGAGAAATGGTTGGATTTATCGGTGCCAATGGCGCAGGAAAAACGACAACTTTGAAAATGCTTTCAGGAGTAATTCACCCAACTTCGGGGTATTGCAAAGTCATGAATTTCATACCGAGTAAACGAGATCATGAGTTTTTAAGACAAATTGCCTTTATAGGCACACAAAAAGCCAATCTTTGGTGGGATGTGCCAGCTATAGATAGCTTTAGAATAAATCAAGTTATTTATGATATTGATCAGAGAGAATTCAAAACTAAAGTGACAGAGTTATCTGAAATGCTAGAAGTTGATAATCTTTTAAAAAAACCTATTCGACAACTTTCTTTAGGTGAGCGAATGAAAATGGAAATAATAGGTTCTCTTATCCATTCGCCTAAAATTATATTTTGTGATGAGCCTACTATTGGTTTGGATTTTATTTCAAGAGAAAACCTGCGACAATTTTTTATCGAGTATCACAAAAAAACCAAAGCAACCTTAATACTAACCAGTCATTATTTGGAAGATATTGAAAATTTATGCAGCCGACTTGTTATAATTTACGAAGGAGTTATTGTTTTGGATAAACAAATTGAAGACATTTACAAAAAGCATGCAGGTGAAAAACCCGTAAAACTTGAAAATATGCTTAGGGAATATTATGCGCAAAATTAACTTTCTTAAAATGTCGCGAACAATAATAATGATTTCTTTTGCCAATAGCATAATCTTTCGAGGAACTTTTCTACTTCGTTTTTTTGTAATTTTAGCAAGTTTATCAGCTTATTATTATTTTTGGCGCTTTGTCTATACGCAAAATTCTACAATTGCAAATTATGATTTTCCATCTTTCCTTGGTTATCTTATTGGAGTGCAAATATTCTATTCTTTATTACAACCAGATGATATCAATATGTCTGATTCTATTCGCTATGGTGAATTAGACAAATACCTTCTTTTACCGAGCAATATGATATTAATCTTATATTTGAAACTTTTAGGCAATCGTCTTGCTTATGCAACGACCATTTTTATTCCTTTTCTATTATTAATTATTTTTAGTAGCTTATTTCTTAACACTCATCTTTTTAGATCAATAAGCTTATTACAGATCTTTTCTCTAGGTTTTTTTTGTCTTGGTGGTGTCAGTCTACATTTTTTAATGGAAATTACGATTGGTCTGCTCGCATTTTGGTTTGAAAAAAGTGATTTTTTGTTTGTTGTAAAAGAAATTATTTTTTGGATTTTGGCAGGTTTATGGCTTCCTTATGAGTTTTTTCCATCTGTATTGCATAACATTTTTCAATGGTCACCTTTCAGATATTTTGCATATATTCAAGCATCAATATTAACTGGCAAAGCTCATTCTATTGCTCAAGAATTTGCTTTGATGATATTTTGGATCATTGCTTTCATTGTTTTAACAATTTTGATTATGAAAAAGGGATTAAAAAGATATGAAGCATTTGGTAGCTAACGGTTTTAGATATATACGTCTCATTTCAACTTATATGCGCTTAAATCTTCTGGCTGCATTGCAATATCGGTTTGATTTCTTTGCTGGTTTAATTATCAATATTATTTCTTCTGCTATGATTGTTACATTTTATATAATAGTTTTTAATCATGTTAACGAGTTAAATGGCTGGACGCTGGATCATATGATGATTCTTACAGGAAGCTATCTCATTGTGAATTCATTGTATGTTGGGCTTATTTTTCATGGTATTTCTCGACTTCCTAAGTTTATCTTAGAAGGACAACTCGATCAACTTTTAACCCAGCCAATCAGTCCAAGATTACAAATATTATTAGGTGAAATTGATATTGGCAGTTTATTAAGTGCTTTATTAGGAATTGGCATCGTTATTTATTATACTTTTAAATTACAAATTAAAATTGATGTTTTTTTAATTTTAAATTATGCAATGGCAATTTTATTTTCTCAATTATTTTTATATAGAGCCTTATATTTTCTTATGTCACTTGCTTTTTGGCTGGGTAAAATTGATGAACTGAGAGATTGCTTCTCACTGTTAATTGATTTTGGCAATAGACCAAAATTCATCTATCCGAAGATATTGAATTTTATTTTTTCTTGGTTGATTCCCATTTTTTTAGTCGCAAATGTTCCTGCGGAAATTATTTTACAAAAGCCTGACCCATACTTACATATTTTATCTTTTATGTCGTTAATACCCATTTATTTTCTAAGTGAGTTTGTATGGCGTCGAGGATTAAAAATTTATGCGAGTGCTAATAAATAGACAATATTGTAATCACACCCCCCACTTCAAGTGGACACTTTTTCACTCAGAAAATTCCTGTAAGGAACAGAACCACCCTTTTAAAGATATATAATAGTTAAAAATTTCCCTAAAACCTTTTAAAAAAATAAATTATTATCTGTTAAGTGCATAATACGCATTAAATCCTTGTTTTCTAAAAATTTCACAGGCAGTTTTGCTTTTTATCCCACTACGACATAAAAAAATAATAAGTTTAAATTTCGAATAATATTCTTCATTTTTAGGTTTATCAATCAGAAAAAAATTTTTATTTAATATCGAGTGAATATTTTCATTAATGAATTGAATTTTTGTTTTTTTGTTTTGAAAATCGCTTTCTTCGAAAGCAGAACCCAAAGAGGAATGAAGTGTTGGTTCATCTAAAAAAACAGCTAGGTTATTTTCATCTCGCTGTTTTTCTTTAAATTTTTGCTCATCTATAAAAAAGTCATCGTAAATTTTTTTTTCAAGAATTGAGATTGGGCGTAATTTTAAAAATTCATTACAATATTGGCAATCTGAGTTTCTTTTCCAGTAGAATTTTTTAAAATTATTTTCTAGGAATTCAAAACTAAAAAAGTGGTTGATGTCTTTTGTATGTTTACCAAGTATGAACTTAATAACTTCATTTGCTGCAAATGAGCCTATGATACCACAGATGGGGGATAAGACTCCAGATAAAGAACAATTTTCTATGGAGTCCGTTGCGTCTGAAAATAAGCATTCATAACAACCAAGGCCTGGATTAAAAAGACAGAAATGCCCTTGAGTTTTTAAAATCCCTAGGTCAATCCAGGGGATATTTTTTTGTAGGCTAACTAAATTTATTGCATGTCTCGTTGTATAATTATCGCTTGCATTGATAATGAAGTTGCAATTAGAAGGAAGCATATCACTATTGTTTACAGAAAATTCTTTATCAAAAAAATGAAATTCGACATCAGAGTAAAGTTTTTTAAGATATTCTGTAAGACATTTTGCTTTTGGTTTTCCAATGTCTTGATCTGAAAATAATATTTGCCTGGAAAGATTTGATTCTTCAACAATATCATGATCAAAAATAGAAATATGCCCAATGCCAGAAGCAGCAAGGTAAATCGAAGTGCTATGTCCTAACGCTCCAGCGCCAATTATTGTTACCTTTGTATCTTTTATTTTTTCTTGCCCAAGGATTCCAACAAAAGGAATTGATATATGTCTTGAATATTTATTGATATTCATAAACACTCACCTATTTGAATCCAATTTTTGACACGTCCTTCAGGATGTTGTGAAGATTTAAAATCACTTATGACTGAAATACTATCTGCGCCAGCTGAATAAATACTGAATCCATGTTGTAATGAAATACCTCCAATGGCAACTAATGGAATATTTACTGGGATCAGATTTCTCCATTCTGTAATTCTAGATATTCCTTGAGGGGCAAAGCGCATGATTTTCGTTTGTGTAGGGAAAATAGGTCCTAGGGCAATATAGGAAGGATTGAGTTTTAAAGCAAAATCAAGTTCGTTATAATCATGCGTACTCAATCCGAAATTTATTTTTGCGTTTTGAAGTGCCATAAGGTCGGCCTCATGTGAATCTTCGTAGCCTAAGTGGATGCCAAATGCTTTGTACTTAAGAGCAAGTTCCCAATAATCATTTATAAAAAGTTGGCATTGGTGTTTTTTACAATATTCTATAGAGGATTTGATTTGATTTTCTAGATATTCTCCTGCTTCGTAATTATTTGGAACATTATTATTTATTTTAATCCTAAGTTGAATTGATTTTGCACCCCATTGGATCAATTTTCTTACCCATTCAAAATTATCTACTATGGGATAAAATCGCATTTTATTTTTATCTATTTCAAGCATTTGTTCCTCAATAATGTTTACTGGAATGGAATGCCAACGATGGGAGAACTCGATATGGCAAAATCGCTTTGCGGGATCATGCCACTACAATAAGCCTTTCTGCCTGCCGTTATGGCCATGGAAAATGCGGATGCCATCGCTGTAGGGTTGTGGGATTCAGCTACTGCTGTATTTAAAAGAACCGCATCCATTCCTAATTCCATGGCATAAGCTGCATGACTAGGGGCACCGATTCCTGCATCGACAATTAAGGTAACAAAAGGAAACCGTTCCCGCAAAACCTTCAAATGGAATGAATTTGTTATTCCTTTGCCAGACCCAATAGGGGCAGCCCAAGGCATAAGTACTTTACATCCAAGATTTACAAGTTCATTCGCTACAACAAGATCATCTGTCATATATGGAAAAAGTGAAAAATTATGTTTGGCAAGATGCTCTGCAGCTTTTAATAATTCATAAGGGTTTGGTTGTAAGGTTAGGCTGTCACCAAATATTTCAAGCTTTAACCAATTCGTCTCAAATAACTCTCTTGCTATATGCGCTGTTGTAATTGCATCTTTAGCAAGGTAACAGCCAGAGGTGTTTGGTAATATATTTATATTTAATGATTTTATAGTTTCCCAAAATACATTTTTTAGCTTTGAATTTGGAGATAGTCTCCGTAATGATACGGTAATCACTTCCGCTTGGGATGCCATAACTGAGTCTTTTAAAATATTCAAAGAAGGGTATTTGGCGCTTCCAATAAGAAATCGAGAACTTAACTTTTTTCCATATAAGTCTAGCATTTATCCTCCTTGAGAAGGGGTGATAATTTCAATTTCATCGTTATTTTGAAGGAATAACTCAGAATGTTTTTGTTTTGGAATAAAGACTTTATTTAATGCAATGGCAACTCCATTTGTTTTAATTTGTTCTTTTTCAAGAAGCATTTGTATACTTAACTTTTCCACATTGTAATTTTTTTTATCTCCATTTACTTTTATTAATAATTTAGACATAATTCCTCCATAATTTTATTATTTTCTATAGGAAAATCTAAGTTATTGTTACTTTTTCTTTCAAGGTAATTGCAAAATATATTCGCTAAGGCAGGTGAAATGGTAATCCCATTTCGATGGAGACCATTTATGTAATGAATTCCATTCTGACTATAAAAATGGGGAGAACCATCCATAAAAGTGGGGCGCAAATTGACTCTTTGATCTAGTAAATTTGCTTCTAAAAACCCTTTATCAAAATGCGCAGCAACGCTTAAGAGTTCGAGTAAAGACTCAACTGTAATTGGTTTTAGGCATTCAGTTTCATGGCTTGTGGCACCAATGATATATTTATTATTTCCTCTTGGAACAATGTAAATGGGATAGCGTAAATGGGTAAGGCGGATGACAGAATGGATGTTTACCAAAGGTGCATGCACAAGTACTAAAGATCCACGGACGCCTCTTAAACTTTCCTTACTTTTTTCAAATACATTTTTAGCCCCCAATCCCATAGTATTAATGACACTATCAAAGTAGAAATCGCCTTGATCTGTAGTAATTTTATTGTTTTCATAAAATGTTACTATATGATTATAATTAAACGAAATTTTATTCTCTTTAAAAAAGTCATTGCATTTTAAAATAAACTCCATGGGATTTAAAGTTGCTTCTTGAGGAAAATAATATCCAAAAGAATATTCTTGCGAAAACTCTCCAACGAATTCTTTTTTATTTTCACTATTGATTTTAATTGCTTCAAAATGGATATTTCTTTTTTTTAAGTGTTCAAAAAAATGCTCTAATTTATGTCTTTCTCGATATAAAGTAAGATGGGCTGTCCCTTGTCTCTTAAATAAATGGGTTGAGTTTAATGTTTTCAAAATATTAGGCCATAATTTTAATGATGTAACTCCTAATTCAAAAACGAGTTGGCTGGATTCATATGATTCTGACCAAGGTGCAAGCATTCCAGCAGCGGTAGTCGTGCATGATCCCGAAGAATTGGCATCACTTTTTTCAAATATTGTTACTTTATATTTTCTTTTAAAAAGCTCAATAGCTATTAGTCTACCTAGTATACCTGCACCTATAATTCCAACGCGCACTTTATTGATTCCTTTTTTATATAAAATAGCTATGACTCAATTATCTTTATCAGACTCAAATATCTGTGAACTTATGCGCATGGAACAAAAACGGGGACCGCACATGGAGCAATAGGGTGTGCGGAGGTTTTTTTCATCAGGCAAGCTTTCATTGTGATGTTTGCGGGCGGTTTCCGGATCGAGTGCTAAATGGAATTGATCGTCCCAATGAAAATGATAACGAGCGTAGGAAAGAGCGTCGTCCCAACTCCTTGCAGCTGGGTGTCCTTTAGCAAGATCAGATGCATGAGCTGCTATTTTATAGGCAATGAGGCCTTGCTTTACATCATCTTTATTTGGTAATCCGAGATGTTCTTTTGGAGTAACGTAACAAAGCATTGCGCATCCATACCATCCAATCATGGCAGCACCAATTGCGCTCGTAATGTGATCATATCCAGGAGCAAAATCTGTTGTGAGAGGCCCAAGGGTATAAAATGGAGCTTCATGACAATACTCTAATTGTTTTTCCATATTTTCTTCAATGAGATGCATTGGAATATGACCTGGTCCTTCAACCATTGTTTGAACATCGAATTTCCATGCGACTTTTGTAAGCTCACCAAGGGTTTTTAATTCTGCAAATTGAGCTTCGTCATTTGCATCTGCAATAGATCCTGGACGAAGCGCATCACCAAGGGAATAGGTGATGTCATAATGGCGCATGATTTCACAGAGCTCTTGGAAGTGAGAATAAATAAAATTTTCTTTATGGTGCGAAGTGCACCATTTAGCCATAATGGCTCCGCCACGGGAAACGATTCCTGTCATTCGATTTCGTGTTAATTGAACATATGGTAATAGAATCCCAGCGTGTACTGTAAAATAATCGACGCCTTGTTCGGCTTGCTCAATAATGGTTTCTCGATAAACTTCCCAGCTTAAATCTTCAACAATACCACCTACTTTTTCTAATGCTTGGTACAATGGCACAGTACCTACAGGTATTGGGGAATTCCTTAAAATCCATTCCCTAGTTTCTTTAATGTTTTTTCCAGTAGACAAATCCATAATGGTATCAGCGCCCCATCTAAGGGACCACAATAATTTTTCAATTTCTCCTTCAATGGAAGAATTTATTGCAGAGTTGCCTATGTTTGCATTAACTTTTGTTAAAAAACTCCTGCCAATGACCATGGGTTCAAGCTCTGGGTGATTAATATTTGCAGGAATGATTGCTCTTCCATTGGCAATTTCATCACGGATATATTCAGGTGTAATGACTTTAGGAATAGTAAATTTTTTATTTCTACTTTGTAACCTTTTTTCACGTTCTATATTTTCTTCAAAAAGTTTCAGATTATGGTGAGATTCTCGAATGGCAGCATATTCCATCTCTTCCGTAATAATCCCTTTTTTAGCGTATCCCATTTGGGTTATCCCTCCTTGGATTGGCTTTCTTTTTAAAAGCCAGCTTCTCCGTAAAGGAAACAAACCTTCATTGATATTTATATTCGTATCTTTATTTGAATAAGGACCAGATGAATCATATACGTAAATGCTTTTTGAAATGTCCTTTTTTCCATTCCCATTTATTTTAATTTCACGCATGGGAACTTTTAAATTTTTAAATAACTTACCTTCAAAATAAGTTTTTTTACTTTCTGGGTATTCTTTAAATATTTCTTTTGGATCAAAAAGTTTAAAATTTTCCATAGATGGATTCCTTCTTTTACAAGAATTATTGGAAATCCAGCGGGAACTATGGAAAGAGATAATAAGATGTGTTTAATTAAAAATGCGGAAACACATCGCTTGAAAGCGATTGTGAAAAGAAAAATGTGCGGATATAAATATAAACTGTGATTAAACAAAACTTATCACTCTTCCTACGCTGGTATAATCCAGATCAGGTTCCAAGAGTCTTGCCGAAATGGCAATCTCAGCCCGATAAAGGGCACCTCTGGTGATCGCTAAACGTATAACTTTAAAATTTTAGGATGTCTACTATGCTAAATTTAGGGGAAGTGAAGATCTATTCGAGGGTGTTGAGTATTGCGGGTTCTGATTCGGGAGGGGGAGCCGGAATCCAAGCAGATTTAAAAACATTCCATGAATTCAAATGCTATGGAGCTTCGGTTATTACTGCGATAACATCGCAAAATACCATGGGTGTATTTAATATTCAGGAAATTTCGCAAAATTCAATTGCTACGCAACTTGAGTGTGTTTTAAGCGATATTGGTTTTGATTCAGTAAAAATCGGTATGCTATTTACAGATGATATTATTAAAATAGTTGCTGAAAAATTAGTTAAATTTAAATGTAAAAATATTGTTCTAGATCCAGTGATTTTATCTAAAAATAATTTTAAACTTCTGAAAGACGATGCTCTAAATTCATTATTGAATGATTTACTTCCTTTGGCAGAAATATTAACTCCAAATTTACCTGAAGCAGAAATCTTGCTTTCAAGGAAAATAAGTTCTCTAAAAGATATGGAAAACGCTGCGATAGATTTACTTTTATTGGGACCACGTGCTGTGATTTTAAAAGGTGGTCATTTTGAAAATGGCAATAAATCTTCTGATTGCATGGCTACTTATGATGGTAATAAAGTGAATATTATTTGGCTTGAATCTGAAAAAATTGTCACAAATAATTCCCATGGTACGGGTTGTACTTTTTCTGCAGCAATAGCTGCAAATTTGGCAAAAGGAATGGACAGAGAAACTTCTTTCCAAATAGCAAAAAATTATATTTCAAAATCTATCATGAGAGGTTCTCGTTACAAAATAGGAAATGGTATTGGGCCTGTTTGTCATTTCAGTTAAGAATATTTTTTTTGAATCTTTGTATTAATTGGCTTTAAATTGTGCTAATTATCTTGTTTTGCCTCGCTCACTGATTAAAGCAATTACAGGGATTTAATTTTAGACAACAACTTCTTTACCAAATGAATATTTTAATTCGAGATTATTTGAGAATAAGTTTAATTTTTATTTCGAAATTATTTTCAATAAGTCTTCTATTTTAATCTTTTCTAAACTTGAATATTTTGCATCGCAAAAATCAAAAATTGTTTTTTGAAAGTTGTGTTCTTCAGGAACTGCAATCACTTTCATGCCCGCAGATTTGCCTGAGATTGCTCCTGTTAATGAATCTTCTATTACAATACATTGTGAAGGAAGGGCATTGAGTCGTTTGGCGGTTGCTAAATATGGTTCTGGATGAGGTTTACCATAGCTGCAATCTTCTCCTGTTTGTAAGATTTGCATGAACGAAGTTATATTTAATTTTTCACAAACGGTCTTTATTATTTTCATTGAAGAGGATGAACAAATAGCCATGGTGATTTTATTTTTTGCGAGCTCATGAATAAGATTGATAGCTCCCGGCTTTGCGAGTGCATGGTCAACAATCGATTTGCAGGCTAGATCTTTAACTTCATTTTCAACTTGCAGCTTTGACTTATTTGTCCACGGCTGTTTTCTAAACCAATAATCAACTGCAGCTTCTACCCTATATCCAGCAGTTTGCTGGCACATTGCATTGTCTAAATTTAAACCGACGGTCTTGAAAACTTCAATTTCTGCTTCTTGCCACATAGGTTCTGAGTCTATAATTACGCCATCCATATCGAAAATGACTTTTAAATTTTCTTTTAATTCATATTTATCGGACATAAATTTCTTCCTGTGTGAGTAGTAAACGATCTAACCAATTTCTTATAGACTAAAATTATTAGAATGAAAATACTTGCCCTTTTTAAATAAATCTGTATTAATATACTTAATTAACAATATCCTTTATATATAATTAGGATAATTAAGCATGAATAAATATAAAATAATTTTTTTCTTTTGGATAGCTATCCTCTCTCTTAGTGCATTTTCTGATGAAGCGCATATCTTATGCGTGAATAAAAAATATCAATACAATTGGCTTCCACAAAAAGAATATGGTTCTTGGAGAATGAGTGAGGGCTTTTTTGCAGATACAAATTATTTTATCTTAAACGGTGGAGCTCATTCATACTTAAAATTAAAGTTGCGCTGTTCAAAATTATTTCAAAATGAATACACATATGTTTTAGCTGTCAATAATATTGGAGATAAATGGAGTTCTGTGGCTATTAATGACAGTATTATTGTTCCTGCACCTTGGGATGATCCTAAGTATATTTTGGACTTAGTTTCGCTAATAAAATTACCTTTTTAAATACATTTTTGCACTTTTTATTTTTATAAATTAAGTTATGATGGATTATTTTTTTTGATTCATAGTGTAATATAATTTCTCAATAAGACCTAAGAAAGGATTTCAAATGAATACTCCGGTTAAACCCTCGCCCGCATTTATAGGTGCCTCTTGACTTGCGCTTTTTGCTGGATTTTTAGCCTTTAATATTGGGCTTTGGAATGCAGCTATGCAACTGAATGAAAAAGGCTATTATTTTACGGTTCTTTTGTATGGGCTTTTTTCTGCTGTCTCATTACAGAAAAGTGTGCGAGATAAACTTGATGGAATTGCAGTGACAGGAATATATTTTGGCTAATGTTGGGTGTCTGAGCTTATCGCAATATTATTGCTCAGTGCAGGTCTTTGGAATTCGAGTTTAACACTCAGCGAAAAAGGTTTTTATGGTATGTCGTTTAAATTAAGTCTATTTGCTGCAATTGCAGTCCAGAAAAACACGCGCGATTTAAAGCAAGAAACAAAGCCTAAAAAAGTAGTTAAAGAAGGAAGTGGAAATGATTTTTTTAAAGCAAAAGATTCATAGATTAAATCTATACATTTATGAATAAATTTCATAAAAGTTTTCATCCTTTTCAAGTTCTCGAAGTTTTTTAACGCTATTTGTAACAACTTCAGCAGATTCATGCGCAAACATCACTATATCAGGTATATTTGCAAGATCTTTTGTACATTCCAAATACTCATTGTCTGAGACAAAAGGAAAAAAATCTATAAATCCATTTAATTTTGCAATATCTTCTTTGCAGCCAAAACTTTTAAATCTCCCTTCTTTTTGCGAAATTAGAAATACTAATTCACCATATTTTTTAGGTGCATAAGTAAAATTTTTTATTTCATTAAATATGTTATCCAGGGTACGGGTGATCTGATTATAACCAAAACATTCGCGCATAATTGCTTGTGATTTCCCACCATGTGGTCTGCTGCCGACTTCTATTAAAATAGGTTCTTCTTTTTTATCGATCATAATTTCGACATGGGCAGGTCCAAAACAGATTCCTAAAGCTTTGATAACCTTTTTTGCGTAACACAATAGAGTATTGAAATATTTATGCTCTGCATTTATTAATTTGAGTGAAGAATATATGAAATTGCCTTCCGCGCTTAGGATTTTTTCGTATTTCCACATGGCAACTAATTCACAGTGGTTATCAATCGTGACGAGATCGACAACAAATTCTGTCCCTGCTATGAACTCTTGCATAAGCAATTCATTGTTCATAACGCCTATTTTATTAATTTTTCCAAAATATTTATCAATATATTTTTTTACATCCTGCTGATTATTACAAAATATAACACCATCACTGCCCGCGCTTTGAGTGGGTTTTAGGACAACTGGGAATGAAAATTTAGGAAATTCGCACGAGCTCTTTTTTATGAGGAATTGATTTATCGAATTTAAGCCACAGTGCTTAATTCTTTCTTGCATTAAATATTTATTCAGTCTTTCTTTGCTGAAGTCCTTATTATTTGTTTTCAACTTTAAATTTTGTGCTATTTTTTCTGCAAGCTCAACACCAATTTCACTTCCTGGTAAGCAAAATAATATCTTTTCACCTTGGGTGATATCCAGAAAATTTTGCAATAATGAAGAGAAATCCTCTCCCTCAGTTATATAATCGCTTAAGTGTGAGGTTTTCATAGAATTTTGAGCTCGACGCGAAAGAATAGAAATTACTTTTATTGCATAATTACGAAGTTCATTTAAATACTCTGATCCGCTTGAAAGCGGATCAACTATGATTGCATACATGTGTATTTTTCCCTACTTTTATATTGTTTAATAAAGTATTTTTTCTTTGTTTTTGTCTTAAAATGTAAGTTAATATACTGATCATAAGAAAAACTATTATTCCCGTAACAGAAAGTATGATATCTGCTGAAATCGATACAATAAGTAAGGAAGCAATAAGTGGAAAGATTGCCCTTGGCATAAAGGTGAATAAATTACTCAAAGAAACCCACTTCGATATATCTTCCTGAGTTTTAAGCCCAGCAAAAATATTTTTTCTGAATGTACTGCGCAGTGAATTTAATGAAAAGCCAAGTATAAATGCAATTAATAATACGCAGTCCAAAAAGTTTCTTCCAAAGAATAGATTACCAATAACATAAATTGCTTTAAAAAAGAAATCAGGTACAAAGTTTTATAAATTTGAATTATTCGTGTAAAAGGTATGCAGCACTTCATCTTCACTACTAATAAAAAAGGAATGCTGCATATGCCGAAGATAGTAACTCATTTTAATGAAACTTTAAAGGGACTTCTAAAGAAAAAATTAACCGCGCAACTTCTAAGGATACTTGCTATAATTCTGCTCTTTTTAATGGATATTAAGGTTAAAGAAATATCCGCAGTATTGAAGTGCAGCCCTAAAACCGTTTACCAAACAATCGGAAAATTTAAAGCAAATGGAATGATGAATCTTTTTGAAAGACCTCGAACGGGTAGGAAAAGTTTGTTAAGCTCAAGTGAGATTTTGGATTTAAAAAGTCAGTTATTTTAAAAAACTCTCATGAATCACATGCAAAAGTTGTTCATGTTGAAATTATAAAAAATCTTATCCATAAGAATAATGGTAAGAAGTTTAGTAGATCTGGCATTTATTCATTTTGTAAGAAAATAGGTTTAAGAAAAGTCAAACTGAGACCAGTACATATTAAAAATGATTCAGAAGTTATTGCAGAATGGAGAAAAAACTTTCCTAAAGTAATAGAAAAGATAAAGAGAGAACATCCAGATAAAAAAGTTATTCAATATTATCAAGATGAAACTAGATATGGGCAAAAGACAATCACATCAGGAATTTGGAGCCCAAAAGGCGTTCGCCCTGAATATAAAAATGAGAATGGTTTTTTAAATTCATGGATATATGGAGCAATAAATATTGATACTGGAAAAAGATTCGGATTTGATATGCCAACTTTAAACAGTGAGAATTTGCAGATATTTTTGAATGATTTTTCAAAAAAAATAAAGAGAAGTGAACATGTTCTTATGATTTTAGATGGCTCAAGAGCGCATAATAATAGCAAGATTGTTGTACCGAAAAATATTACTTTACACTTTCTTCCTCCATATATTCCGCAATTAAATCATATTGAAAGATTGAGGAGTTATTTAAAAAGAAATCATCTTTCATTTAGATTAAACGAAAAAATCGAAGATATTATTCAGGCAGGGAGTGATGCATGGAATAAATTAACCGATGAAATTATCAAATCCATTGGATTTTCTCAATCAAGAAAACGATGTGTGGAACATTTTTAATGGACTGCGTGTTATACAAGACTTTATCTCTTGGCATAAAGTTCAAGAGGTATTTTAATCTATTATAAAAAATTATCAAGGATTTAATCTCTATGAAAAAAATACTTTTCTTGTGCTTATTGGGAATATTCAATATAGGATATGCTCAAGAAAATAAAGATACTAAAAATTATCTTCTTACACCATCTGGTTCTTATAGCATAGGATACAAAGATTTATATATTATAAATAATAAAATCTGTCCTGACACATTTTATCATCCTAGTGTGAATGAAAAAGATTTTTCACAAGAAAACAACAAATTTTGTCACGAAATAAATGCAAGAATATACTATCCTAGCAAAGAAAAATCCTTATTAATTTCTGAGTACGATAGAGAGGCTATCATGAGGAGTATTCATTTTTATAATAAAAAGTTTAAACTAAAAGAATCGGAGTTAATCACTTTAAAAACTCTTTTAGATGTAAAAACATATAATTCTAAGAATGCAGCACCAAGTATAGAAAATAAAAAATTTCCAATTATCATTTTTTTACCAGGGTCAGGTCTTTCCGTTCAATCTTACAACATCATCATTAATGAGTTGGTCAGTTATGGTTATATAATTCTAGGATTGAATTCTTTTTTTGTAAATGGGGCGATAAAACAAGCAAATGGACACGTAGTAGAACCACCAGAAAAATATAATGACTCCGGCCGTCTTGAAAATTTTGCAGATTTAAAATTTATTCTCGATAATTTACAATTTTTAGATTATGGGATAAAAGTTAAACAGCAAATTAATTTTGAAAATGTGAATCTATTAGGCCATTCCATGGGGGCTATGTCCATTGTTAATCTATTTAAGGAAAAGCAAAATATTCATGTGAATTCACTTTTGCTAATGGATCCAGGGAATATTCTTGAAGCTGCGAATTATCCTATTAAGCCAATAAAAATTCCAACAATGACTATCTGGTCTTCTCTATTTAAACATCTTTTAAAGGGACAAACTCAACTTGGTAAAAATAACTTCGATCTTGTTTTGTCTCCCTCGATTAAAAATATAAATTACAGTAACCATGAGAACTTTACGGATTTGTCTAAATTACAATACCATCCTGCTTATCATATTCCTCAAATCCATGAATCAATCCACGATCCCATGACTTTAGGAGTTGGTCTAGGAAATGGTGATACTATTGCGAATGATCTTATGAAATATATCGTCGTATTTTTCAATATGTATGCAAAAAAAGAGCAAAATAAATCTTTAGAGATGTGTCGGTCGCTAGATAAAAATTCGATTTTGAATTGTGGAAAAGTGTTGAGTTATTAAAATAATCGTGTATTAAGTGCCAAAATTTGTTTTATAAACTAAAATAAAGGATTAATTTTATGACATTCTCTATAATAGCTTTTGATAAAAATAAAAGTGAATATGGAATTGCAATCTGCTCAGCTATTCCGTTTATTGGAAAGTATGCTGCATTCCATTTTAAAAATCAAAGTTTAATTGCAGCTCAAGGTAAGCAAGATCCTTGCACTGCATATAGTATTAGAAACTTATTGAATGACAATGAGAACAGTACAAATATTTTGAATTATCTTAAGAAAAATGATCCTTCATTTCAGCGAAAACAACTTGCTGTTCTCGATCTGAAAAAATTTCAATTTTTCAGTTACACGGGAGAAGATCTAAAAATGATATCGAATGAATATGCTAAAACATTTGGGGATATTATAATGGGAGACAATTATATTATTTCTGGAAACTGTTTATTGTCGCTAGAGACTCTAACAAACATGGAAAAGAGTTTTAAGAGCTCAGCAAGTGAATCTTTAGACACACGATTATTGATGGCACTTAAAGCCGGTAATATTTCTCAAGCAGATTTTAGAGGAAGACAATCGGCAGCTTTATATTATTATAAGTCTGAGCATGAATATCCAATTCGCACAATAGATGTAGATGAGCATAAAAACCCAGTTGAAGAATTGGAGCGTATTTTTAATTTAGGAACAAAATGCTGGCAAAATGTTGTTGAACATTGTTTTTTTGATATGAAATTTGAAAGAAAATTTAAAACAATTAAAGATTTTCCAGATGAAATAGTTAAATCTATAAATATTTTGAGCAAACCTGTTGCAGAAAGAGATTGTAATTAATGGAATTATAGTTCGTTTGTATGATTCATATTCAAAGAAATTTTTAGCAAAAACCTCTCTTTTCTTTCCCAATCGCAGAGTGTGAACCATTCATTTTTTGGAATTTCCCAAATAGGATGATTGTGCTGGATAATTTTTTTGCATTCGCTTTTTATTTTTTGTGGCTGCTTATCGGCCATTTCCATGGCAAAAATGGAATTCGAACTGAGTAAAGAAAAAATTTCTATATTTTTTACTATCTGTTCGCCAATAAAGAGGCCTTCATCCGCAGCAACTAAAGCCAATTTCGGTTCATATTCTTTAACGTTGGGTTCGAGATCTTGCCATTCATTTTCTGTTACGTAAGGAGGATTGGCAACGATTATGTCAAAGGTGTTGTATTTTGCTTTTAATTCTTGAAATATTTCAGTTTGAGTCAGATCGGCTTGCAGCCATTCCACGTTTTGGACTGAATTGAGTTCAGCATTTATGTTTGCCACAGCCAAAGCATCAGGTGAAATATCGACCCCAATAACGTGGGCAGTGGGAAATGCTTTGGCAAGAGCTATGGCAAGACAGCCTGATCCTGTGCATAAATCAAGGATATATTTTAGATCGCAGTTCTTTTTATTTTGCAAGACAAAGTCGAGCATGGATTCCGTTTCGGGACGAGGGATTAAGACCCTTTTATCGACGTATAATTTTAAATTATGCCAGTGCTTTTCGTTCAGAATATAAGCAACGGGCTCACCATTTAAGCGTCTTTTGACAAGAGCGCGATAGTCTCGCTTTTCGGTTTCATTGAGCGGTTTATCCATTTCAATATAAAGTTGAACTTTGGATAAATTGAGAACTTTACAGAGGAGAAGTTGAGCATCGAGAAGAGGTGTCTCTATCTTTTTTTCATGAAAATGTTTGCTCGTCCAATTGAGGATTTCTCGAATTGTCCAGAGTTTTTCTTTTTTTTCCTGCTCAACTTGCATATCAATTGCCTTCAGCTTGTAGCTTGAGTGCTTCAGCTTGGTAATGTTGGCGCAATAAATCGAGCATTTCTTGAATGTCGCCTTCCATAAATGCATCGATAGAGTGAATGGTATGGTTAATTCTGTGGTCCGTCACGCGAGATTGAGGGAAATTATAGGTGCGTATGCGTTCGCTTCTGTCCCCTCTTCCCACTTGCGAGCGACGTTCTTCGGAAAAGGCTTTTTCTTTCTCGATTTCAGCAGCTTCAAGAAGTTTGGCTTGGAGGATTTTCATGGCTTTTGAGCGGTTCTTTATTTGTGAGCGTTCATCTTGGCAGGCCACAACAATTCCCGAAGGAATGTGAGTAATACGCACAGCAGAGTCTGTTCTATTGACGTGTTGCCCCCCTGCCCCACCCGCACGGTAGGTGTCAACGCGCAATTCATTTTCATTGATTGTAACTTCTACGTCATCGGCTTCAGGTAAAACAGCAACTGTGATTGTTGATGTGTGCACACGACCTTGAGCTTCAGTTTGAGGTACCCTCTGAACTCGGTGGACTCCGCTTTCGTATTTGAGAATGCTGTAAACGCCCTCGCCTTCGATTAAAGCAATAACTTCTTTGGTTCCGCCGAGTTCATTTTCGTTTAACGACATGATTTCGACTTTCCATTTTTTTCGTTCTGCGTAGCGCATATACGAGCGGAAGAGCTGTCCGGCAAAAAGACTGGCTTCGTCTCCGCCAGCTCCGGCGCGGATTTCAAGGAAAATATTCTTCGAATCGTTTGGGTCTTTTGGGAGTAGATGGATCGATAAGGTTTTTTCGAGCTCCTCAAAGCGTTTTTTGAGCTCTTTGAGCTCTTCAAAAGCGAGTTCTTGCATTTCGCCCGTGGACTCTTGGTAGAGCTCCTCTGTTGCCTTAGAATCCTCTTCTATTTTTTTGAATTCTCTATAAAGTCTAACTGTTTCCTCTAGTTCTGAGCGTTCTTTGCTGAGTTTGCGAAATTCATTGTTGTTTGAAATGATTTCAGGACGGGAGAGAAGGTTTTCCAATTCAAGAAATCTACGTTCAATTTTAGCAAGTTGAAGCATCATAAGATAAAATTCCAGTCAGAAATGATAAAGGATTTAAAAAAAGAGACTTTATTTACTGTATATGCAAAAAGGGAGCCTCCACTAATGGATATGCTCCCTATTTAATTGCACACGCAAGCGTAAATTTTACTTACTTGTTTGACCCGCTGTTTTAGAAGCGTATTTACGGTTAAAGCGTTCAATACGACCAGCTGTGTCGAGAACCTTGTGCTTGCCTGTCCAGAATGGGTGGCAAACGCTGCAAGTTTCTACTTTTAATGTATTTTTTGTGCTGCGAGTTTGATATACGCTACCGCAAGCGCAAATGACTTCGCATGGACCAAATTTAGGATGAATGTTTTCTTTCATGAAAAAACCTCAGTATTAGTAATAGCTTACGCTTTTGTACGACTTGCGTGATGAACTTCCTGCCGTGATTGACGGCATCCGAAGATTGAATCTAGTAGCAAATGAAAAGAAGAGAGTCAACTTCTAATTGCGTGTCCTTTAAGAAATTTTGGAGAAGCTATTGACATCAAATTAGCATTTGTTACCTTAGTAATGCAGACTGCACGCACCCGTTTTTTTAATAAGCTCTTCTTAAAAATAAATAGTTATTTAAATAATTATTAATAAATATTATTGAAGGATATTGAAATGAATGTATTTAATCAAAGTCGTGTTGTCCGATATTTTTCATCAATTGCTATTGCAAATAATTTTGATGTCGAAATATTTGTAGGCAAAGCTCAAGGTTTAGAAGTTAAAGCTAAAGCCGATTTTTTGCCAAGAATAATCACTGAAGTCAACTCTTTTGGTAAATTATTTATCCATATGGAAGATGGTTTTTCTCATCCTACTAGAACTCAAGTTATTATTCACACTCATGTATTAAATTCCCTTTTTATCAGAGACACTGTTCAAGCAAGTGTGCTTGATTTACATGGTGGGGGATTTGTCTTTGAAGGTACTGATGCTAGCGCATGCTATATGAGCGGGTATGTAGATAACTTCAAAGTAACGGCTTTTGGCAGTGCAAATATTAATGCTGTTGAATTAGAGGCTCAATCAATTTCATTATCGTGCAATCATTCTTCACAAATCAGTTTATGTGCAAAACAAACCCTTGTTGGAACTGCATATGGAAATTGCCATATTCGCTATAAAGGGAAGCCAAATGTTGATATTTTTAATTCCGGACTTTCAAAAATTGCTTCATATTAAAACATCATTTTTAAAATATTGTCCAACATTTTCTTCAAAATAATTTTGGCAAAAAAGAGCAAGTTCAGATGCAGATAAAGAACAACCAAGAGCCTGTGTTGTAGTTAAAAAGTCTTCATGCGAACGACCTTCTCGGTAATCAGGTTCACGCGATGGATGGCAAAGTAATTTAGAAATAAGCTCTAAATTTGGATTTACGAGTAAACTTCCTTGATAAACTAGTAAATGTTTCTTCCGGAAAATACTTGTACCAGCAATTTTTTTATTTATATAACTTATATCACTTATACCCTGTTGATTTAATTTTGGACACCCTGCATTTACGAGAGAATCGATCCACAAGTTATTAATCATTTGAAAATATTTACTATTACCAAAGACATCTTTTCCATAAAATGCAAATGTAAGGATTAGGCAACCTTGTCCTAAAACAACAGTTCCTCCTCCGCCTTTTCTTTGCAGAATTGGAATATTATTTTTTTCACATTCTTCTATGTTCGCTTCTTTTTCTGCTTTATTTGAGCTCGACAAAACGACAACATTTTTTTGAGTTTCGAAAAAGCGAATGAGAAAAGGTGCTTTATTTGTGGCATCGAGTGAGAACTCAGGCCATAATTTCTTAGGTAAATTTAATACCCAATTGTCCATCCACATATTTTTGCGATCACTTTATTATTTGGAGTAGTTGTTTGTGGGTTAAGCGAGAAAGATGATCCGCTTTTGTGTCAAAACGTTCATTTAAGTTGGTTTTTATCCAAAGAGCATCGCAGCCAGCTGCTTGTGCTGCAAGCAAACCACGTTCAGAGTCTTCGATGACAAGAGCTTCGCTTGGCGAAATCTTTAATACTTCAAGAGCTTTTAGGTAAAGATCGGGATATGGTTTTTTGCGCATTCCAGGCTCAATACCAATTACGTGGTCAATACTCAATTTTTCTTTTTGTTGAGAAAGGATAAGATTTATTTCACTCGCAGGACTATTGCTCGCAATAGCATTGACATGACCGTTTCTTTTTAAGATAGATAGAATTTCTGGAATTTCAGTATATATCTGAGCAGCTCCTTTTGAAATAAGTTCCCAATAGTGTTTTGCTTTGTCCGTTCTTATTTCTTCAAGATTGCAACTTATGTTATATGTTTCGATTTCCTTTGCGACACCTGCACCAGTGTGAGTGAAAGTCTCATAGTATTCATACTCATTGAGTGTGTGTCCGATATGTGCAAATGCTTTTGCGTACGCTAAGAAGTGTATGCGTTCAGAGTCGCATAGGCATCCGTCAAAATCCCAAAGTATTGCCTTTTTAGAAAGTATTTTGTGTTTTAGATTTAGCATTGATGAGTTCCTTGCTCTGCGTATTTCACATAGAGTTGTTATGGTGTATACCGACAGTTGTTGGTACTCTGGCTGGCTTACAGTTATGGATAACTAGCATGTTTATTTATGATGATCTAGTCAGGATTTATAAGTCCTTTTTTTTATTTGAGAGGTTTGCTTGATGAAACGTGTCGTCGTAACTGGACTTGGAATCGTATGTCCAATCGGCAATAATTTAGAGGAATGCTGGGAGAATGCAATTGCAGGAAAAAGTGGAATTGGCAAGCTTACAACGTTTGAACCCCCAGAAAATTGCGTGACAATTGCGGGTGAGGTCAAAAATTTTAATCCAGCTGATTTTATGGATGAAAAGGAAGCTAAAAGAAATCAACGCTTCGTTCATCTTGCCGTTGCGGCGTCAAAAATGGCCTTAGAAAATGCTCAATTGAAACTCAATCCAAACAATCAAAATGATATTGGAGTTGCAATTGGAGTTGGCATTGGCGCTCTAGGATATCTTGAAGATCAATCCTTTACTGCGCGGACCAAAGGAATTAAGAGAGTTTCTCCTTTCACGATTCCAGGCTTTATTGGCAATATGGCTGCAGGTGTCGTTTCTTTGGAAACGGGGGCAAAAGGGCCTAATATTTGTACAGCAACTGCTTGTTCAAGTGCGGGGCACGCTATTGGCGATGCTTTGATGTACATTCAAACAGGTAGAGCAAAAGCCATGATTTGCGGAGGAGCGGAGTCTGCATTGAGTCTCGTTGCTTTTGCTGGTTTTGGTCAGATGAAAGCTCTGTCCTCAGATTTTTCTGATCAACCTGAAAAGGCATCACGTCCTTTCGATAAAGATCGCTCAGGCTTTATTATGGGTGAAGGTTCAGGAATACTTATTATTGAAGAATATGAGTACGCAAAGGCGCGTGGTGCAAATATTATTTGTGAGCTCGTTGGTTTTGGTGCTTCTGGTGATGCCTATCATTTTACATCTCCTGCTCCTGGTGGAGAAGGTGGTGCGCGCGCTATGCAGCAGGCTCTTGCTACTTCCGGGTTAAAACCTGAGGATGTGGATTATATAAATGCACATGGTACATCTACTGGCCAAGGTGACTTATGTGAAACACAAGCTATCAAGACAATTTTTGGAGAGCATGCCTATAAGTTAAATGTAAGCTCCACAAAAAGCATGACAGGGCATTTATTGGGTGCTGCAGGTGGTATAGAAGCTGTTTTCTCAGCAATGACTATTAAAACAGGAGTTATCCCACCGACTATAAACCTCGATCATCCAGACGAACAATGTGATCTCAACTACACTGCCAACAAAGCCGTTCGGCGTGAAGTGAAAGTGGCAATCTCAAACTCATTTGGGTTTGGCGGAACCAATGTTTCTTTAGTATTTTGTAAAATGAGAGATTAAAATCAATCTCTCATTTTTTATTTATAATTCTTTTAATTTCCATTAAATTTTGAATGATAAAAGTTGGGGTAATATCTTTGTGAGGTTTACCACCTTGTGGATGATACCAACAACTATCCAGACCAAACTCTTGAGCACCAATAATATCTGCTTCTAAATTATCACCCACCATAAGGGTATTTTCTTTTTGTGCACAGCCAAATTTATTTAACGCAATATTAAATATCTCTGCATGAGGCTTACGGTAGCCGCATTCCTCAGAAATAGTCACAAAATCAAAATAAGGATTGAGTTCGGACAGTGAGAATCTGCTTTTTTGTATATTTTCAAATCCATTTGTTATGATTCCAATTTTTATCTTTGCTTCTTTTAAAAATTGACATATTGCGAGTGCTCCTACTTTTAAATGGGTGCTTTTCGCAATTTTTTTCAAATAAAATTCGCTAAAAGTGCTCGGGTCTTGCTTGATATTATGAGCGTCAAAAATTCTTTTAAATCGTAAAAATTTTAAATCATTTTCGCTGATTAATTGCTTTTCAAGGTCTTGCCAAAGAACTCTATTTGTTTTTTTAAATTCCGAATAGAGTGCATCAGTATGGTAACTGATGGCAAAATGTGAGACGGTTTCACGAAAGGCAATTTCTTGAGATTTATTAAAATCAAAGAGAGTGTCATCGGCGTCAAAAAGAATAAATTCGTATTTCATCAAAAGATCCTTTGTTAAGTCAAAGAGAATGCATAGATTACAAAGATCTTTTCAATCTGCAAGGAAAGTTTTTCAGAATGACTATTGATTGTGTTGACAAGACTTCTATCATACCGACTTTACTTGAAAATAATGTTGTGCTTTTTTCTGTAACAACTATTTTTGTTTTGGCTGTTATTCATACTTTTTGTGCAAGTCGTATTGTGGCTTTAGCACATAAGAGACCAAAAGGTTCTATGTCCGAAAAAGTTCTCGACTTCTTAGGAGAAGTAGAAGTTGTTTTTGGATTTTGGGCATTTGTGTTTCTTGCATTTCTTTCTGCTTATTTAGGAATGCAATCCTCGCTTGATTATTTAAATGGCATTGATTTTAAAGAACCTATATTTGTTTTTATAATTATGTGCATGTCTGCTACAAAACCAGTTATGTTTATGGCGGATAGAGGAATCAATTTTATTTCAAAATTTTTCTCAAAAATATTTTTTGTTCCATATAAGCTTTCATTATTTTCTGCTATTTTTATTTTTGGAACATTAAGCGGTTCTCTTCTAACAGAACCAGTTGCAATGACGGTCTCTGCTTTGCTTTTACATGAACATTTTTTTCAAAAAACAAATAATGCAAAATTTAAATATGCTATGCTTGGGCTTTTATTCGTTAACGTTTCTATCGGTGGTACGTTAACTCAATTTGCCGCACCTCCTGTTTTAATTGTTGCAGCACATTGGGATTGGGATGCGGCTTTTATGTTTATGAATTTTGGCTGGAAATCGGCTATTTCCATAGTAGTTGGAACCCTATTAACAGCAGTTTATTTTCGTAAAGACATTATTGGTACCAATAAATTTCCAAATACAAGCGAGAGGAAACAAAGAACTCCTTATTGGATTGTGGGTGTTAATGTCGGATTTCTAGTTTTAAGTATTGTATATCATAAATATGTTTCATTTTTGGTTCCACTCTTTTTACTATTTATTGGCTGGTTTGAGGTAACTAAAGAATATCAAGATTCGTTAAAAATTAGAGAAAGTCTTTTAGTTGGCTTCTTTTTAGGTGGAATTGTAACTTTAGGAGCTTTGCAACAATGGTGGTTGATTCCTCTTATGAATTATTTAAATCCAACCTCTCTATTTTTTGGTGCAACTGCACTGACAGCTGTTACAGATAATGCGGCATTAACTTATTTGGGAACGCTTGTGCCAAACCTTTCCGAAGCATTTAAATATTCATTGGTAGCTGGTGCAGTTGCAGGGGGTGGATTGACTGTTATCGCCAATGCACCCAACCCAATTGGTTATGGAATATTAAATAAAAGTTGTGGAGAAGACGGGATAAGTCCGTTGTATTTATTTTTAGGAGCCCTCCCGTACACTGTGTTAGCAATAGTCTGTCTTACAATTTTGTAAGACTTAAAATACCAAAAATAGTTAAGATATTTTTGGTATTCTTTTTTTTTATTAAGCTGTAAATATAAATAAAAAAAATTATCATTGCAATTATTTAATTATTTATTAATAAATTGTTTAATAATGTTTGAGTAAATAACTATTTTTTGAATCCATCTTTGTGTGATTTTATTTAAAATAAGTTTTTTTAAGAAAACAAAATAAATCCTAATCTAAATAGATGTATCGGGAAATTAACTTTTTTTATCGTATTTTTATTTGAAATATAAAATATTTTATAGTAGTAATTAATACATAAATGCTAAGGATAAGATCAAATTTAAAGAGAGTGAGCTTTGCTCACTCTTCTTGGAAGAAGTTAATATCTTATTTCAAGACTTTTGTAAAAAATGCGAGTTCATTCTTAAGAGCTACTACAATATTTTCAGCATTTTTAAATCCATGACCTTCATGAGCAAAAATATTAACTTCATTGTAAATATTATTTTTCTTCAGAGCCTCTGCAATTTTATAAGTCTGACTGACATGCACTACAGGATCACTGTCTCCATGGAAAAAGATCACAGGAGCTGTGATTTTATCGGCTGAGTTGATAGGCGAACGATCGAAATAAATGTTTCTTGAATCTTGAACAGATCCACCAAGTAAACCTTGATCATAATAGGCTTCGAATTTATGGATATGCTCCGTCATTGCAATTAAATCTGCTATACCATACGTACACGATCCGCACTTATAAATATTGTGAAAAGCAAGGGATGCTAAAACTGTGAGACCTCCAGAACTACTACCAGAAATTATGAGTTTATTTTTATCTGCTTTTTTTAATTCACATAAAAAGAGAGCACAGTCGATGCAGTCCTCTGCATCCATAATTCCCCAGTGACCTTTGAGCTGGTCTCTATAAGATTTCCCATAACCGGTGCTACCTCTATAATTCACTTCTACATAAGCAAAACCACGGCTGGTGTAATATTGAATTTTAGGACTAAGCATAAAATCTGCATTTGCAGTGGGGCCGCCATGCACTTTAACAATCAACGGTGGGAGTTCATTTTCTGCATATTTAAAATGAACATTTTTAGGAGGATAGTAAAAAGCATACGCTTTTTTATGATCACGTGTGGGAAACTCAACTAATTCTGGTTGAGAGATGAATTCATTGTCAATTGAGCTATCGATGGAATTGCGGAGAATCGTTATTTTTTCTAAATTATTTTTATCAGACAAAATAACGGCAGGAGCTAAGGATGGATTTCCACCAATAAATCCAATTTTGTTTTTGTCTCCAACAATATTATAAATACATGTAAGTGAATTATTAAATACTTTAAAATTCTTATTTTTTAAATTAATGACACCTGTTTTCCAAATGCCTTTTTCGGAATAGCAACAGACGATTTCCTCCTGGGATAAAAATTGAAAACAACGAGTGCCAATGATCCACATGGGACGGCCAAAATCGGAATTTTTTTCATAAATATTGATAAATTTTTCATTATTATAATTATAAATATTCCAAAAACCTGTTTTGTCTGAGCACACATAAAGCTCATTCTCTTCTGACCACGTTGGTTGATAATAAGCTTGCTGTGTTCCTTCAGAAATATTTTTTTTGTTTAGGAGGTCTCCTTCATCCGACAGATCAGCTAGCCATATTTCTGTGGCATCCCAAGGCATGTTTGGATGATTCCACTGGAGCCACACGATTTTTTTGCCATCTGGACTGATTGTGGGATTGCTATAGAAATCAGCCCCTGATATTAAGACTTCAACAGATTTTGTTTCTATAGAAATCTTCACGATTTCTGTGGGAGGAAATTGTGTTTTACCAGTATCATCTTTGCGAATACAATAAAGATATTTCTGCTTGGGATCAGAACAAAAGTCAGCGTAGCGATATTCTCCTGGATTAACGATGGGTTTGATTTCTTGAGTTTTTATATTTTTTTGATAAACAAGCCCTGTTTTTAAATCGGCAAAATAGAGTGTTTCATTTTTAATAAAAAAGGCACCTCCACCATAGCCGTGGACGGAAGTTCCAATATTATAATTATTTGGGGTTTCATCAAAATACTGATTATCCTTATAGGATACAATCACATTTCTCCCTTTTTCGTTCGGCCGGGATTCGCACCAATAGAGAATTCCTTGATCCATATGAATATCATTGAAAGAAATTGATTTGCTGGCAATCATTTCTGCTGTAATGGGAGACTGCCATTTGTCAAAAATTTCGGATTGCTTTATGCTCGACATTATTTTTCCTTTAATTTTGAGTATAATCCTAATTGGAAATGGAAAAATATTTTCCTTCCAAATGAACTTAAACTATACAATTGTCATTTTAAGAATGCACTCAAAAATATTGCAAAGGGAAAGCAGTGAAAAAAAATTTATATTTTATAATTATTTTATTGGTGTTTTTTGCATTAAGCCATTTATTGAACACTGCAGGCGGGCAAAATAATGAAGTTAATGACCTTATCATGGAATCATTTAAACAGAGCATTACTACTCTCAAATCCGTTTCTGAACAGAATCCAATAACTGTTTTAATTGTCTTTAGTCTATCGTTTTTTATACTCACTGTTCTTTATCTTCCTTTTACAGCGTCGGCTTATGTGTTATTTGCTGGAGCCTTGTTTGGTTTTTATAAAGGAGTCATTCTTTTTACTTTTTTATTGACTTTAGCTTATACGTGTTCATTTCTATTAACCCGCATGATTTTTTATAAGTTTTTTAAAGCTAAAACGAAGTCCAAGATACAAAATATTGTTAAAGGTTTTGAAAAAGATGGTTGGATTTATCTACTCTCCATTCGCTTTTCTGCAATTATACCTGGGGTTGTGGTGAATACAGGAATGGGTATCACCCAAATTCCGACTTGGCAGTTTTATTTAGTGACTCAACTTGGTACTTTACCTCATGTGATAGCCTATGTTTATGCTGGAAGTAAAATTGAAGAGATAGATAATTTAAATAATATTGTTTCGCCAAATTTCTTTTTGTTACTTATCATTTTAGCACTCTTGCCAATTCTCTTAAAAATGTTGTCCGAATATTTAATTCAATTTAAAAGAAAATTTAAAAAAGAATAGCTTGACAATTTTAAATACTGATGTAAGAATACTCCAATTTTTGGCTCGAAGGAAATTGCAATACCCTTGAGCCAATTGCTTTCTCTTTATCAAAAATCAGAAAATTTGGAGTATATATGCAAGCGATTCTTCTATTGGAAGATGGTACAATCGTGCATGGGCAAAGTTTAGGAGCACCGTGTGAAGTTATTGGTGAAATTGTTTTTAATACAGCTATGACAGGTTATGAAGAAGTGATTTCAGATCCTTCGTATTTAGGACAAATCGTCATATTCACTACGAGTCATATAGGTAACACGGGCATTAATTTTGAGGATCTTGAATCCAGTCAAATGCAAGCAGAAGCTCTTATATGCAAAGATATTTCATTAATTCCTGATAACTATCGTGCAAAATTATCTTTAGAAGAATATTTAAAGAAACAAAATAAATGTGCACTATATGGGGTTGATACACGTTTTCTGACACAAAAAATAAGAAATGAAGGATGTCTCAAAGGTATAATTTCAAATATCGATCAAGATATAAAATCGCTCACAGAGAAATTGGCGAAATCGCCGTCGCTTAGCCAAAAAAATCTTGTCAAAATATATAGTAATAACAACATTAAATCTATTAGAAATTTTGCCAATAAAAATAAGAAATATAAAATTGCTGTCTTCGATTTTGGTATTAAGCAAGGAATTCTTGACTCGTTGGTTGCATTGAACTGTGATCCTGTTTTATTTCCGTATGATTGTTCTGTTGAAGATATCAATGCCATCCAACCGGATGGCATTTTTTTTAGCAATGGTCCTGGAGATCCTGAGCAACTCGCAAAAGATTCAAATATACTAAATGTCATGAGAAAGCTTTTAGCGCTTTATCCAAGTTTTGGCATTTGTTTAGGGCATCAATTGATTGGGCTTGCTTTTGGTGGCAAAACAAAAAAATTGACTTTTGGTCATCATGCAATCAATCACCCGGTGAAAGTGCTTAGGGATGAGGATTCCCGTGTTTTAATCACATCACAAAATCATAACTATATTTTAGATATAGAAGATATAAATGATATCTTTTCTATATCACACTTGCATTTGAATGACGGAACGCTTGCAGGAATAAAACATAAGCATTTGCCAATATTTTCAGTACAATTTCACCCTGAAGCAAATCCAGGGCCAAGGGATGCAGAATATATTTTTCAAGATTTTATCAAAGCAATGAATATAAATAAGAATAAAACGAAGGATGTGATCAATGCCTAAATTTAACGATATTAAAAAAATTCTAATTATTGGATCTGGTCCAATACAAATTGGGCAGGGTTGTGAATTCGATTATTCTGGCACCCAAGCCTGTCTTGCTCTCAGGGATGAGGGTTATGAAGTGGTTCTTATTAATTCGAATCCTGCGACAATTATGACTGATAAAGAAACAGCAGATAAAGTTTATATAGAACCACTGACACGGGAATCTATCTGTAAAATAATTGAAAAAGAAAAACCCGATGCTCTTTTACCCACAATGGGTGGACAAGTTGCACTTAATTTATTCGTGGAATTGCATAAAAAAGGCGATCTTGCAAAATACAATTTAAAAACAATTGGAGTTCAGGCTGCAACAGTAGACAAAGCAGAAGACCGGAGAGAATTTAAAAATTTGGTGACCTCACTTGGTTTTGATGTTGTGCGCGGTGATCTTGTTTCAATTAAAAAAGATGCGCAGAAATTAGCTGAAGAACTTTCGTTTCCTCTTATTATTCGTGCTTCATTTACATTGGGGGGAACGGGTGGTGGAATAGCCTACAACAAAAATGAATTTGCACAACTCGTCGATGCGGCCTTTTCAGCAAGTGAACATGCAGAAATATCTATTGAAGAATCGATCATTGGTTGGAAAGAATATGAACTCGAAGTTATGCGTGACAGAGTAGGAAACTTTGTTGTTATTTGTGGGATTGAAAATGTAAATCCGATGGGTGTGCACACCGGCGATTCCGTGACAGTTGCTCCATGTATGACATTAACTGATAAAGAATATCAAAAGTTGCGAGAATGTTCTAAAATTATTTTTGAAAAAATAGGTATGGAAACAGGTGGAGCAAATATTCAATTTGCTATCAATCCACTCAATGGAAGAATGGTTGTGATCGAGATGAATCCAAGGGTTTCTCGCAGTTCAGCCTTGGTTTCAAAAGCGACAGGTTATCCCATAGCAAGAATATCAGCTAAATTAGCTGTAGGATTTACTTTAGACGAAATTAAAAATGAAATCACTAAAGCAACATCAGCAGCATTTGAACCGACAATAGATTATGTGGTTGTTAAAGTTCCCCGCTGGGATTTTGAAAAATACAACGAAAAAGATAATACCCTAGGTATCCAAATGAAATCTGTGGGTGAAGGTTTAGCTTTTGGTAAAGGCTTCAAAGATGCATTTCAAAAGGCATGGAGAACTTTAGAAAAAAATATCGACGGATGGCAGGGTTCAAAAAATAAATATTCAAAAACAGAGCTTGAAAAATTATTACAAACACCGACTCCGAACTTATTTTCGTATATAAAAGATGCCTTTTATTTAGATTTTTCAATAGAAAAAATTCATGAATTTACTGGGGTTGGAAAATGGTTTTTATATCAATTAAAAGATCTTGTTCTGGAAGAAGTTAAATTAACAGCTATTGGAAAAAATTTAGAAAAAGCTCAATTACATCAAGCAAAAAAGAATGGTTTTAGCAATGCTCAAATTGCTAAGTTAACAGAAAATACAACAGAAGATATTGAAAAATTATTAATAGAATATGCAATAAAACCAACGTTTAAAATGGTTGATACCTGTGCGGGAGAATTTGCAGCGCAAACTCCTTATTATTTTAAAACCTATGAAGAACAAAATGACAATCGGATCTCACAAAATAGAAAAGTGGTTATTTTAGGGAGTGGACCAAATCGAATCGGTCAGGGCGTTGAGTTCGATTATTCTTGTGTACATGCTGTGAAAGCGGCACAAGAGCTAGGCTATGAAGCAATTTTAATCAATTCCAATCCAGAAACAGTCAGTACAGATTTTTATATTTCAGATAAACTTTATATGGAGCCGCTTGTAGAAGAAGATGTTCTTGATATTTTACAAGAAGAAAATCCTTATGGTGTCTTTATTCAGTTTGGTGGGCAAAGTCCTTTAAAATTAGCAAAAAAGTTAGAGCAAAAAGGCTATAGAATTTTGGGCACGTCTTATTCTGCCATTGAACTCGCAGAAGATCGTAAGTTGTTTGGCAATATATTAAACAAATTAAATATAAAGGCGCCCGCCTTTGGTACAGCTACTTGTATTGAGGATGCATTGATCATTGCAAATAGAATTGACTATCCCGTTTTAGTGCGCCCTTCCTTTGTTTTAGGGGGCAGAGGGATGGCAGTCGTTTTTAATGATAAAGAATTATTAAGTTACTTTAAAACAGCAATTAACATTGACTCTTCAAAGCCAGTTTTAATTGATAAATATTTGGAAAATGCAATTGAGTTTGACGTGGATTTAATCTGTGATGGTGTGGATATATTTATTCCTGCAATTATGGAGCATATTGAAGAAGCTGGGATTCATTCCGGTGACAGTTCTTGTGTCATTCCACCTTATAGTTTAAGTCAGAAAAATATTGAAAAAATTAATTCAATATCTAAAGAACTAGCCATAGAATTAAATACAATGGGTTTGATGAATATTCAGTACGCATTATTTCAGAATGAAATTTATGTACTTGAAGTGAATCCACGTAGCTCGCGTTCTGTGCCATTCGTGGCCAAAGCGACTGGGATACCCATGGCAAAATTTGCCGCTTATATTTGCCTAGGAAAGAAATTAAACGAGTTAAATTTACAATCATATGCGAATAAAACACAGGCATATTGTTTTAAGGTTCCTGTTTTTCCCTTTCAAAAATTCCCAAACTTTACTCCTATTCTTGGGCCAGAAATGCGATCTATTGGTGAAGTTATGGCCAGTGCGAACACTTATGCTGAAATGTTATATAAAGGATATTTGTCTGCAGGTTTGTATGTACCAAAAAATGGAGTCATTCTTTGCTTAGGAGAAGAAAATGATCTTGTTCTTTATAAAGAAATATTTACTAGAAAAAAAATAGAGAACTTTGAATTTATTTCTTATGCAGAGAATAAATACGCAATAGAAGAAATTAAAGAAAATATTAAAAAAAGAAAAATATCTATCGTTATCGAACCATTAAATGGAAAAATATGTAAGTACGAAAAAATTTATTCAGAAATTGCTAAATGCGCAATTCAGTATAAAGTGTCTGTCCTTTCTACTTTGCGTTCGTTCGAAGCATTTACAGAAGCTACAATCTTTCAAACAACAAGGAATTAAAATGAATTTAACAGGACGCTCTTTGTCAACTTTATTGGATTATTCCGTAGAAGAGATTAAATATATTTTAGCGCAATCTCATAAAGTAAAAATGGAAAAAAAGAATAAAATATTTCCCAAACGGCTTGCAAATAAAAATATTGCTCTTATTTTTGAAAAATCGAGTACGCGCACGCGCAGTGCTTTTACCGTTGCTGCGTTTGATGAAGGAGCGCATCCTGAATTTTTAAATAAAAATGATATTCACTTTGGAAAAAAAGAAAGCACAAAAGATACGGCAAGAGTGCTTGGCAGGATGTATGATGGAATTATGTTTAGAGGTTTTAAGCAGGACACTCTAAATGACTTAATCCAATATTCACAAGTTCCCGTGTGGAATGCTTTAACGGATGATCATCATCCCACCCAAGCATTTGCAGATATTATGACTTTGCAAGAAAGATTTGGCGATTTGCAGGGGAAAAAACTTGTTTACTTAGGCGATGCCGCCAATAATGTTGCCCATTCACTAATGATAATTGCTTGCAAAATGGGAATGCATTTTGTTATCTGCTCTCCAAATTCACGGAGACCTGCAAATGATATTATTATTCAATGCGAAAAAATAATGAAAGAAACAGGTGCGATGTTAGAATTTTTAACGGATCCAAAGTGTGCTGTTAAACATGCAGATTGTCTCTATACCGATGTGTGGATCTCAATGGGTGAAGAAAACAATCCTGACTGTAAAGAACGAATAGATATCTTAAAACCCTATCAAATAAACCAAGAGCTTATGCAGGCTACAGAGAAGGAATCCACTTTATTTTTACACTGTCTTCCAGCAGTAAAAGGTCTGGAAGTTACGGAAGATGTTTTTGAGTCAAAAAACAGTGCGGTGTTTGATCAAGCGGAAAATAGAATGCACACTATAAAAGCCATTATGCTTGCAACTCTCACTTAGGAAAAACTATGCTGCGTGTGCGAAAAAGTCAGGACAGAGGCAGTGCTGAACACGGTTGGCTGCATGCCAAACACACTTTTTCTTTTAGCAGTTATTATGATGAAGAGCACATGGGTTTTAGAAATCTACGAGTGATTAATGAAGATATTGTTGAACCAGCCCAAGGATTTCCGACCCATGGTCATCGCAATATGGAAATTATCACTTATGTTCTTGAAGGGGCGCTTGAGCATAAAGACAGTTTGGGAACAGGTTCAGTGATTCGACCTGGTGAAGTGCAAATAATGAGTGCTGGCAAAGGCATACAACATTCTGAATTCAATCATTCAAGTGAAAATTTACTGCATTTATTGCAAATATGGATAGAGCCATCCATCAATGGCAAAGAGCCAAGTTATGCACAAAAAGATTTTTCTGCCTGCAAAGAAAAATTAAAACTCGTTGTTTCACCCAATGGAGAGAATGACTCTCTATCGATTAAGCAAGATGTAAAACTTTATCGCGGAATTTTTGCAAAAAATGACATTCTAAAGTTTACTCTGTTACCTTCTCGACATGTTTGGCTGCAAATTGCTGCTGGGAGCTTAACCGTAAATGGACAGCAACTCTCACAAGGAGATGGCCTTGCGGTGAGTGAAGAAAAAGAACTTATGCTCGAAGCAAAAGATGAAGATTGTTCGTTTTTGCTATTTGACCTATGTTAATTTAAATATTAAATAATTAATTTAATAAAATACACAATATTTATTTAAAAATTAATAATATTTCTTATAAGAAAATATTTAAATAGACTGCCAAAATTTATTTAAATTCTTTTGTTTTAAATTATTTGACAGAAATTTATATTTTTTATAGATAAGAATATGAATTGTTTTAAATCAGTTAATTAAAGTAAAGATTGCTAAATTTTTATATTATGTATAATGCTCTTCAGTTTTATTATTAATCAATAAATCTTTTAAAGAGGAAATGTGATAAAAAATCTATCCTTAAGTAAAAATTATGTTTTAACGTTAGCTCCAATATTATTTGTAATAATGTGGGCAAGTGGCTCCGTTTTTGTAAAAATTGGACTTGAATATTCATCAGTTTGGACATTTTTATTTTTGCGCTCATTTCTGTCTGGCTTAATTCTTTTTTTAATATCACTATTCATTAAAAATATTTCTGATGAAAAAATAAAGTTACAGAACCCAGCTATTATTAATTCAATAATAGCTGGGTTCTTCCTGCAATTTTTATATCAAACATTCTTTTCCTAGCTTTTCTTGGCTTAATAATTACAATCATGGGCTATAGAAAAATGGATAGTTTTTCTATAGTGGGCATTGTTTTTGCAATTATTTCAGTTATTTCATTGTCTGTTGGGATAGTTATCCAGAAAAGAAATTCAATTTCGATAATTGATAATTTAAAAATTCAATTTATTTCATCATCCGTATTATTTTTGATTCCATTACTTTTTGGGAATTTATATTTAAATTTCACCTATGAATTTTCATTCGCATTGGCCTGGATGGTTTTAATAGTTTCCATTGGTGCCACTCTTCTTTTACTCTTAATGATAAAATCGAGTCAAACGAGTCGAGTGAGCTCATTATTTTTTTGTGTCCCACCTTTAACAATATTTTTTGATTATATTTTTTTCTCAGGAAAAATTTCAGTCACTTCCATGATTGGAGCATTGATAACAATTTATTCAGTGCGCATATTTTTTCTACTGACAAGAGAAAGTATTGAAATAGTTCATTCTAAATGAAGATCAATATTTTAAAATTGAAAAAAATTCCATTTTAGACTGGAACAATTTCTCATTCGTGCTGACAAAGTAAGATCTCTTTTCCTATTAAAATAGTACGATAATTATATAAGTCATTCAAACATATGGTGTTTTTGTTAAGTTGTGATTAAATATAAAATAGTAAAAATAAATTAAGATAAGTTATTGACAAACTTTAAGAGAACGGAATAAAATTTGATTCAATAAAACCTGAACTGAAAAAACCATTTGCAGAAGGGATGTTTTATGCAATATTTTACCTTTGAAGAAGCTAAGAAGTTGTTTGAAAATGAGTTTTCAATTCTGTTTAAAAATAATAAATATACCTATGATTTTCATACTGCAGACACATTCAATTCTGAATATTATAGAAGGCATATGGTTGAATGTGTCAATAGAATTAATATGAATAATGAACTTGATAATTACGCAATTGGAAAATGTATAAATAAAGACAATATTCTTGCAAAAGATTTTACTTACTATCTATATGATGAACTCTGTCATGATGATTTATTTTTACATGATTTAAAGGAAATGGGATTGTCCCGTGATGAAGCTTTAAAGACAAAGACATTTTTTTCAACGGATTTATTAATGGGTTACCTTAACTTACAGGTCGCAAAATATGGGGCTTTGCCTGCCATAGCTTGGGATTGGGTATTAGAGTATTATGGACAAAGTTACAATGGATTTATCACAGATAAAGCTATGGTTAATCTTGGAAAAGAAAAGACAAAAGGTGCGAAGAGCCATTTAAATACTGATATCAATGAAGATCATCCCGCACTTATGTATAAAATTGTTTCTCGTGCAATCAAAAATGAAGAAGATGCGCAAATAGCAAAAGACACAATTGTCAACTGTATAAAACTCATTGGAATGTATTTTGATGAATTGGCTCTTTCGGTTGGAATTAACAGTTCGAATTTAGAAAGATAAAGTTATGAGAAATATTCTTATTGTCGAACCGCAATCGTCAGGGCTAAAACTTGTTGAACAAGCCCTCGCAGAAGGGTATCAAGTTTGGCTTGCATCGGCTGAAATTGGTGAGAGAAATATTCCTGATTCTTTTAAAAATAAAATTGCAGGAATAATTCATTGTGATTCTATGTCAGCGGAAAATATTTTTCAGGAAGTGCAAAAAATTTCTGTTGACAAGAGCATAAACTTCGAAGCCGTTATTCCTGGATTTGAATATTATGTTGATGTCTGTGCAAAAGTTGCAAAATATTTGCACTTGAATTCTTTGGATGTAGAAAATGCAAGATGTTGCCGCTTGAAAAACTTGATGCGTGAAAGATTAAAGCAAAATAATGTTGCCGTGCCAGATTTTATTTTTTTAAAATCTGAGCATACAGAACAGGACATCCCAAGTGAATTTCCTTTTCCAGCAATTATTAAGCCAGTGAATATGTCAGGTAGCATGCACGTTTATAAAGTTTATTCTCGTGCTGAATTAGCCGATAAAATAAGAAAAATAAGAAATTCAAATGACAATGATCTTGATCTAGAAGTCTCTAAAGAACTTCTTATTGAAGAATATATTGATGGCGATGAATTTAGTATTGAAGGAATTGTAAATTCATTAAATGGTGAAATTCATATTTGGTCTGTCACAAGAAAACTGTTAGGCGGAGCTTCAGGCTTTGTGGAAATAGGGCATATTGTGAGCGACTTTAGCAAGCTTGACTATGCCGATCAGATGATTGCATATACCAAACAAGTTGTGTTGGCATTGGGGATTGACAAAGGTCCTTTTCATGCAGAGTTAAGGTTTTGTAAGAAGCGCAAACAACCCATTTTAATGGAAATTGGCGCTCGTCTTGCGGGGGATCATTTACCTGAACTGATTTCCGAAGCGCGTGGAACATCTTTTTTTAAATCCGCACTTAACTCATTATTAATGCAAGATATTGAGAAACCGCAATTGTGGCAGGGAGCTTCTGGTATTTGCTTTTTATTGAGAAATCAGGATTATTTACCCGCTAAAATTGAGCAGAAAATAGAGTGTATTGATTGGAAATATTTAAAAGAAATGCATTGGAATGTAGGCAATGACACTCAGATACACGGTGATTTTAGAGATCGTATCTGTACAGCCCGCTTTTATGGCGAGAATATTATTGAACTTGAACATGAGATGAAACAATTTTATGAACTGAATCAATTATAAAAGTAGAGCATATGAAAAAAAAAATTCTGATCATAAATCGTTGGGATGATGAATTTTCTGACTATAGAAAGCATTTGCCAGAAGATCAATATGATATTTACATGCTCATTTTAATTGGCAATGAAAAATCGATTGAGATCAATATGCCAACCGATTTTCGCTTGGCAACTGATTTGAGATTTGATACGTGCAAAGATCTTATAGAAGATTTATTAATTAAAAATACAATAACTAAATATGAATTTATTTTTGCTGAGCTAATTGCATTTTCGGAATATGATTTAATAGTAGCAGCCCAATTAAGAGATTATTATAATATTCCCGGTGATAATTTAGAACAGGTTCTCCTTTGGAGAGATAAAAACTTAATGAAGGAACAACTTTCTAAATTTGGCATTCGTGTGCCAAAATGGAAAGTTCCAAATGATTTAAACGACGTTCTTAGTTTTTTTAAAACTTGTAAAAGTGGAATTGTTTTAAAACCAATGAGACAAGCAGCAAGCGTGGGCGTGTATATTTGTTTTACGGAATCTGAAGTTATAAATATATATCCTAAAATAGAAGTGCAACTTTTTGAGTATGAAGTAGAAGAATATATATCTGCACCGATTGGGCATGTGGATGGCTATATTCAAGAAGGTGAAGTTAAATTTGCCAAAGTTAGTAAATATATTGGAACCTGTTTATCTTTTCAAGAAGGGAATTCCTTAGCTTCTTATACTTTAGAAGATAATAAAGAAGCAAATAAAATAATTGCATTTGCGAGATCCTGTTTAAAGCATTTAAAGGCAAAAAATAATATTTTTCATTTGGAGCTTTTTTTTGCCGATGAACCCATCTTTCTCGAAGTAGGTATGCGAATAGGTGGAGGTGAAATTCCTTGGGTTATGCGTGATGTTTTTAAGGTAAATTTATTTGATATTTGGATGCAAATTATTTTAAAAAAAGAAAATATAGTGAGTGAATTCGATTCGCAAAATGCAGTAGCCGGATTTCTTATGATTCCGTTACCAAAAGATAAAAAGTTACTTGAAGTGCAGTTCAACGGAGATGGGATTCAAGAAATTTATAGCTCAAAAATAATGTCGACTGATAATATTCATTGCTATTCAGGTGAAAACGAAAAAATGCTTGCCAGTTTTAGATACAAAAGTAATAATCTAGAAAGTTTAATAGCAGCCATTCAGAAGACATCTGAAAATTTTAGACCTATTTATGCAATGAATGAAAGCATTTATGAAAAAACTTCTCCCTATATTAACAGTTAGGTTTTGTAGTTCTCTTGGCGATCAAGCTTTGGTTTACGGTATACCTATTTTAGTTTTTCAATTAACAGGGAGTATGTCAGCTTCAGGTATGGCATTTGCAATCGAGTGGATTCCGCGCTTGATAGCGATGCCATTGAGTGGAGCTGCTGCAGATATTTTTGGGCCAAGAAAATTGCTCCTAAGTTCAGACATATTTCGCTTTATGCTTACATTACTTGCAGGTTTCATATTGCTATTTCCGCTCAATTCTAATTCAACAGTTGCATTGATTTTTGGAGTATTAGGTGGTGCTGTTGGTTTTTTTCATGAAATGGCATTTGTTTCTTTTGAATCTTTAGCCCCGCGTTTGGTATCGTTACACGATTTGCCAAAGTTACACACTCTTTTACAAGGCCTCGATCTTGGAACGCAAATAATAGCACCCGGGCTTGCGGCACTTCTCTTAATTATTTTTAGTCCAACAGCATTTATTTTATGTTTATCGTTTATATTTCTCAGCAGTTTTTTATTTTCGAGTCAAAGTAAACTGATAAAAAATGCTTCGCTCGACGATATTAAAAATATTGACTTGAAAATTTTACATAAGTTAACTTTGCAACAATTAAATGAAGGGATATTGTTTGTCTTAAAATCAAAAAATATCTTGGCATTGATTGCAATTTCTATTGCAATGAATTTTTCCATTGGGATTGTTTTATCTGGAAGTGCAGGTTATTTAAAAGAAGGGCTTGGCAGTACGGCTCAAATGGCTGGAGCTCTTGGAACAGCAGCAGGTGTGCTCGGATTAATCAGTTTTATTATTATCCCCTATTATTTGAAAAAGTTTAGTTTATTCTCCTTAGGATTTTTGGGGATCGTATTATTTTTTATTTTTAATATTAGTATTCCCATGGCTCAGAATTTTTGGCTTTATGGCGTATTATATGCCGGTCTTTTTTTAGCAGATGGTTTTTATACCGTTTATATGCGCTCAGTGCGAGTCACTCTTATTCCAAAAGAAGTATTTTCAAGTGCAATTGGTATTATACTGTTACTTAATTTTATTTTTATGCCGATTTCAGGTTTAGCTCTTGCCTTATTTGGTGGATCAGCAGAGTATTTTCGCGAATTAGTAATAGTGTCCTCTGCACTCTTTTTAATTGTTTCATTATTTTCATTAAAGGCATTGAGCAAAGTAAGATCTTGAAAATTCATTCAGAAGCAATGCTTTTCTAAGTTAAAATTACAAGTCTTCAAATCTTGGATCATTTGCAGATGGTACTTTATCTTCCGGAATAGGTGTGTGTTTCTTTTGTTTTCTTTCGTGATGCTCAGTTTTATTTTCATTTTGCCTGTATGAGTCTCCTCCAGAATTAGGGGGATACTTTGAATTATTAGAATTGGCTTTATCAATTGTATATCCTTGGATAATTTCATGTAAATCATTTGAAATATCGTGAATTTCTTGTCCTTGTTTTATCAGTGCTAAAGATGCTTTTGATGTTTCCTGGGCAGCCATTGCGTTTTGATGAGTGATACCGTCTATTTCATGCATTGATTTATTTATTTCAGTTAGCCCTTTAGCTTGTTCCTTTGCGGATGAGGCAATGTCATTTATCAAGGAGTTGATCTCCTCAGTTGTGGTCAATATTTTTTCGAATTTATCTGCGCATTCCCGACTGACATTTTCACCTTCATCTACGCGTAATTTACATTCATGGATGATTTTTTCAATTTCAGTTTCAATTTCATCGGAGATTGCTTTGACTTTACTAATACTTGAGTCAAGCATTTGTGAAATCTCTCTGGCAGAATTGCCACTCATCTGTGCTAAATTCCCAACTTCTTGGGCTACGACTGAAAATCCTTTGCCATGTTCTCCTGCCCGGGCAGCTTCGACGCTAGCATTAAATGACAAGAGTTTTGTCTGAAAAACAATTTCATTGATAACTTTTGTTTTATTTTCGATTTCACTGATCACTTTTACAATATCTGCAATTTTTCTGTTACCTTGATTAACAGTATTTAATACAGCGTCGTTACTTACTTTAATATTTTGAATGGCATTGAGCATTTTATCAATAGCAATTTTCCCAGAATTTACCGTACCTTTACTGATTTCTGATTTACTTTTCGATATGTTGGCCATATCCGATGTCTTGGTCACCATCGAATTGATTTCATTTAAACTCGAAACCGTTTCTTGTAAGGATGCAGCTTGTTCATTGGCAGAAGTTGAAAGTTGTTCGCTGGATGAAGCCATTTCTTGAGCTGTTCTGTTTAAAACATTGTTACTGTTACTGAGCAATTGCGTAAGATCGAGGAGTTTTTTAGTTAAACGAGTGCTGAAAAGTAAGCTTACAATAATAGTCGTCGAAACAATAAGAGCAAAAAGCGTCATAAATAGAATTTTAACGTGATTAATATTGGCAAATATTTCGCTCTTATCAATTTGTATCAATATCTTCCAGCCAATATCGTTGACAAATTTCTTGCCAGCAACTTGTGCAAAACCTGCCAGCTGTTTGACATTCCGTCTAACATTGACTGTCTCCAAGCTTCCTTCTTCACCTTTTTGCGCTGCTATAGCAGCGACATTTCCACGTTCTGCTAAACTGAGTTTTTTAAGGACCTTTTCATCGTGGACAATTTCTTTGCTCCAATTGTTCAGGACTGGGGAGTAGTCAACAATCAATTTTCCTGATTTATCGATTAAGTTGATTTGTGCGGACTTCCAATTTGTCTTTTCAAGTTCGTTATAGATGCGTAACATGGCAAACTCTACCCAGGAAAAATTTACAAAGTTGGCAGCTATAGCAATGGGTTGATTGTTTGCATTATATACATACGTAGCAAATACATTAAAAAACTTCTTTTCTCTAAAAGCTTCTTCAACATAAGGATGAAAATTAGGGTCCTCAAAATAAACCCCAGCAAGCCCTTTACTTTTATCTTCAGTCCATTTTTTCTGCATGACTGCATTGAACCAACTTTCCCCGCGGTAATTATATCTATGCAGAGCGTCTGTGTTTATTGACTTGCCATACCTATCTTTATTATTAGAAGAGATTAAATTTCCATTAAGATCACAGATTAAGACCAATTCATATATTTGGTAATTATCTACAAAATTATTCAATTGAGAGATAGCCTCAGTGCTATTTAATTTATAATTATTCACACGACCAGAAATGCCAGTGGAGTCTAAATAGCGTTCAACGAATTGATCTTGAATTGCGTTATTGATAGATTGACTGATTAACATGAGTTCTTCTTGAATAATTTCTTCTTGATCATTTAAACCTGTAAAAATTAAAAATAAGGAAAATATAGAACTGATCACAGCAATACTTATACAGATAAAAGCGATTTTTGCTTTGAGTCCATAGGAATTTTTAAACATAACTCATTCTGCCTTATGCAAGTTGTTTGATGAAACTTTTGCAATACACTTCTTGAATTCATTTCCTTCAATTAAGTCAGCAACCTCTATGATGGGTACAGGAATTCCATCTCCCAGTATGACACCACCTGTTATTCCCTGTTCACAACGCAATTCGTCACCGAATGTTTTGGTAACAACGGATTGAATATTTATGATATTATCAACAACAACACCTATTTTTTTATCTCTATTTTGTAAGATAATTATAACTTTTTCCTCATTGTTATTTTGCTGATATTTGGGTGTGTTGAGGCCATAGCCTAAATGATAAATCGGAATTTCTTCTTGCCGAAGAGTGAGAATATCTCCTAACCCTTGAACATGATTAACATCACTTTTTTTATAACTGATACTTTCTCTAACCTGCTGAACAGGGATAACATATTTTTCTTCCTTAACTTGGACAATAAATGCATCGAGGATACCAATTGTTAAAGGTATTCTGATTATAAATTCTGTTCCTTTATTTATTTGAGAAATTATTTGTACATTTCCACCTATATTCTCAATATTATTTTTAACAATATCCATGCCAAATCCACGGCCTGAAATATCCGTAGTGATAGTTTTGGTTGAAAATCCGGGTAAAAAAATGAGATCGAAGCATTTTTCTATACTTAAAACAGTGTCTTTATTTATTAAACCTTTTTCTATCGCTTTTTGTTTTAGTAAAGCAGGATCAAGTCCTTTGCCATCATCAGCAAATTTTATCAGCAGGAATCTCCCTTCGTGCATGGCAGAAACCGTAATTTTCCCTTCAATGTTTTTTCCTTTTGCAAGTCTTTCTTCAGAATTTTCTATTCCATGATCTATTGCATTGCGCATCATGTGAATGAGAGGATCGGAAATTTCATCTAAAATAGATTTATCAATTTCGGTATTATCACCATTAAATTCTGTGATTATTTTTTTATTTAATTCTATTGATATATCACGGGATGTTCGCATAAGTTTTTGGAAAACAGGGAGAATGGGAACCAAGCGGAGGCTCATCACAATATCTTGCACTTCCTTTGTTATTTTGTCCATTTGACGGAAAAGATTTTTTAAGACGTTTGAAGTTTCAACTTTTAATTGTTCTTTTAACATACTTTCTAATATCACCAATTCGCCAATATATTCTTGCAATTTATTGACTTTACCAATTGATACACGAATCATTTCGTCAGCGTCTTCAACTTTCTTAATTCTTCTTTTTTGGGTATCGACAATTTTTTCTTCTTTTTCTTCTTTTTCTTCTTCTGTTTTTACTAAATCAACTTCATCTAGAAATGTTATGTCATCCTCTAGAACATTTTCTTTTGGGAGAGAAGGGGATTTTGTTTTATATTCATTTATTTTTAATAAAATATCTTCATAATTGGCTTTATATGAGGGATTTATTTTTAATTTTTCAACAATATATTTAACACGATCATTGCATTCTAGCAGTAAAGTTACGAATTCCTGATTAAATTCTATTAAATTATTTTTAAATAGGATTAATAGTTCTTCAACATTATGCAATATATCAGATATATCATAAAAGCCCACTGCTTTTGCACTGCCTTTTAAATTATGTGACAAACGCAATGCCTGTTCTATTGTTTCATTAGTAGGCTCAGTCGACATTGCTAAATAATTTTTTTCAGATTCTTCAAAATTAACTGCGGATTCCTGGAAGAAAATTTTATGCATTTCGTTATCTATATTTTCTTCATTTTTATTTGTCTTGGCATTTTTTTTTGCCATTATTTGCTCCAAATAAGGCTAATTTTGAAATTTTCTAACTGTCGGCTGCTTTGCTAGAATTATATTACTAATTCTATTAGAAATATTTTCAAGCGGCTCTATATAATCTACCGCATTCAAATTGATTGCTTCTTTCGGCATGCCAAAAATCACACAACTTTCTTCATTTTGCGCAATGGTAATGGCGCCTGTTTCTTTTAGATGTTTTAGTCCTTTAGCTCCGTCAGAACCCATGCCTGTGAGAATAATACCCATCGTTTTTCTAAGGCCGAGTTCAGCAACTGAGTGAAAGAGTACATCGACAGAGGGTTTGTGGATAAGTCCTTTTATACCTTCAGAAATTTTGATGATCAGTTTATCTTCAAATCGTTCAACTTTCATTTGTAATCCGCCAGGAGCGATATAAACTTTATTTGCATAGATAATATCGTTATTTTTGGCTTCAACGACTTCAAACTGACAATGCATTCCCAAACTTTGGGCAAAGGCAGCTGAGAAAACTTTTGGAATATGTTGAACAATGAGAATAGGAGGAATTGTCTCAGGCATATCCTGTAGGATATATTTAATTGCCTCTGTTCCCCCCGTTGAAGAACCAATACATATCAAATAATTTTTATCAACTATACCAGATGGTGTCTTTAACTTTTGTATGCTTTTTTTATCATAAACCCTTATTCTAGCATTTTTTGCATTGAGAATTTTTTCAATGAGAGAATCTGCTTCTTCCTCCATTCGTTCATGTTTTGGCTTTTGAAAATAATCAACAGCACCATTTGCTAAAGCATCCATGACCAAAGAACCTTCATTTATATTAAGTGAACTGACAATGATTGTTGGAATCTTTCTTTTAGGTATGAGCCGCTTCAGAACTTCAACTCCATTCATTTTTGGAAGTTTAATGTCAAGGGTTAAGATATCGGGATTATATTTTGCTATGGTTTCCTCTATTAAAAGAGCATCGCTGAGCTCTGCCACAACTTCTATGTCTTTATTTCTAGAAAGCATTTTTTTTAATTGATAGCGGATGGTTTCAGAGTCTTCAACTATTAATATTTTTATTTTTTCTTTTTCTTTTTTAAGATAAGTATTTTTTTTATTAGCTATGTTGTTTTCTTTGTATTCGTTATAAATTGTTTCAATTTTGAAGCACAATTCATCGCTTAATTTTTTGATATTTTCAAAACCAATTTTCTCTACATAATCAACTGCACCATAAGTGAGAGCCTCTTGTGCCATTTTAGCACTATCGCGTTCTATAGAGCTCATAATAAGTATAGGAGGGTGATTATTTATTTCTGGAATTGATTTTATGTAATCAATACCGGATTCATCAGGTAAATAGAGGTCTAAAATAACGATATCTATATTTGGTGCGTTGCGGATAGAGCTGCGAGCTTCAGCTGCTGAAGATGCTGTTCCCACGATTTTGAAACCACGTTCATTTGTTAATATTTTCTCAAGTTGTCTAAGAATTGTTACTGAATCATCTATACAGAATACATGAATAAGTTTTTTTTCAGGAATGGAAATTTTTTCTTTTTCAATTAATGAATTCGTATACTCTAAATGCATATAAATGGATTTGTCTATTAAATTTAGCTTTAAATCATTTTTATTTATAGTTTCGCTTATTCCAAGAATTAGGATACCATTGGGCTTTAAATACTTTAAAATACTTTTTATTATTATATTTATTTGCTCAGAGTTAAAATAAATTAAGACATTTCTACAAAAAATTATGTCAAATATTTTGTTTGGAAAAAAAGAATTTGAATCAAGCAAATTAATTTTCTTAAATTCAACTCTCTGTTTAATATAATCTTTTATTTTAACATACTGTCGTAATTCACCAGTGCCTCTTTGCCAATTTCCTGTAATATAAACCTTTGGAATTTTTTCAATATCTTTATAATAATACACTCCATTTTTAGCATAATTAATTGATTCTTGATCAATATCGCTCGCTAAAATTTTATAGTTTAAGTTAAGATATTTGTTTTGTTTTTTTAATTTTTCCATGAGCATTGCAATTGAATAAGGTTCTTGTCCTTGGCTGCATGCAGCACTCCAAATTTGTAATTCTTGGTAGTTATTTTTTTCAAGTAAACTGTCAATATATTTCGTCTCAATTTCCTCAAAATGGAAATATTCTCTAAAAAAGTATGAGTGGTGAGTTGTGAGTAAAGAAATAAGAGATGATTTTTCAGTTTCTAAATTTTTTTTAAGATAAAGATCATATTGATAGAGTGAATCAAAACCTAAATTTATCATTCTTTTTTTTATGCGTGTTTCAAGCATATCTTTATTAGCTTCTGTTAACACCATACCCGTTTCTGCATGGGTGAGTTTTAATATTCCATGTATAATGAGCTCTTCTGACTGCTCCATATATGTCCTATAATTGCTCAGTCCCATTGGATTTTTGTATTTGTAAAATATCTTCAATACTTAATGTTTTAGCTAAATGTAAAAAGACGATGAGTTCATGTTTGTAGTTGTACAAACCTTTTATAAAATCAGTTCGTACAGTAGTTTGTGTTTCTGGCTTTTCAAGTATTTCTTCTTTTTTTATATTGGCAACGAAATCGATGGAATCAACAAGAGCACCCATTAAAATATGATCTAAATTACAAACTATGACACAATTTTCTTCTTTTCCTCGACTCTGAATATTGAGTTTTTCCCTTAAGTCAATAACACTAATAACTTTCCCACGTAAATTCATTATTCCGCAAAAATATTTTGGTGCGTACGGTATGCGGGTAAATTCGGGCACTCCAATGACTTCTCGTACTTGCAAAAGTGGAATGGCAAATCTTTCATAGCCAAGACTGAAGCATAGATAACGATTATCTATAGAGCCCTCTGTATCTGTTTCATTAATATGACTCTCATTCACTTGGTTATCATTGAGCATAGATAAATAATCCTCGAAATTATTTATTTAACATTGTAAATTTACAAAAAATTAAAACCACTTATTCTTGTCAAGTTATGCGCTGTTAACATGTTTTTTTATCGCAATAATTTTTTTTTGCATATATTAATTCTTCTATTTTATTAATATCAAATTCAAAAATTTTTTTTAACATAAAACTTCTATGACTTTAAATTTACCACCTACTGATTTCGATACAAGTCAGATACCGCCAAATTTACTACGGTTTTTTTCGATAATTATAAAAATTGAATTATTATTTTAGGCTTTTTATTTCTAATAATTGACTAGGAATGTTATGCAATAAGTTTTATTTTACGCATTTTATCAAACAAAGCATCCGATTTCTGCAATCTCAACTTGTCCAACCACAAGTTTGAAAATATGTTTTACCTAAACAATTAAATCGACTTATTCATCTTGTAGTTTTTGGTGCAGTTCATCTGCTTAGATCGGTGGTCAATATTTATTATTTAAAAATGGGAGCTGAAGATGCTTTCATTTTATTTTATAAAAAGGAATCAATTCGTGATTTCTTTAAACCAACGATCATTGCGAAACTCTGGTAGGAATGATCCTGGTTTGTCATAAGTGGAATAGGAAATAGCAAAAGCACGGCCATAAATATTTTTTTCATCCATGAAACCCCAGAAGCGTCCATCTTCAGAGTTGTCACGGTTGTCACCCACTAATAAGAGTTTGCCTTCTGGCACAACCCAAGTTTGAGTCTGACTGTCTGTAATTCCACCCCATTTCTTTTTAAGAATATAGTGCGGATACTTACTGAATCCAGATTCAATGTACAAATTTAAACTATCTGGATTTTCATTTCCACCAAGTTTTTCAAGAATAGAGCGATCTGTTTGCAATTCCTGTTTGGCGAGAATTCCGTTAACTGTTAAAATGCCATTTGTAAACTTAACCCGGTCGCCACCAACTCCTACAACCCGCTTAATTAATGTGATTTTCTTTTCAGTTTCTGGCCCTTCAAAGACAACGATATCACCTCTTTTTGGTTGATCCCAACTAAATATACGCGTTTGCATTAACGGTAACATTATGCCATAAGAAAGCTTATTGACGACAACGTGATCTCCTACTTTTAATGTAGGCATTAATGATCCAGTCGGTATCACATACCAATTTAAAATGGACGATCTAAAAATAAAAATAACTGCTATAATAGTTAATATCGATCTTATTTCTCTAAACACTTTATTCATAGGGAAACAACCTCATTTACAAGAGCCCAATAGGGTATATCATAAATTTGCAGAAATGCGATAGGAAGGAAAAGGGAGGGGTTTTGATAATTATTAGAAAATTCATAAAAGGAGTTGAGAAATATTTCAATCAAGGAAATTTAAAATATGATCTCAACACAATTCTGTCAAATGCCAATCCAAGTTTAAGTCTAGAAGAAAGAGTTGATTGGATTCAAAATCTTCTTATTTGGATTCGCTCGACTGAACATATTCCTGCTCAGTTCGATCCTACAACAGGTCAGATTCATACCGCACGTGTTCGTTTTATTTTGCAATTGCTTGATAGAAATATTAAATGGAAAGAAAATGTTTCTGCAACATTACGTTCAGTCATAAAAGAAACAAAATCTTTGCAGCTTTTTTGTCATACAGGACTTCCGCAAGAAGGAGGCTTTCTGCAAGAGGCGACTGATCGTATGGTGAATAAAATCATCCCGACTCCACCGGATGATACAGAGCTATCTGAGCTCTTTTTAAAAATATTTCCCAATGTAGAAGATGCTATTTGGGTCGGTCATTTAACAAGAGAAACCATAGAAAAAATTAAGGATCTTATTCAATTTGAAGCTGAAGAAGGTGAGAAAATTTGGCAGACAATTGAGGAAGATATTGAAGATGCTATTTATGTTTTAGTCAGCCAAATCCATGCAATGGGTTTGTCGGATGGGATAAGAAGAAGATTAAATAACAAAATAATTAAGGATTCTCCTTTTATTGGTCTAAGTGATAGTATCGATATATTTCTCCATTATTTTCATAAAAAAAATAATGAAAAAATGAAAGAATATGCACTTCTCTATAGTCAGTATATTTTAGAATGCAAGAAATCTGTGCAAGAAGTTTTTCAGCATCTCGATGAATATGGAGTGAGTGTTGCTCTTGTCTATCAATTGGAGAAAATGACTTTTCATTTATCGCGACTTGAAGTTTTATTGGCATTTTTAAATCCTGTTGAAAAGCAGGATAATATTGAAATAATACCTGTATTTCTATCAAGATTAATTCGTGAGAGTTTAGGTAAAAAAAGTGTAAGAGAGCTTATCCAAACAAATCTCAACCAAATGTCACGTAAAATTGCAGAGCAATCAGGCAAAACAGGTGAGCATTATATAACAAGCAATAAAGAAGAATATATTGAATTATTAAAATCCGCGAGTGGCGGAGGAATTTTAATGGCATTTGCAACAGCCATAAAATTCATCATTGTATCTATTCGTTTGCCTCATTTTTTTGAAGGATTTTTTGCTTCAGTTAATTATGCAAGTACATTTGTTTTTATCCAAATGCTTGGCTTTACTGTTGCAACAAAACAGCCTTCAATGACTGCTGCTTGTATGGCTGGAAAATTAAACAATACATATGATGAAGAATCTTTAAAAGAATTTGTCGATGAAGTTGTTAAGTTAACTCGTTCACAATTTGCGGCCATTATTGGCAACTTAGCTTTGGTTTTTCCAATAAGTCTATTGATTGATTTTATTTATAAATTAATCACAGGTACTCATTTTATCAGTGAAGATAAAGCAATTAATTCTATCTTTTCAATTTCTATTTTTGGTCCAAGTGTTTTTTATGCAATATTTACTGGATTTTTACTTTGGGTATCTAGTATAATTGCCGGTTGGGTACAAAATTGGTTTATTTATAGAAGACTGCCCGAAGCGATTGCGAATAATAAACGTCTTATATATGTTATGGGAAAACGAAATACTAGTAAATTATCATCGTATTTTGTCCATAATATCTCTGGATTTGGCGGTAATATCTCATTGGGATTTTTACTTGGTATGACACCCGTCTTTGGAATGTTTTTTGGTATACCACTTGAAGTCAGACACGTTACTTTATCAACGGGTTCATTTGCTTTTGCACTTTCTTCACTTGGATTTACAGATTTCGAAACGATTGATGTAGTTTTTGCCTGTTTAGGTATTGTCGCTATCGGCTTTTTAAACGTGGTTGTGAGCTTCTCACTTGCACTTTCAGTGGCTATTCGAGCTCGAAAAGTACAAAGTTTAGGGAGAAAACGTGTGAGAGCTGCTATTTTAAAGAGATTAAGAACCTCCCCTCTCGATTTTCTTTTTCCTATTGCGAAGAAGGATTGAGAAGTATCATTTCGAGAAATTTTATAGTGTCTTCAAAATACATGCTCAATCTTTATTTATTTCTAGGTTTAAATGGCTTTAAAGTTTAATCTTTCTCTTTAAGTAGAGCTCATTAAGGCTAAAATTTTTAGTGCATGCTTGTCACATTTTATTATTTATGGTTATCTATTTCATGATTACTTATTTTTCAAAAAAATAAGTAATATGAATAATATAAAATAAAATTATTACTAAATAGATATAATTTTTTTATTTTTATAAAATTTTACAAAATCAATTATTAGACTTAATTGATGCTGATCATGATAGCATTATTTTTTGATATTTAAAATTAAAGTAATTGAGGACTAAGAAATGATTACAGTTGGAGATATTCTTGATCAAATTAAGCACAAAGTTGAAAATGGGCGTTTTGAAGTAGGATTTATGGGTTTAGGTGGGACTAAAACAACTTTATCCAATGGTAAAACAAAATATTTACCCAATAATATTTCAATAATATATAATCGTTATTTAAAAGCCTTAACAAATGACCAAATATTAAATATAGAAAAAATAACTCAAATTCAATCAATTCTTTTTGATGCAATACACAAAAATTCTTCCTTTTCAAGAAAGAAAAGTACTTTAGATTACTACAAATATTTACTTCATTTGGTTACATTTTTAATCACATATTCAGCAAAGAATTCAACGCAAAGTGTGATTAAAAATTATCAATTTGATTCGCCATTAAATATGGATATTAACTTATTATTAAAATTTGCAGAAAATGAGCTTATGAGATTCAATTCTTTAACTCATAAGACGCGAAGTCTCCTTCTTAAAACGTCTAAAAAATTTAATACTCATGAAACGCTTCTAGAAGATGCTCAATCAAGAGTATTTAATTTTGCAATTCCAGAGAGACTTACTGTGAATGACATTATAAACTTTAAAAGATCGATTTATTATAGGTTTGTAATTGATGAATCTGGTGCAATCATCTTTGGGCATGATAACAATTATACTACACCTGATACGAACACTTGGAATAAAGATGGTTTTGAAATTTTTGCATATAATGGTATTAAAGTCTCTTCTCATGCAGCTCTTAATAATTATCAGCCGGTGATATCAGCTGGGAAAGCATATTTTGATATAAGATTGAAAAAATTCACTAAAATTAATAATTATTCTGGACATTATAGACCGGATAAAAATTCTACTTTATTAGCCAAAATATTATTTTTAAATTATTTTCCTGAAAACTGTTCAAACAATATTAAAATTGATGTAGCTATGTAAAATAAATATGAATTTAATTAATAAGATTAATATCTAGTCGTTTCTTTAGACTGATGTACTTATGTAAAAATCAGTATTTATTTCTTACTAAATATGTTTGAAATATCAAGTCCAGAAGTTTCCACTTCTTTCACAAAATTTTCATAGTTTTTATTGTCCGCAGTGATAGGATTCAGTTCACTGATATTGTTTATATACTTAGGAAATTCCTTTATACATTCAGGAATAGCAACAGCTAATTTTTGTTTGATATCTTCAGACACACCTTTTCTTAAATAAACAGGCTCGTTGGGAATAAGGGATGAGAGCCAAATAATCCGTGTTTCTTTATAGATGTTTGGATAGATATTTTCTACACGCACACGCGCATCATTTTCTTTACCAGTAACTGGATCTTTATTATTATAATATGCAGCAGTTGCGTCAACCTGTCCTTGCATAAGTGCAATAATAGAGGCATCCATACTGCCCGTAGCAAGTTCTTGTGCGAACTTTTTGTTGTTCTTTTTCATAAGAATTGCTGGGTAAATATAGCTCGATGCAGAGCTGGCATCGGAATATGCAAATTTCTTGTTATTTAAATCACTGACTGATTTTATATTTGAATTTGCTTTAACAAAAATAGCGGATTGATAGCTTGTAGAGCCATAACGAGTGATTTCGAGGAATGGTTCTGCATTAAAGCGTTTTTTTGCAATTAAAAAGCTAACGATATCGCCAAAAGCGAGATCGGCTTTTTGCGCACCAATGGCTTCAACTACGGCTATATAGCTATTTGGGACTTGGACATCGACAAATATTTTCGATTTTTGTTCGATACATTTGGCAACAGGTTTTGCGCTGTCGAGTGCTTTTGCCGCTTGTCCAGAGGGAACAATCGCAATTTTAAATGGATTATTGCGTGTGCCAAGTTTGACTTCTGAAGTAGCTTTTGTGTTTGAATTTGATTCTGCTGCATTTGAACTGGTCATTGAAAAGAGTGCAAATAGAACAAATAAAAATCTTTTGTTTAACATAAATAAATCCTCTCAAACGATTGAAGCTGAGTGAGTTGCTGTTTCATTATTTTTTCTTAGTATTACCTAACACTTTAGCTACGTCGAGATCTGACTTTTTTAGTGTTTCAATAAGATCTTTATAGCTATTGTCGCTTTCAAGGATCGGTAAAAGATCATCAATATCATTGATGAGCAGAGCGTGTTCACGCATACAGCTAGGCATTGAAGCAATTAATTTATCTTTAATTTCTTTTGGGATGCCTTTGCGAATAACTACAGGTTCATTTGGAATAAGCTCTGATTTCCAGATGATGTTTGTTTTTTGTACAATATCGGGATAAATGGTGAGAAGACGTTCTCGTGCATCGCGAATTTTTCCCGTTTTTGGGTCAGGGTCATTGAAAAATGCAGCTGCAGCGTCAGCCTTGCCTTGCATCAGCGCCATAATAGAAGCATCCATACTACCTGTAGGAAGTTCTTGTGAGAAATTGATTTTGTTTTTCTTCATTTCAAGCTTTGGTAGGATATAGCCAGTTAAAGAACCGGCATCCCCATACGCAAAAGATTTACCGTTGAGGTCTGAGAATGATTTTATTTTACTATCACTTTTTACAATAAGGAAGGATTGATAATCGGTTGTGCCAAAGCGTGCAACTTTAAAAAGAGCCTCTGCTCCATAATTTTGTGCCATTAAAAAATAACCAAGAATATTGCTAAAAGCGACATCCACTTGTTTAGATCCGAGTGCTTCTGTTACGGCAATATAACTATTTGGCACTTCGACTTGAATAAAGAGTTTGGTTTTTTGTTCAATGCATTTGATGACGGGTTTGGCGTTTTCGATGGCCTTACTTGCCTGGGCTTGAGGTATAATTGCTATTTTTAAAGGGTTGTTTCTAGAGCCTAAAGGAGCCTCGGCGTGAGCCAAACTTGGAAAAAGAATACCTGTTAAAATAAGACAAATGCGCTTCAATCCCATAAAATATTCCTCACAAAAAAACTCTTGTTTTAAAGAAAGGGAGCAGATCTTTAAAACAAGAATTGAAGTATTCTTAAAGCAAAACTATTTCCATGCCTTAACAGCTCCAGGAAAGAGTTTTTCTGTTTCTTTAAGAACTTCAGCAGAGTTCATAACCGCTGTAAGTTCTTTAAATTCTTTCTTACCTTTTTCAGATTCTTTTACAACAATTATATTGACGTAAGGTTCAGCGCTTTCTGGATTTTCTTTAAAAAGTGCATCCGAAGGTTTGAATTTGGCATTAAGTACGAAATCATTGTTTAAAACCACTGCTGTTACGTCTTGTACGGATCTGGCAACTTGAGCAGCATCAACTGTTTGAATCTTAAGTTTTTTAGGATTTTCAATGATATCTCGTGGTGTTGGGGTCTCTCCAACGCCATCTTTAAGTTTTATTAGCTTCGCGTTTTGCAGAAGAATAAGAGCTCTGCCCTGGTTACTTGAATCGTTTGGTATTACGATAGAGGCATTCTCACCAATTTCGGAAATACTTTTTATTTTTCTCGAATAAATCCCCATTGGATAAATAAAAGTTTGTCCAATTTCGACAATTTTATAATTCTTTTTCAAAATAGCTTGTTTTAAAAAGGATCGAGTTTGAAAAATATTTGCATCGATATCTCCTGAATTCAATGCTTCGTTTGGAATTTGATAGTCCGCAAAAGTGATTACCTTAAGATCGAGGTCGTATTTTTCTTTTGCAAGTTTTTTAGCAACATTAAGGACTTGAACAGAAGGACCTGCAGAAATTCCTACCTTAATGGACTCTCCTGCATAAACCGAACTCAGTGAGGTGAATCCAAATCCAAGTGCTGATAAAAGGCCTAATAGCTTGATAGATCTCATAAATATAACTCCTTCAAATCAAATTGAGTGGTGAGAAATTTTACGGGTGATAAAGTCGCCTGTAAATTGAATGATGAGTACTAAAAGAACAAGGGCAACAAGAGCTTGCATCATGACAGGCGTATCGAATTGATAATAGCCATATTGGATTGCCATATTACCAAGGCCACTGCCTCCCACAGCGCCTGCCATGGCAGAGTATTCAGCGAGACTGACCAAGAGAATTGTGCAGGAATTGGCAATTCCAGGTACAGCTTCAGGCAGAAGAACTTTATAAATAATTTGAAATGGTGAGCAGCCCATAGCTTGGGCTGCTTCTATCAACCCTTGGTTAATACTGGCAAACTTTCCTTCAACGATGCGGGCAAAAAAAGGTACAGCAGCTACGCTTAAGGGAACAATCGCTGCAGCCGTGCCAATAGATGAACCGACAATAAAGCGCGTGAAAGGGATAATAGCGACCATTAAAATAACAAAGGGCACTGACCGGCCAACTGTAACGATACTGCTAAATATTTTATGAATAACAATATTTTCATAAAACATGCCTTTTGCAGTGACTGTTAAACCGATTGCAATCGGTAAGCCAAGAATAAAGGCAATAAATCCCGATATAGCTACCATAACAATTGTGGCCACAGTGGAATCAAGCAATTGACTTAATGTTTCCTGAAACATATCCAATAACCTCAGTAGAAATATTTGTTGAATTTAAATAATGAACACTCGCTTGTATGTTACTTTGTTCTCCGTGAATCTGACAAAGCATAATTCCCATCGGTGAATTACTAACGACATCAAGATGTGCTTGTAAGATATTTATGCGGAGATTAAATTTGACTACGAGAGCTGATATAATAGCCTCGGTTGATGATTCACCGACAAATACGAATTTTAAAATTGGGTTTAAGCCTATTCCTGGTTCTGGTTGCAGTTGTCTTTCAATTCTTTCAGGCAAAGAAATGTGAAAAGCTGAACTGACGAGTGCTTTGGCTGAAGCTGTTTTTGGCTTGCTAAAAAGCTCTACCATCGATGAACTCTCGATTATTTCTCCATTTTCTATTACTGCTACTTTATCGCAAATAGCTTTTACCACTTCCATTTCATGAGTGATTAAAAGAATAGTTAAATTAAATTTTTGATTGATTTCTTTTAATAAATTTAAAATAGATTTTGTTGTTTCAGGATCGAGAGCTGATGTTGCTTCGTCGCACAATAGGACTTTAGGATTCGATGCTAATGCTCTAGCGATAGCGACTCTTTGCTTTTGTCCACCACTTAATTGGCTTGGATAGGCATCTTTTTTATCTTTTAAGCTTGTAACTTCTAATAAATAGTTAACTCTTTGTTCTATTTCTTTTTTACTTATGTTTGCGAGCTGCAAAGGAAGTGCAATATTTTTAAAAACAGTTGCAGAAGATAAAAGATTAAAATGTTGAAAAATCATGCCGATTTTTCTGCGTTCAAGTCGTAATTCAGCTTCCTTTAGATTTGATAAAGAAACAGAGTCAACGAGGACTTCTCCTTCGCTTGGGCGTTCAAGTAGATTAACGCAGCGCAGAAGGGTGCTTTTGCCAGCACCGCTTTTCCCGATAATTCCAAAAATTTCACCTTTTGAAACTTCAAGGTCAATGCCTTTCAGTGCATGCACAAGACCTTGCTTGCTGTTAAAATATTTTTTAATACCAAGGAGTTTAATCATAAATTTTACCTAATAAAAAATAATAAAAAGCTAAAAAAGAAAAAATGAATTCAATTAATAATAAATGATTTGCATGTAACAACAACAGACAAATATCTGAATTCTTTTTAAGATGTGCATTTGTGATTTTTGGGATTGATTATAGAAAGAAAAAATAAGAAGCATAGTTATTCCCGCTTTAGCTGTTTTTACCTTGTAAAATAAAAGCGCCCGCAAGCTGATTTTCAAATCGGCGCTGCTTTATATAAATCATGAAAATAAATAAGAGTCAATAATGAATTGATTAATTCATGAACTGACAATCAAACAGTCTTATGTTATGTCAAATATTCAATAAAAAGGAGTTTTTATGAATTTAAACTCAACAGAAATGCTCAGCCAAGAAAAAAAGAGACCAGTTGGTCCTGTTTTCAAATTTGGTGGCACAAGTATGGGTTCAGTGGAGCGCATTGAGCATGTGGCAGAGATCTGTCTTCGACTAAAACCCTCTGCCATTGTGGTTTCAGCTATGGCAGGTGAGACCAATAGATTGGTTGAATTAGCAAATAAAATCACTTCTAAAATCGATGTTCCAGAATATGACATGTTGGTTGCAAGTGGTGAGCAAGTAGCCGTTTCCTTGCTGAGCTTAGCTCTGCGAAAAAGAGGTATCGAGCCTGCTCCTATGCTGGCTCCAAAAGCAGGGGTTTTAACCGATGCTCAGTTTTCTAAGGCAAGTATTTTAAAGGTAAATGGTGAATCGATCCAAGTTGCTATTCAAGAAGGTAAAATGCCAGTTATAGCTGGATTTCAGGGCGTAACAGAGGATGGACAATTGACTTCGCTTGGGCGTGGTGGCTCTGATACATCGGCCGTAGCCATAGCTGCGGGCATCGGTGCGAAAGAATGCGTGATTTATACAGATGTTGATGGGGTCTTTAGCACTGATCCTCGCATATGTCCCGATGCGCATATTATCCGAAAAATCAATTATGAAGAAATGCTTGAAATGGCGAGTCAAGGATCAAAAGTTTTGCATATAAGAAGTGTACAACTTGCGGCAAAATGGGGAATTAAACTCGTAGTTAAAAATACTTTCAGTCAAGATGAAGGAACAGAAATGGTATTGTCAGAGTCTAGTTTAGAAGGCGAAATTGTGTCAGGTGTCGCTGCAAGTCAAAATGAATCATGGATCATTGCAGGCCCTTCAAAGGATCCTCAATTTAATTTGGCAAATGTTTTTACAACTCTTGCAGAGAAAAAAATCAATGTTGATATTATCAATCAGATTGTCTGTGAAAAAGGTAACAAATTTCACTTTACTGTTGCGCAGTCCGACTGTTCTGCATCTATTGAAGTATTAAAAAATCAATTTAAAAATCTAGAATTGAGCGTTCATAATGATGTCGCAAAAATTTCGATTGTAGGTGTTGGCATGCGCACTCATGCAGGTGTTGCTGCGCGCATGTTTCGTTGTCTAGCTGAAAATAATATCGATGTTTTACTTGTAACAACATCTGAAATAAAAATTGGCTGTCTTATATATAGAGAATATATCAATAAAGCTGTTCAAATATTACATAAAGAATTTGTTTCACTCAGTCTTTAATATTTTGCTAACTTCTAATCCTGTAATGACTTTTAATCTTTTTATAAACCACCATAACCCAAATATGGTAATAAGAGTTTTTGGTAAAGCCACAACGAGATAACCCTTCCAAGTCATTTCAGCTATTTCTTTATTAAAGCTTTCGGTTCCAGCTGGACTGACAATAATATTGAGCGCTAAAAAGAAATTTAAGATTCCGCCTAGGAAAAAGGCAAATCCTAAAATAAAGGTGACTTGCCAAATTAATTTTTTAAATGATGACTCTGAATTATTTTCTTTGAGTTTACTTTCTAGAAGTTCAATATTAAAAATATTTTCATTATATATAAAATAATTAATCAAGGGGCGACCGATCCATACAGATACAATTGTTATAATTCCAAGTACGGATGGTATAGCGGCTTCTTTTACTGCAAACCAAAAGCCATCAACTTTATAGATAACAAAAATTCCTTTAATCACAATACTCACTATAGCAAGAATTGAAATAGGATTTAATTGCTTTCTTCGAACTAAATCGTAGACTGCATAAATTAGAGGAAAAGCCAGAGCTATAAAAAAAGTATTTACTGCGCCAAAAGTAGAGCTCATCTTATTCAAGATAAAAAATGGAATGATGACATTAAAAATGATTGAAATAAAAAGATTTTCTTTAGGTTTAGGCACTTTTTTGGCATTGATTTCTTGGCTATTATGAGGCGGAAATGTGAATCGCATTGAAATTCCTTTCAAAGAGAGAGAGCTTTTTAAAATAACATGGGATCTATATGCTAAAAAATATTTTTCAGTAATAAAAAGTTTTTGCTAAAGCAAAATTGGCAGGAATGCGGCTGTGCGATTATCTAGTTTTTGTGTTTAATAACATTGAATAAAATAATAAATTTATAAAAATTTTATTTTACATATGAAATATTTAAATTTTTTAAAATCAAAAGTAATTATAAACCCTTACGTATAATCTCTTCTTGACAGAATGAAGAACCTAATGTATTTGTATTTCAATAGCCGTATTATAATTTATTTTAAATTATAATCAGAATTTCAAATTAAATAATGTAATTCATCTAGAATATGTTTCATGGAGTATGCTTAATGGATATTAAATTAGAGAATTTTAACAAGAGCAATGCTCAAGAAATAATTTCGTTTATCAAAAGAAAGTCAAAAGAAATCGGTTTTGACAGGTCTTCTCATCCACAAACAGGCGCTCTACTCCGTCTATTGGCCGCTTCAAAGCCAAGAGGTAGATTTTTAGAACTTGGAACGGGCACGGGACATGGCGCAGCTTGGATTTTAGAAGGAATGGATGATCAATCCAAGCTTTTAAGTGTCGATTGTGATGATAAAGTACTATCCATAGCCCGCGAGGCATTTATTGGTGATAAACGCGTTGAACTTATTCATGAAAACGGATTTGTTTTTTTAAAAAAACAAGAGCCTAAATCGTTTGATATTATTTTTGCAGATGCGTTTCCTGGAAAATACGATCTCATTAATGAGTCTCTTAATTTATTAAAACCAGGCGGATTTTATATTATAGATGATATGCTCCCTCAAGACTATTGGACGGAAGAACATACTAAAAATTTAGAAGATGTTTATGAAAGTTTAAAAGACTTAAGTGATGTCCATTCTGTTGGAATGGCTTGGTCATCGGGCCTTGTGCTGTTTGTCGTTAAATAAAAGAAGGCAGAGTTATAAAACTCTGCCTTCAAATAATGATTTAATAAAAGTTTATTAAGATCACTCTGCCCAAATCTGAATTATGAATGGACTTATTTTTTGTAAATCACTATTAAATGTACATGCAAATGCAGTTTTTGATCCACAGCGATTTACAAGTTCATCTCCTTTACCGAGATCAATTGTTTCATTTGGCGCTCTTTCATGGAGCCAAAGTGTACCAATCGCATCGCTGAACCAGTTGTAGCATCTGAAAGATGTATTCAATCTAATTCCATTAGAATTTTCACTTGTAATTTTATAGCCTTTATTTGGTTCTTTATTGCTTACATATTTAATAAAGAATTTCTTATAACCACGTAAATTTGTTGGTGAGAAAAAGTCACTTGTCATTCTATCAGAAGAATAAATGCCAAGTATGTATCTTACTGGTCTCCAATTCGCTTCAGTAGATGCTATTAAATTCCAAGCTTTTATGCTATTTAAATCCGCTGTGAGATAACGAACTTTATCTTTTTGTTCTTTAGATGTATTTTTGAATTCATTGAAACTATTTTGACAATTTGCTTTATTTTGGAAGCATGTGTCTGAAACATATTGGATTAATTCTTCTTCTCTTTGGGTGAGATTAATTGCCTTTCTAACAGTTTCTTTTTCATCTATTGTTAAGCTCTCAAATGAAGATTTATTTTTAATACCTTGAGCAAAGTTATATTCTGTTACAATTCTTTGACTTTCATCACTAATATCATGTTTTAAATTGATAAAGCTTTGACTGTCTTGAGTGTATTTATTAAATGAATCACTTAAAAGTCTTCCTGATGAATCAGCAATTTCTAAATCACTATATTTAGTAATTACATATCCACCACGGGTGAATTTACTGTTGCTTGATTCATCAGTATATGTACTGATATTTTCCAATTGCTCAGGGAAGCTATTTGCTGCATAATTTTGAATTTCGGCAAACATCTTATCACAGCTGTTCATATCAGCAGGTGTACAAGCTGTAGCAATAATTTTTGGTAAATCGCGTGGATCTCCCCCAATTTGTATTGCTTTTACTTCGATGGAAACATTTTTTAGAGTTTCTTGGCTCATAGTTGAAAATTTTAATTTCAACTCTGGTGCCATTCCTCCACCGCCTCCGCCACCTTCTTTAGAAGGGCTTACCATTTCTTTTATTTTATCGATTGCACCACTTTCTTTGACTTTATCAATAACTCCTGCGATTTTACCTTTAGGTTTTTCTTCTGTTTTAGGCTCTGTTGTAGGAGAAGATTCATCTTTTTTTGCAGTTGAGCTGTTTGTTGAATCATCTGTTTTCTTTGCATCTGCAGTTTTCACTTCAGTATTTGGAGATGATTCCACTTTTTTGCTTTCTGTTTTGTCACCGGTTTTCAAATCAGCTTTTTTACCACCAAAGCTGAAAGGAATTGGTATTTTTGCCCCTAATGAAGCATCGAATGTGCTTTTGGTTTGTGAGTTGTTAAAACGAAAGACTGTTGTAATAACCAAACTAGCTTCAGCATTTTGTTGAGAAATCACTCTATCTCCACAAAGTGCAAAGAATTCGCCGGTACTATTATTGAGACTTTGTGCGTATTTGTCATTTATTTTATATGGATTTGCAGGATTGATTTTTCCTAATGAATATTTTCCTTTAACTATTTTAATAGTCACTGTTCCTGTACGGGAAAGGTTATCAACGCTTGCTTCTCTTGCGTAGCTTGCTTCAGGTGAAATTGTAACGGGCACTCCGGACACATTTACCGGAATTGTTGCGCTTACGCCCACACCAATTTTATTGAGGAGCTGTTGTTGGCTTAAGTCTGTTTGATAATCAATATTTGCAGATGGATCTAAAGTGAAATAAGATGTTTGATTTTCTAAACAACGATTTGCAGATACCCCAGTGATACTTTTGAAGCCTTTCCCAACGGAATCAAGGCGATTGAAGTCCCCATCTATATTTGCTTTCTGCATGTTAGTACTGAAAGTACCAAATGCTTTTAGACGGTTAGCGCTCATGCTATCCGGAGTATCCGATTTTTCTTTCCCACAGGAAACTATGAAAAGAGAGGTAAAAACATAAAATATACGAAAATTTTTCATAAATTTAAGCTCCTATACTAAGTCTAAGAGCTTATCGGTGGGTGGGGTTAGATCTTGAGATCTCCTTCATTGATTTTCATGTAAACTTCTTCAAGACCTGGAGATTCTGTAAATATTTCTGAAATTTTCAAGGAAAGTTTGTGAGAAATTTCATTCAGTTTTTTTGAAGATGCTAAAAAAGAAGACATTTCTCCCTTTTCATAGTTGAGAGAGATTTTGAGATCTCCCGTGCTATTTGAAACTTTTTTAACAGGTTCAAACCCGATTGCATTTTCTTTTAGGAATGCTGAGTGCTTAGCGAGCCATTGATGAACATTTGGCACTTCAATAAGACAGGAAACTTTATGCTTACCGCCAAGGGAGAGAAGTTCTTTGTTTTCTTTTAAAGTTACAATTTCTCCACTTTTCATAATTGCAATACGGCTGCAGTATTCTTCAGCTTCTTGTAAATAATGAGTTGTCAGAATAATTGTCAAACCATTGAGATGGAGTTCTTCAATAAATTTCCACATACTTTGCCGGAGTTGGATGTCAACCCCGGCAGTCGGCTCATCTAAGATTAGAATTTTCGGTTTGTGGACTAAAGCACGAGCAATCATCATGCGCCGCTTCATACCTCCACTTAATTCTCGAGTTGTTTTTTTTATATGTTCTTGGAGTTGTAACTTTTCTAATAAAAAATCTATCCAATGTTTATCTGGTATGACACCAGATAATTTACTTTGAATATTTAGCATCGTCGGTAGATTAAAAAAGGAATCAGCAATTAATTCCTGTTGAACAACACCAATCATACGTTTTGTTTTTTCAGATTGATTTGTTACACTCAAACCATTGATAAAAACATCACCCGTTGTGGGTTTGTTTACGCCAGCAAGTAAACTTATTATAGTTGTTTTACCGGCTCCATTATGACCTAATAATGCAAAGCACTCACCGCTTTTTATGGTTAAATTTAGAGGTTTTAATGCTTGAAAAAAATCACCTTTTGGCATTTTATAGGTTTTAGAAACATTTTTTAATTCTATTGCAATTGATTGATTTAACATTTTACGACCTCAAACCAAAACCAGATTTCAACACGATTATGGCAAAAATAGAGGAAATAATTAAAAAGACAGTTGATATCCCATAAGAAATGAGAGGAGTTGTGTCTGAAACACCTAAAATAGAATAACGAAACATGCTCACAATATAAAAAATTGGATTAAAAAAACGTATTGGTTGAATCCATTCTGGAAAAGAATTAAATGAGAAAAAAACACCAGAGAAAAAGACTAGAGGCTGAACAATAAATGAAAGAATAACTCCGATCTGTTCCCATGATTTGCATATCGCTCCAGCGGCAATTCCGAGACTACCAAAAATGCCGACTGCCAGAATAATTGCCAATATTAAAGGAAAGGGATTAAAGAAAATAAAATTTCCTGCACACAATGCCCCTGATAAAAATACAGCAATACCAACGATAAGTGCTCTGATAATAGCACCTGAGACAAAAGCAAGCCACATTGCAAATGGTGACAGAGGCGCCATGAGCATATCGACTATAGTTCCGGTCCATTTTGCAATCATAATACTGCTCATTGGATTTTGGATCGCAGCGTTGATAATTTCCATAGCCATAATGCCTGGAATTAAAAATGTAATATAATTAAAACCATGGGTTAAAATTGAGTTATGGCCTGTAGCGAGTAGCTTACCAATTGATAGACCAAATAGGGCAAAATAAAGGATGGAGCTGCCAAACGGGGCGAGAATTGTCTGTGCGGGCACAGCAAAAAAACGCCTCACTTCTCGTTCAAACACACCAAAACCAGGTAACCAGGCTCTCGAAATGATTTTTTTATTCAAGTATTCATTGATATTCATTTTTTATCCTTGTCCTAAACTTCAACTCTTAATGTAGAATGCCCATTCCCAAGTTTTTCTACTATTATACGTGAAGGAATCGACTCTTTGAGCACCTCCACATGGCTGATAATGCCTACCTGAGTGCCTGTTGAGTGGAGTGACTCAAGAGCACTCATAGCAGTTTGTAGAGTGGAGGGATCAAGCGTTCCAAAGCCTTCATCGAGTAAAATGGTTTCTACAGGCATTTTTACAGATCGATAATCAGCAAGCGCCAGCGCCAAAGCTAACGAAACTAAAAAAGTTTCACCACCTGATAATGTTTTAAAGGATCGTGCTTCATCAGCATGATAACCGTCTTTAATTGCAAAAGCGAGGCGTGGAACACCGTTTGCGTCGAGAGCAGGGGCCAGAGAATATCGCTTTTCAAAACGGGCCAGGTGTGCATTTGCTTTTGTTATCAGTTCTTCTAAATTTAAAATTTGTGCAAATTTTTTAAACTGATTTCCTTCGCCAATACCTATAAGTTGGTGTAGTTTAAGCCAAGTATTGTATTCAACTTGTATTTTTTCAAGTTCACTTTTTTGGCTTGAGATCTTTGCTTTATTTAGATTATTGTTAATTATTTTTGCATGTAATTCTGTGTATTCGTTTCTCTTGTTTAAAATGTTTTGTTCCAAAACATTTTTTTTCTCCTGCAATGATTGTAAATTTTCATGAATATTCTGAAATGGATTTTTTAAAATATGCTCTTTAAGATCAATTTCTCTTTGCATTTTATTTTCTTTTAAAGAGATTTTTTCAATTTCAAGCTTATTTTTTAAGTTTGTATAATTAATATTGAAGTCTTCAGGAATATTGAGAGATATAGCGGCTTCTCTTGTTAGAATTTTAATTGATATAAGTTCATATTCAATTTTTTCGCTAAGTTCATTTGCCTCAAAAGTTATATTTTCGTGAATATTTGTTAAATTTTCAATTGAAAATTTGAGGATTGAGATTTTATTATTAAATTCTGCAAACAAATTCTCAGCATTTTTTAATATATTTTCGTTTTCCTCAATTTTACAGAATAAATTTGCTTCAAAAATGTCCGGGTTTTCACCTTCTAAATATTTTGACAATTCTATTGTTATATTTTCTAATTTGTTTTGTAAATTATAAACTTCGAGTTTTAGGTTGTTTTCTCTGCTTTTAAAATTGTCGATTTCAAGAGATATTTTCATAATATTATTATTTAATAATTTTAGATTGTCATCTATTTTTTTGAATTCCATAAAAGCATTACGAGAATTAAAATATAATTGATTAAAATTGATATTATCATTCGAATCATTTAGAAGAGATTCTAATACAAAATCGTTACATTGATTATTTAATGTTTCTA